>CAYUQN010000013.1:0-33507 GCA_964446815.1 uncultured Oscillospiraceae bacterium | reverse complement strand
CTAAGGCGACCTTTGATGCAGTTTAAGCTGCTTCAAACAGCATAAGCAATTAAACGGATCGCTCCCGTATCATCCGATACGGGAGCGATTTTCTTTTCCTTATCTTATTAGTCCGAGGATTTGGCACGGGTCTTCATATCGGCCTCGATGCGGCTTTTCCACTCGGAGGGCATTGCCGAGGTCTCACGGAATGCACACAGCGCATCGCCGGCGACCTCGTAATTCAGCCTTGTGCCTATGTGGTCGCTATGGTAGCTCACGGCTCTTTCCGCTCTTATTCCGAAGCTTGCGGCGGTCGATACCGCATCCATATTCGCTCCGAGGAACAGGAACTCCCAGCCGTACTTCTTCTCCTCTTTCTCTATCATGTGACGAACGTCATCGGCGGTATAGTGATGGCTTGCGTTTTCCATGCCGTCGGTTATGATAACGAACACGGTACGCTCCGGAATGTCCTCCGGTCTTGCGTATTTATGTATGCTGGCTATGTGCTTTATCGTGCTGCCCACCGCATCCAGCAATGCAGTGCAGCCGCCGACGATATAATCGCAGGCGTTCATGTCCTTGACCTCGGAAAGCGGTACTCTGTCGTGGACGATGTTCCATTTCATATCAAACAGCACCGTTGTGATATAGGCACTGCCCTCGACTCTCCTCTGCTTTTCCAGCATCGAATTGAAGCCGCCTATCGTATCCCCCTCGAGACCGTGCATAGAACCGCTGCGATCGAGGATGAAAACCATCTCCGTTAATCCTTTTCTCATAAAAAAACCTCCTCATTCATAATGTTTACAATTGCCATTATAAATGGGGAGGATGCTTGTTTGGTCGCTTTAAAAGCGACATTTTTTATCAGAAATCGGCGTTGCCGGTGGTACGGGGGTGCAGCTCGACATCACGGATGTTCGACACGCCGGTGAGGTACATTACCATACGCTCAAAGCCCAGACCGAAGCCGGCATGGCGGCAAGATCCGTAGCGACGCAGATCGAGGTACCACCAATAGTCCTCCTCACGAAGTCCGAGCTCCGCCATCCTGCTTGTCAGAACATCGAGGCGTTCCTCACGCTGAGAGCCGCCGATGATCTCACCGATACCGGGAACGAGACAATCCGCTGCGGCAACGGTCTTTCCGTCGTCGTTGAGACGCATATAAAACGCCTTGATCTCCTTGGGATAATCGGTGACGAAGATGGGCTTTTTGAATACTTCCTCGGTGAGGTAACGCTCATGCTCCGTCTGGAGATCGATGCCCCACTTGACGGGGTAATCGAACTTCTTGCCGGACTTCTCAAGGAGCTCGACCGCCTCGGTGTAGCTCACTCTGCCGAAGTCGTTGGAGACGACATTGTGCAATCTCTCAAGCAGGCCCTTGTCCACAAAGGAGTTGAAGAAGGTCATCTCCTGAGGGCAACGCTCCAAAACGGTGTTTATGATATACTTGACCATCGCCTCTGCGGTGTCCATATAATCGTACAGATCGGCAAATGCCATCTCGGGCTCTATCATCCAGAACTCGGCGGCATGACGCTGAGTGTAGCTGACCTCGGCACGGAAGGTGGGGCCGAAGGTGTACACGTCACCGAAGGCCATGGCAAAGTTCTCGGCGTTGAGCTGACCGGAAACGGTGAGGCTCGTTACCTTGCCGAAGAAATCCTTGCTGTCGTCGACCGTACCGTCCTCTTTACGGGGAGGATTGTTAAGGTCGAGGGTGGTGACACGGAACATCTCACCTGCACCCTCACAGTCGGAGCCGGTGATTATCGGGGTGTGGACATAGACAAAGCCCCTGTCACGGAAAAATTCATGCACCGCCTGAGCAGCAACGCTTCTGACGCGGAAGGTCGCACTGAAAAGATTCGTCCTCGGACGAAGGTGCTGGATGGTACGCAGAAATTCAACACTGTGACGCTTCTTCTGAAGCGGATAGTCGGGGGAGGACGCACCCTCCAAAATGACCTCATCGGCTTTCAGCTCAAAGGGCTGCTTTGCCTCGGGAGTCAGGACAAGGCGACCCTTTGCGATAAAGGCCGCACCGACGTTCTGATGAGCGAGCTCATCGTAATTTGAAAGCTTCTCACGCTCGAGAACGACCTGCAAGCTCTTGAAGCAGGAGCCGTCGTTAAGCTCGATGAAGCCGAAGTTTTTCATGTCACGGATCGTGCGGGCCCAGCCGCAGACGGTGATCTCCATATCGCCGTAGCTTTGGGGATCGGCGTAGATAAGCGCTATCTTTGTATGTTTCAATTCAAACTCTCCCGTCCGTAATAGGATTTGATTATTATATACCATTTTTTCCGTGCGTTCAAGGATTATATGAAAAAAGTCCCCGGGGGGGACTTTTTTTCATATATTGATCTCAGATCAGAAGATCGGCGCAGATGTCGGGGTTTACCGCTTCTGTGCAGCGTATCGTCAGCGAGGATGCGCGCATTGCCGCATTCGCACATTCGATGATATCCTCTCCCCTCACACCTGCCCAGACTATCGCCGCCGTGGCGGCATCGCCGCAGCCGGTAGTGTTGACAATATCGGTTTTCAGACAGGGGAGCTTTATCACGGTATCGCCCTCGGTGGCGACTATGCCGTCACTGCCCAAGGAGACGAAAACTCTCTTTACGCCCATTTTCATAAGTGCCTCGGCTGCACGAAGTGAGGTGCTTTCGCCGGTCATGCTCATCGCCTCGATGGCGTTGGGCTTGAACGCATACAGATTGGGCAAAAGCGGCATGAGTCGCTGTGCCTTTGCGGTGGATACGGGGTCTGCGTATATCGGTGCGGTGACGTGCTCACCGATCCAACGCAAGGTCTCCGCCGTGAGATTTGCATCGACCACAACGGCATCGGCGGCATTGATCTCGTTAAGGCAGGTAAGCAGGTACTCGGGGGTTATGCTACCTGCGATATCGGTATCGCTGACACCGAGCTGCATCTCACCGTTTTCGTCGGTGATATACAGATAGCAGGAGGTGCGACCGCCCTTTATTCTGCGGCACAGGTGCATATCAAAGCCGAGGTCAAGGCAGCTTTGCATTATGCTTTCGCCGTTTGCATCGGTGCCTATTGCCGCAATGAACTTGACATCCACGCCCATAAGGACGAGATTGTGTGCAATATTTCTTCCCACTCCGCCGGGGCTGAAGCTGACCGTACCGGGGTTTGAATCACGCATTATGGGGCTGTTGTTCGGCTTACCGCAAATGTCCATATTCACGGCGCCGATGACTATCACGGTTTTATGTTCCATATGTTTTCCGCATACTCCCTTATCGCACGGTCTGCGGCGAATATACCGCTTTCCGCTGTATTTATCAGAGACAGTCGGGCAAACTCCCTGCCCTCGGATATTCTGCCGTACATACGGCTGTGGGTATCGGCGTAGCTTCGGTAATCCGCTATCAGCATATAGGGATCGCCGTAGATGAGGCCGGATGCGAGATCGGCGTAGCTCTTGCCGTCCCTAAAGCCTCGGCTGAAGCGATCGAGGATCATCGCTATCTCGGGATCGGACTTTGCGATACCCTGCGGCGTATAGCCGTTTCGCTTGAGCTCCTCGACCTCGTTTGTGCGAAGTCCGAACAGGAACATATTCTCATCGCCCAAACGCTCGTACATTTCGACATTGGCGCCGTCAAGCGTGCCTATCGTCACGGCACCGTTTAGCATGAGCTTCATATTGCCGGTGCCGGATGCCTCCTTGCCTGCGGTGGATATCTGCTCGGAGACGTATGCAGCCGGCATAAGCGCCTCCGCCGCCGATACTCTGTAGTTCTCCATGAAATAGACCTGAAGCCTTCCCTTGCACAGAGGATCGGAATTGACATCGTCGGCAAGTGAGCATATAAGCTCGATTATACGCTTTGCCGTGCGATAGCCTGCCGCCGCCTTTGCTCCGAATACGAAGCAGCGTGGCGTGAAATCGGCGTTGGGCTCATCGTGCAATTTCCGTTGCAGGGAGCAGATCAGCATGGCACACAAAAGCTGACGCTTATACTCGTGCAGCCTCTTGACCTGAACATCGACAACGGCATCGGTATTGAGCGTAAAGCCGTCGTTTTTCCTTGCGAACTCGGCAAAACGGTATTTGTTGCCTTGCTTTATCTCCAGCACCCTGCGACAGACCTCGGGGTCATCGGCAAAGCGTTTTAAGCCGATAAGCTTTTCGGGTGCAAGGAGGTAGTCCTCGTTGCCGAGAAGCTCACAGCACAGTGAGTGGAGCTCGGGATTTATCTGAGCCAGCCAACGTCTGTGATCTATACCGTTGGTCACATAGGTAAAGCGATCGGGGTAAAGCTCCGCAACGTCACGGAACAGATCGTTTTTGAGTATATCGCCGTGGAGGGCGGATACGCCGTTGACCTTATAGCAGGATGCAAGGCAGAGGTTTGCCATATGAACGCAGCCGTCACGGATGATGAGACTGCGGCCCATCTTTTCACCGCTGCCGAAGCTTGAGAGCAAAAGGGCACACCAACGGCGGTTTATCTCACACAGTATCTCCCAGATACGGGGAAGCAGGCTTTGTATGAGCGACTGCGGCCATTTTTCCAGCGCCTCGCTCATAACGGTGTGATTGGTATACGCCACCGAGGAGGTCACGATATTCCATGCCTCGTCCCAGCCGAGACCGTGCTCATCCATGAGTATACGCATGAGCTCGGGTATAACAAGAGTGGGGTGGGTGTCGTTTATCTGAATAACATGGTGCTCGTGGAAGGATCGCACGTCACCGAAGCGTTCGATATGCTTTCTGACTATGGTCTGCACCGTAGCGGATACGAAGAAGTATTGCTGCTTCAGCCTCAAAAGCTTGCCCTCGGTGTGATCGTCCGCAGGGTAGAGTACCTTGGTGATGACCTCGCTCATGGTACGCTGCTCAAGGCTCTTTACATATTCGCCCTCGGAAAAGAGGTACATATCCAGAGCGTTGGTGCTCCTTGCGTCCCACAGTCTCAGGGTGTTGATACGCTTACCGCCGTAGCCGGCTATGAGCATATCACGGGGGACGGCGGTCACCGTAGTGTAATCACGGTGTTCGGCGTGGTAGTGACCGTAATTGTCCCAATAGGGGGTGATGTATCCGCCGAAGCGGATCTCGACGGCATCCTCGTTTCTGGGGATAAGCCAGCTCTCGGCACTCTTACGCCAATCGTCCGCCACCTCGGTCTGCCTTCCGTCGACTATCTTCTGACGGAATATGCCCAGCTCGTAGCATATGGAATAGCCTGTTGCCGGTATTCCGAGGGTCGCCATGGAATCCATATAGCAGGCTGCAAGGCGACCTAAGCCTCCGTTACCGAGACCTGCATCGTTTTCCTCCTCGAAAACATCCGCAGCCGAGAAGCCGAGATCCTCAAGGGCGCCGCCAAGTGCCTCGGACACTCCGAGATTGAAGGCGTTTTTCATAAGGCTCCTGCCCATGAGAAACTCCATGGACAGATAATGGATCTCACGGTCGGGTGTTTTTTCCTCCCCAAAGGCAAGGAAGCGGCTCATGATCTCTCTTATCACGATGGCACTTGCGCGAAACACCTGATCCGCAGTTGCGTTTTTGCTTGTTACGCCGAAGTGAGCACACAGCTTATCCTCGATAGCCGAACGCATTTCGTCGCGGGAAATTTGACTTACCATTGAATTTGCTCCTATTAGATCCTGCTGCCCTTGGGTATCACGATGGGCAGCTTTTCGCTTCCCATAAGAGTCCGGGAGGCGGAAAGGCTTACGTTTTTATCCGCAATGACATTGCTGAGTATGACATTCTCACCGATATGAGAGCCTCGCATTATTATGCAATTGCTGAGCCTTGCTCCCCTTTCGATGCGAACATCGGAGAATACTATGCAGTTATTGAGCTCACCCTCGATTATGCAGCCGTCCGCAACAAGGGATGAGCGGACACGGGCATCCTCACCGTAATAGGTGCTGACATCGACCGCACTCTTGGAGCGAACCGGTCTGTCGCTCGGGAAAAGCTCCGCTCTGGCTTCGGGAGAAAGCATATCCATACCGGTCTTGAAATATGCCTCGGTGCTCATGATACGCCTTGCGTAGCCCTCATGAAAATAGACGTTTATCCTGCCGCCGTTTTCGATATATGACGCAAGAGCGTCCCTGTGGAAATGATAATGATTCAAAGCGGCACAATCCGTCATCATGCCAAGCAGCAGCTTTTTGGAGATGACATATGCCTCCAAGGACGCAAGCCCCTCACCCTTTTCGCTCCGGTTGAATACTATTCCGCTTGCAAAGCCGTCCTCACCGACAAGATAGCGATGATGGCGATAGTCCGGCTCCTGTCTCGTGCATATCGCCGTGATCTCCGCACCCGACTCCGTGTGCCTTCTTATGATGTCACGCAGATCGAGATTTGCGGCGGTGTTGCCGTGGAGCATTATGATATTGTCCTCTTTGATATCCTCAATATAGGTCGATACGGCATTGAGCGCCTCTATCGTACCGGTGTAATCGCCCTTGTGATATTCGGGGAGACCGAAGGGCGGAAGCATACGCAGACCGCCGATCTTTCTGCCCATGTCCCAATCCTTGCCGCTGCCGAGGTGGTCAAGCAAGGACTGATAATCTCTCTGCATTATAACGCCGACATTGTGGATACCTGCGTTCATCATGGAGGACAGGGCAAAATCTATAAGCCTGTATCTGCCGCAGAAGGGCATGGAGGCTGCCGTGCGGCTTCGCACCAGCTCACCGAGCTCCTTTGTCGCACCGTATGCGTAAATGATACCGTGAAAATCGGACATGGCTCAAACCTCCTCTGACTTATAGATCATTGCGGCGGCATGGACCGTACCGCCCTCTCTTATGCGAATATCGGGACCGCAGGTAGCAACGCCCCAGCTCTCACTGCCGTCGGGAGCTTCACCTATATGTGCTCCCTTGCCGATAACCGTGTTCTCACCGATCATGGCATATTCAACGACCGCTCCCTCCTCAACGACGGCACCGGGCATCAGCACACTGTAGAGCACCTTTGCGCCCTTGCCTACCTTGGCGGAGTTTGAAAGCACCGAGTTTTCGACATGACCCTCTATGACGCAGCCCTCTGTCACGATGGAGTGGACTATGCTTGCATCCTCTCCGGCAAAATGCGGAGGACACACAGAGCCCCTTGAGCGTATTGGCCAATCGGGGTCATAGAGATTTATAAGCGTGGTGGACAGCATATCCATATTGGCATCCCACAGGCTCGTTATCGTGCCCACATCACGCCAGTATCCGCCGAAGCGGTAGGGAAGCAGCTTCTCACCTGCGCCAAGCATCTTTGGGATAATGTTCTTGCCGAAGTCCTTTTCGGAATCGGGATCGTTTTCGTCGGCTATGAGATATTCCCTGAGCTTATTCCAGTTAAATATGTATATTCCCATGGATGCAAGATCGCTCTTGGGCTCCTTGGGCTTTTCCTCAAATTCGTTTATAAAGCCGTCGGCTCCTATGCTCATGATACCGAAGCGGCTTGCCTCCTCCTTCGACACGGTCAGCACCGCAATGGTACAGGCGGCACCGCTGCTTGTATGCTCCCTGAGCATATCGGAGTAGTCCATTTTATAAATGTGATCGCCGGAAAGGATGAGCACGTTGTCCGGATCGTACATTTCGATAAAGCCGATGTTCTGGTATATCGCATTGGCGGTACCGGAAAACCATGAGCCGTTTTCCCCCGCTGTCTGATACGGAGGGAGAATGAAAACGCCGCCGTCTGCCGAGTCGAGATCCCACGGCTGACCTCCGCCTATGTAGCTGTTGAGCTGCAAGGGACGGTACTGTGTGAGCACACCCACGGTGTCGATGCCGGAGTTTGCGCAGTTTGAAAGCGGAAAGTCGATTATTCGGTACTTGCCGCCGAAGGGCATATTGGGCTTTGCGACGTTCTGCGTCAGAGCATAGAGTCTCGAGCCCTGTCCTCCTGCCAGCAGCATTGCTATGCAGCTTTTCTTCATATTGTATCATCCTTTCCATGATAATCGTAAAACGGGGTAGAGCTACCCCGTTTTACAATCAACAATTAAACCTATTCATTGCACGGTCGGGGCCCTCGGCAATGTAGCACTCGATCGCATCGCATACCCTTTCGGCCAAGGCGCACATATTCTCTGCGTCCTGATTTTTAAATGCGGACAGCACCCAGTCCGCCATATCGTAATCGGGGTGCGGCGGTGCTCCGACTCCCATACGGAATCTCGGAAAGGCATCGGTGCCGAGCATTTGGATAATATTTTTCAGTCCGTTATGCCCACCTGCAGAGCCGCTCTTTCTGATACGAAGCTTGCCTATGGGCAAAGCCGTCTCATCCGATACGACGATGATGTGCTCCGGCGATACCTTGTAAAAGGCCGAGGCTGCACTCACCGCCTCACCGGAGAGATTCATAAAGGTCTGTGGCTTGAGCAGCAAAACGCCCTCACCGCCCAAGTCGACCTTGGCTGTGAGCGCCTTGAATCGAAGCTTGTTCACCTTTGTGCCGAGCTTCTTCTCCATGGCATCCGCCGCCATGAAGCCGGCGTTATGCCTTGTGCCCGAATATTTGGGGCCGGGGTTGCCGAGGAATACGACTATCCATGATACCCCACCCTTATTGCGAAACTTGTCAAACATATCAGTCAAACAGATTGGAAATGGAGATCTCCTCGTAGACCCTCTTTATAGCCTCGGCAAATATCGGTGCCACGGACTGGTACTTGATAATGTCGCACTTGGGCTGATCGGAGGGATAGGGAATGGTGTCGAGCAGACGAAGCTCTTTTATGCAGCTGTTGTTCAGCCTCTCGATAGCGGGACCGGAAAGAACACCGTGGGATGCACAGGCGTAGACCTCCTTAGCTCCGCCGATCTCGACTATGGCCTTTGCAGCACCGCAGAGGGAGCCGGCGGTATCGACCATATCGTCAAGGAGGATGCAGGTCTTGCCCTCGACGTTGCCGATGATGTTCATGACCTCGGACTGATTCGCCTTCTGGCGACGCTTATCTACGATCGCCATGTTAACACCCAGCTTCATCGCAAAGCTTCTTGCTCTTGCGGTACTGCCTACGTCGGGGGATACGACGACGACATCTTCATTATTCTTGCCGAAGATCTCGGCGTAATGCTTAACAAAGAGGGGAGCGCCGAACAGATTGTCAACGGGGATATCGAAGAAGCCCTGGATCTGAGCGGCGTGAAGATCCATGGTGAGGACTCTGTCCGCACCTGCGGCGGTAATAAGGTTTGCAACGAGCTTTGCGGAGATGGGGTCGCGGCTCTTTGCCTTGCGATCCTGACGGGCATAGCCGAAATAGGGGATAACTGCGGTGATGCGGCCTGCCGATGCTCTACGCATAGCGTCGATCATAACAAGCAGCTCCATAAGGTGGTCATTAACGGGTTTGCAGGTGGACTGAACAATGAAAACATCCGCACCGCGAACGGGCTCCTTGACGGAGATGGAGCATTCGCCGTCGGCAAAGTTTGCGCAGTCGCAGCTTCCTACGTCCTTAAAGAGGTAGGAGCAGATGTCCTTAGTGAGTTCTGTGTTGGAGCTGCCTGAGAAAACCTTGATTTCTTTGCCGTGTGAGATCAATTTAAATCTTCCTCTCTGTATGTATTTATGATTTCATATAATTGGCAAGTTCTTTTCTTTATCGTTTTGATTATACCAAATAGAAATGAAAAAGAAAAGGGCTAAGCGAAACAAATTGCGAATTTTAAACACCGAACGAAAACCGTACTCCACACCCCACCCGATCGGTCACTTTCGCCAAAACCGAGTTCGGCTGCCGCACGTTTGCTTTGATTGACACGAAAGGCGGTGCGTGGTAAAATAATTTGATATCGACCTTGATCAAGTATGTGGATTTCCGGCTTTTCGATGACTTTCGGTAAAAGGAGACGCGATGGAAAACTGTAGAGATCTCAAAAGCAAATTATCGCCGTACCTTCCCCGTGCGGTCTTTATCCTCTGTGTGATACAGCCCTTGTTGGATCTTCTGTCCTTTTTCGCGGACGGGCTCGGCATTTCCAACGCTCCGACAATGCTGCTTCGCTTTGTCATTTTGGGCATACTTATCCTCGGCGGATGGATATTCACTCGGCAGCGCAGGTGCTATATCGTGACTGCCGTTATACTTCTTCTGCTCACTGCCGGACACACCCTTGCCTGTATGGCATCCGGCTACGGTGACATGGTCGGTGACTGGGCAAACCTCGTCCGTATCTATCAGCTCCCCATCACGGCGATATGCTTCATAAGCTTTCTCCGTGCCGATGAAAGGGTGTATCCGGAGCTCAAACGGGCACTTTGCGTTTGCCTTGCCGTCATTGCGGCATCGGAGCTCCTAAGCCTTGTGACGGGCACGAATCCCTACACCTATGCAAACAAGAGGATCGGGCTCTTGGGCTGGTTTTTGAACACCAGCTCCCAAAGTGCGATACTGAGCCTGCTTGTGCCCACAGTCACGGCTTTTGTGATACAGCGATTTGAGCACAGACCCCTGCCAACCTTTATCGTCACCGCCGCTGCATTTTCCCTGCTCTATTTCTTTGCGACAAGGCTTGCGTATTTTTCGCTCATCGTAACGGGTATCGGGCTTTCGCTGACGCTTATCCTCACCGATCGCAGCAAAAAGAGCAGCATCGCCGTTTTGCTTGGGCTTACGGTCATTTTTGCGGCACTCATCCCCGTATCTCCGATGACGAGGAATCAGACCCTCGTTGCGGAGAACGCAGTCAAAAAGCAGGAGCATATCGATGAGCTCATACAAAATGCCGATACCGCCCGACTTACCGTATCGGTGGAGATCCCCGATGAGGAGTTTCGCACGATAAGGCTTACCGAGGCCTATGAGGAATACCTCGGCGGTCTTGTCGGCCGCTTCGGTATGGACAGGGTGGCGGAGCTTTACGACTACTCCGAAAGCGCCTCGGACATCTGCGATGCAAGGCGTATGAAGATAAACTACTGCAAGCTTCTCATGCAGGATTCGCCGCTGCTCTCAACGGTGTTCGGACTTGAGCTCGGTGAGCTCAGCTATGACGGCAGAGTTTACGATGTGGAAAACGATTTTCACGGCATCTACTACCTTTGCGGTGCGGTGGGACTTTGCCTCCTTGCGATCTTCCTCCTGTACTTCATATACCGCATAGCAAGGGCGCTGCTGAGAAATTTCAAGCAAAGCTTCACCTTTGAGACCGCCGCCTGGGGCATTGCCTTTATAAGCTGTCTTGCACACAGCTATGCCACGGCAGGCATACTGCGACGACCCAATGCCTCCGTTTATTTTGCGATCATTTTGGCATGTATCATATTTTTGACGGACAGAGCCGAACGTAACACCCCCCGACCCACGAAAGGATGACATATGCGTTTTACCGATAAAGCAAGCAATTTCCTCCGCGGCAACGCCGCCGTAATAGTTCTGACCCTTTGCGTTCTTCAGCCGATCATGGACGTTGCGTCCTTTTGGCTGTCGAAGGCAGGTGTATCCAACACCCCGACGCTCATACTGCGTCTTGCGACGCTTGCCTTCACCGTTGTCGGCGGCTTCATAATATCCGACCGCAAAAAGGTATATTATATCACTGCGGCAGTCAGCGTTCTCATTGGTGCAGGGCATATGTACGCCTGTATCGACGCAGGCTACGCCGCCCCCGTGCAGGACCTTACGAATTATATCCGCGTCCTGCTTTTGCCTTGGACGGTCATATGCCTTATAAGCTTCCTTCGTTGCGGTGAAAACGTGTATTCGTCGATGAAAAAGGGCATTGTCATATCCCTTTTCATCATTCTTGCGGTACAGCTTATCGCTCTCATCACCGGCACCGAGCCCCACACCTATATGGACGGTATGGGTTATATCGGTTGGTTCAGCAACACCAATTCGCAAAGTGCGATACTTGATATGGCGGTACCTCTTGCCGTCGTATGGCTGTATATCAAAAAGGGCTTTAAGAGCCCCCTGTTTTGGATCGCCATGGTCGGCGGCTTTATCTCGATGTATTTTCTCGGCACAAGACTGTGCTTCTTCGGTATCGCCGCAACGGGCTTCGGCGTTGCCCTTTCCATGTTCATGATCCGTCGCAAGGATCTCAAGCCGGCTCTGCTTTTTGCATTGATTGCCGCCGTCTTCGTTGCCTGTATGGCACCCTCTCCCATGATGCAGCACCAAAAGCTGTATATGGCAAATCAGGAGGATCGTCAGCAGCGTATCGACGAAAGCTGTGACGATGATCTGCCCTCTCTCGATGAGGAGGGCATAAGCGATGAGGAGCTGAGTCGCAGGCAGGAGATCTGGATAGAATACCTGACCCCGATATACTCCTTCTACTCCCCCGACTTCGTTGAATATTTCGGTGCTCGCAGGACTATAGAGATGTACGACTACTCGAAGAGCATCAACGAGATAACGCCGGCAAGACCCATGAAGCTCAAATTCGCAAGCCTGCTCATGGAGGATTCTCCTGCCTCGGCAAGAGTCTTCGGTATCGAGCTGAGCCGCTTCACCGTAAACGGCAACAACTACGATGTCGAAAACGATCTGCACGGTATGTATTACCTCTACGGCATCGTGGGGCTTGTCGCCATGTCATGCTTCCTGCTGTACTTTATCTATCTTGTGATTTGGGCTCTTATCAAGGATCCCAAGAAGTACTTCACCCTCGATGCGGCAAGCTGCGGTATCGCTCTTGTGCTGTGCCTTATCCATGTTTACAATACAGCGGGGGTACTGCGTAGACCCAATGCCGCCTTCTACCTTGCCGTCGTGTTGGCAAGCATATACTATCTTGTTCGCATAAAGACCTACAAGGAGAGTGAGGATTAATGCTTTTCAGCATAGTTGTCCCCGTTTACAATGTTGCGGAATACCTGCAAAAGTGCATAGACTCCTTGCTTCAAAACGACTGCTCCGACTGTGAGATCATCCTCGTTGACGACGGCAGCACCGACGGTGTGTCCCCTGCGATATGTGATGAAAACGCCGCAAAGCACCCCGGGCTCATCCGTGTTGTCCATCAGGAAAACAAGGGTCTCGGCGGTGCGAGAAACACCGGTATAGCCGAGGCTGTGGGCGATTACCTCTTTTTCGTTGACAGTGACGATACCGTAAGCCCCGATGCGCTTTCGATACTCACCGAGGCGATAAAGGAGACAGGGGCGGATATATACTCCTTCCAAATGGAGCAGGTGACGGAGGACGGTGATTCAAGACCGCTCACGGTGTCGTCCCTGTATGAGGGAGTTTTCGGTCTCAAGGATCACCCCGAATTTTTGGAGTCCCTGCCTGCGGCATGGGCAAGGCTTTGGAAAAGAAGCCTTTTTGCCGATAACGACATACTCTTTCCCTCAAGGGTCTGGTATGAGGATATCCGCACAAGCTCAAAGCTTTTTGCGAAAGCGGAGTCTATCGTGACCCTCGATACACCGCTTTATCGCTACCTTGCACGTCAGGGCTCCATCATGAGAAGCGGCAACATCGAGCGTTGCCGTGAGATAATCGATGCCTTTGACGATATCTCCGCTTGGTTTTTAAAAAACGGGCTTTATGATACCTATCGCCGTGAGCTGTGTACTCTTGCCTGTGAGCATATGTATATTGCCGCCTCGGTCAGAGTGCTCAGGGCAGACAGGAGCTCTCCCGTATTAAAGGAGCTTAGGGAGAGGTTCGAGTCGGAGTATCCGGATCATAAGCTGTCGCTCGATATCGGTCATTTCTCATCATCCCAAAGGCTTTGTTATAAGCTGCTGAATCGCCGTGCTTATCGCAGCCTGTCCCTGCTTTTTAAGCTCAAAAACGCTTTCCGAAAGGCTATGTGATGAAACGTTTACGTCTCGGCTCAAAACGAGGAGTTCTCCTCAAAAACACTGTCATGCTCTATATCCTGCAATTTTCGGGTACTTTGCTGAGTCTGGCGGTCATACCGTATGAGACGAGGATACTCGGCCCCACCGTTTACGGCTCTCTCGGTGTCGCAACGGCTGTGATGGTCTACTTCCAGCTTTTCATCGACTTCGGCTTCATGCTTTCCGCCACCGAGGAGGTGTCCCGTCGGCGTGACGATAAAGCGGCACTGTGTGAGATCCTCGGCGGTGTCACCGTTTGCAAGCTCTTTTTGTCCGTCATTGCTGCGGCCCTGCTGCTCATCCTCTGTCGGCTCATACCGACCTGGCGTGATAAGCAAACGCTCTTTGTCCTGTTCTTTATATCCACCGCTCTCACCTCGCTTATGCCCGATTACCTTTACCGAGGTCTCGAGCGTATGACTGCGATAACCGTGAGAACGGTATCCGTCCGTGTGTTCTTTACCGCGGCGATCTTCGTGTTCCTCAAAAAGCCCGAGGACATACTCATAGTCCCGATACTGAATATCATCGGCAATGCCGTTGCACTTGCCGCCGCCTTCGGTCATTTGAAGCAGTCCTTCGGTATCACTCCCATGCGTTGCACGGCAGGGGGCGTACTGTCCCTCATGCGTCGCGCTTCGACATTTTTCTACTCTCGCATCGCCACCACCGCATACACCGCCTTCAACACCGTGCTTATCGATATTCTGTCCGCAGGCGGTGCCGCAACGGGTCTGTATACGAGTGCGGACAAGCTGATAACCGCAGGCAAAAATGCCCTTTCTCCGGTGTCGGACAGTCTGTATCCCTACATGGTCAAGAACCGTGATTACAAGCTGGTGCGCAAGGTCATGCTCATCGTTATGCCGGTGATAATTCTCGGCTGTACCGCCGCATTCATATGGGCGGAGCCACTGTGCATCCTCCTGTTCGGTGCGGATTTCGCAGGTGCCGGCAGGATACTCCGTGCCATGCTTCCCGTGGGCATAGTGATATTGCCCAGCTATATATGCGGCTTCCCCATGCTCAGTGCCATGGGACTGACAAAGCACGCAAACTACTCCGTCATCTTCGGTACCGTTTGCCATATCGCAGTGCTTTTGCTCCTGTTCGTATCCGGCAACATGAGCACCGTTGCACTCGGCTGTGCGGTCTCGCTGACGGAGACGCTCATACTCGCCTACCGCCTCACGGTGATAGTAAAGCACCGTGACAGGCTGAACGCCGATCGCCCCAAGGAGGATTAATATGCCCAAGCTGTTACGCAGGGCGGCAGCCGCCATGCTGTGGAATGTCGCAAGGCTTCGCCCGATAAAAAAGGATCTCGTGGTCTTTTCAAGCTACTACGGAAGATCGGTGTCGGACAGTCCGGCCGCCATCTCCGAGGCACTGCGCAAAAAGTGCCCCGAGGCGGATATAGTCTGGCTGCTCAAAGAGCCCGATAAGGTGACACTTCCCGAGGGTGTAAGGGCAGTGAACATCGCTTCCCGTAAGCGTATTGACGCTTTGATGCAGGCAAAGGTCTGGGTCGACAATTGCCGCAAGGGTGCTCACTGTAAGCGAAAAGGGCAGTATTATATGCAAACATGGCACGGCTTTGCCCTCAAGCGTATCGAAAAGGATGCCGCCGATGCCCTGCCTCCCGATTACCCCGAGTACGCCGAAAGAGACTCAAGACAGTGCGATCTCATAGTTTCCAGCAGCCGCTTCATGAGCGGTATCTACCGCAGCTCATTTTGGTATGACGGTGAGATAGCGGAGTACGGCTCACCGAGAAACGACCTCTTTTTCCGTGAGGATGAGGCATTGCGGTCTAAGGTCTTTGACGCACTTTCGCTTTCGAATGATCGCCGCCTTGTTTTGTATGCCCCGACCTTCCGAGCATCGCAAAGCACCGAGCCCTACCGCCTCGATGCAAAAAGTCTGCTCTCTGCCTTCAACAAGCGTTTCGGCGGAGAATGGAGCCTGCTTGTGAGGCTGCACCCGAATGTGGACGATCGCTCCGAGGGGCTCTTTGCCTATGACGGAGAAAGTGTCATCGATGCGACTCACTACCCCGACATGGCGGAGCTCATGTACGCAGCCGACGGGCTCATCACCGACTACTCCTCATGTATGTTCGACTTTGCCCTAAGCGGCAAGCCGGTGTTCCAATTTGCAACCGACATTGAGGATTACAAAAACGACCGCAATTTCTACTTCCCGATAGACGAGCTTCCCTTTGCTCTGTGTGAGGATGATATGCAGCTCAAAGCCGCTGTTGAGGGCTTCGATGAGTCGGAATATCAAAAGCGTTGGAACGAATTTTACGAGCAAAACGGTATCTGCGAGGACGGCAAGGCAGCCGATCGCTGTGCCGATTGGATAATCGATAAGCTGAAACAGGAGCCATAACATGAAACGTGTACTTACCTACGGAACCTTCGATCTGCTGCATTACGGACATATCAATCTGCTCAGACGTGCAAAGGCACTGGGCGATTACCTTGTTGTCGGTCTGTCCACCGATGAGTTCAATCTCAACGAAAAGAACAAACGCAGCTACTTTTCCTATGAGGAACGCAAGCTGCTGCTTGAGGCGATACGCTATGTCGATCTCGTGATCCCCGAATGCTCATGGGATCAAAAGGCTGTCGATGTTGAGAAGTATCACATAGACACCTTTGTTATAGGTGACGACTGGGAGGGCAAATTCGACTTCCTCAAATCGCAGTGCGAGGTCGTCTACCTCCCCAGGACCCCCGAAATATCCTCCACAAGAATAAAAGAAGAACTCCACGGCAAATAAGCCCCTGTGCAAAAGCACCACCCTCTTGGCTCTCCCTCCGGGAGAGCCGGCAAAACCGCAAGGTTTTGACTGAGAGGGCAACGTCTTTTCAAATACACCCACATATGCAAACAGACAATGCTCCTTTACGAAACATTGTCTGCTCTGCTATTCGGAGCGTTTATCCCACCGCTTTTGCAAAAAGTTTTTAATGTGCCCGACAATTTGAGGTCGTGAGTCGTTATTATATCGGAGGATAACGAATGTCTCAAACGGACTTTGAAGCCTTTTACGATAGGCATTGGAAATTTGTATACCGTCTCTGTTTTTCGTACATGAAATCGGCTGCCGACGCCGAGGACTGCACCGAGGACGTTTTCGTCAAGGTACTCACCGGTGAGCGCCGATTCAACGATGAGACCCACGAACGAAAATGGCTGACGGTCACGGCGATGAATCTGTGTAAGGACAGGCTCAAAAGCCACAGTCGAAAAAATGTCGTTTCGCTGTACGATGACGGTATCACGGAGCCCGCCGTTTGCGAAGCGGAGGATAATTCCGATGTCACCGAGGCGGTGCTTGCCCTGCCGGTGAAGCTGAAGGATGTCGTTTGGCTCCACTACTATGATGGGCTCAAGACGGAGGAGATCGCAAAGCTTTTGCGCAGGCCGCCGTCCACGGTGAGAAATCAGCTCCGTGACGCAAGAAATCTGCTTAAAAATGTGTTGAGGTCGCAAGATGACGGATAAGGATACGATCAAAAATTCAATAGACTCGATAGAGCCCACGGACGGTGCAAAGGAGCGTATGCTCGCAAACATCCGCTCAAAGGCCGAGACCGAGAGCAAGCTCAAGGTCACGAAGCCGCTGGGACGCATCCTGCCCCTTGCAGCCTGCCTTGCCCTCGTTGTGGGTATCGCTTTCTTCAACGCCGATGATACAAAGCCCACCCCCTTGTCCGATGACGGTGCCGCAAAATCGGTGCAAAGCACGGAGCACATCGAATATGTTAGCTCTCCCTCGATCCTCGAGGAAAGGCTCGGCTTTGAGCTTCCGCTCCCGACAAATGCGGCAAACTCGGTCTGTGCCATCATCGACGGCGATACCGCACTTGTTGCCTTCGATTCATCCGGCAGCCAGTTTGAGCTCCGATCCTCAAAGAACGGCAAGGGCATCTCCGACCTTGCCGGTACCGAGGTCGCAAGAAGCGACATAGGCGGTGCGGTGCTGTCAACGATCAAGAACGGCGGCGGTGTGTATCTCATGCTCACCTGGGAGGAGAACGGTGTGACGCATTGCATAATATCCGCCGATTGCTCCCCCGACGATATCAAATCGCTGTACTTCTCACTGCCCTGAAAAATTTTTTAAAAAGTTTCCGACAATTTGACCGACACGGTCGTTATATATACGAAAACAAAATTTGTGAGGTAAACAAAATGAAAAGATTTATCACCATGCTGCTTGCGGCACTTATGATTTTTGCCCTGACTGCCTGCTCCGGCAACGGCGGTACCGATACCGATAAGGGCGGCGAGATTAAGGATTACACCCTTGATGAGCTCGTCGGCGTTATCTGTGACGGTGTTGAGCTTCCCGATTACGAGGTCGTTCCCCTTGACGAAGAAAACTTCGAGTACTTCTCCTTCACCGAATGGAGAGACGGCATCGAGGCTGTCAGTGCAGACGCTTCCATCGGCTCCATCGCTCACTCCCTCGTTCTCATAAAGACCTCCGGCAATGACGCTGCCGAGATCGCAGAGGACATTTCCAAGAGTGCCGACGTGAGAAAGTGGATATGCACCGATGCAGAGGCCGGTATCGTCCTGTACACCGATGAGTACGTTCTCCTCATCATGAGCTTCGAGAGCAATATCGAGCCCCTCACCGAGAACTTCAAGGCTGCAATGGGTGCCGATAATGTCACCGAGCTCGAGCTCACCGGTGAGAACGTCCCCGCTACCCCGATGGGCAGATGAGTATTAAGCAAACACAAAAGCCGCTGCTTGGCGTAGCGGCTTTACTCATACTCATATTCCACCTGCTCCCCATTATGTGGACAGGCGGAGCTCTTGCGACGGTGTCGCAGTTTGTTACCCTGACGGCGTATATCGGTGTGGATATGTTCTTCTTCCTCTCCGGCTATGTGCTGGTGTTCTCCCGCACCGATAACTATTTTGCATACCTCAAACGCCGTGTTCTGAGGATATACCCGATCTTTTTGCTGTGTGCGATAGTGTACGTCATTCTCGGCAAGGCACAGCCCGATTCCATGCTCAAGGCACTTGTGGGTATCTCACTGTTTGAGCGTGGCGGCGGATCCTTCCTTTGGTTTTTGCCGTCGATAATGATAGTGTACCTCACAGGGCCCTTCTATCTCAGGCTGCAAAAACGCCTCGGTGCTGCAAAAACTCTCGTTTTGTCGCTGCTGCTTTGGACGGGGCTTGCCTTTTTGCTTGAGGCCGTGCTCGATAATCATTCGATAAATATATTCCTCATGAGGCTTCCCATCGTGATGCTCGGTATATTCTTTGCGTCATGTGAGGGCAGGTGGAGGACGTCGGTTCAAAGCATAGTCGGTGCCCTGCTGCTTCTGGTGGGACTGTACCTGACTTGGAGCTTCGGCTTTCGCACAAGGCTGTCGGAGCCGCTGACGGATATGTTCTATCTTGTCGCAATACCCGAGGTCTTGGGTCTTATATTCCTCGGTGATGCGATCTTTTCGCTCTTTAGGTCAAGGCTGCTGTCGTCTCTGGGCTCGATATCGCTGGAGCTCTATTGCGTTCAGATGACCGTCGGAGCAATGCTTTTCGGGATCTTCCGTCCGATAGTGGATGATAAGTGGCTTGCATCTCTTGCCGCCATCGCCGCCGTCATCATAATATCCTCCCTTCTCCGCCCCCTCCTCCGAAAGCTCCGAGGGTAAGGATAATAAAACGCCGACGGCAAAACCGTCGGCGTTTTTCGGTGTTTACAAACTCGGCGGTTTAAGGTATTATTTCTATATTAAAATGTATGGAGAAACACGATGAACGATATGACACTGTGCGTACCCTGCCTTCTCGGTCTCGAGGGCCCTATATCCGATGAGCTCAAGAGACTGAAAATGCAGAACATTAAAAACGAAAACGGTAGGGTGTATTTCACCGGCGGAGCCGAGGAGATCGCCGCCGCAAATATAAATCTCCGTGTCGGTGAGCGTGTGCTCATCGAAATAGGTCGCTTCCGTGCCGAAAGCTTTGAGGAGCTTTTCGAGAAAACACGAGCCCTCCCTTGGGATCGGCTCATCCCCAAAAACGCCGCATTCCCCGTTAAGGGCTACAGTCTCAATTCAAAGCTCTTTTCGGTATCGGACTGCCAGAAGATAATCAAAAAGGCGGTCGTCCGCAGGCTCTCCGGCGTGTACGGTATCGAGTGGTTTCCCGAGGATGCCGAGACCTATCAGATACAGTTTTCGATAATGAAGGACATCGTATCCCTGTGCATCGACACTTCCGGAGCAGGGCTGCACAAAAGAGGCTACCGCCCTGTGCACAATGCCGCACCGCTTAAAGAGACGATGGCGGCGGCAATGGTCATGCTGTCTCGCTACAGGGGCAGGGAGGATTTTTGCGATCCCTTCTGCGGCAGCGGAACGATCCCCATCGAGGCTGCCCTCATAGCCAAAAACCGAGCCCCGGGACTTGATCGCAGCTTCTCGGCTATGGACTGGACAACGCTGGATCAAAGCGTATGGGCGAAAGCCGTCGAGGAAGCCAAGGCAAAGGAGTTTAACGGCGACTACCGAATAGTGGGCGCGGATATAGATGCCGCTGCACTGCGTATCGCAAGGGAAAACGCCGAGAGAGCCGGCGTTGCCGATATAGTACGTTTCGAAAAGGCGGATGCCTGCGAATTCGATCGCAAGACCGAGAGGGGCATAATCGTCACCAACCCCCCCTACGGTGAGCGTATCATGGAGAAGCAGGAGGCGGAAAGACTCTACCGCTCCTTCGGTGAAGCGTGGGGGAAAACGGAGAATTGGAAGCTCTACCTTTTGTCGTCGCATACGGAGTTCGAACGCTGCTTCGGCACTACCGCCACCAAAAAGCGTAAGCTCTATAACGGCATGATAAAATGCGACCTGTTCATGTACTTTTAAAAAAGCCAACCTTTTGATAGGTTGGCTTTTTTCATTTCACTCCCCAGCCCTTCAGCGGCAGACGCTGCATTGCGCCGAAGATCTTGCTTTTCATATCGGGGTAGCTTTCGCTCATCGTTCCGAGCAGCTCCTTTATCTCGTACCGCTTGCTGCTCTTATCCTGAGGGCAGGGATTTTCGACAATGGGCAGCTCCAGTGTCTCGGCAAGCGAGGCGATCTTTTTCTCACCTGCGTACACCATGGGACGTATCTGCGTAACGCCGCTGCGATCCATATACGTCACCGGAGAAAAGCAGCTCAGCCTTCCCTCAAAAAGCAGACTCATCATAAAGGTCTCGACCGCATCGTCGAAATGATGTCCGAGTGCAAGCTTCGATATGCCACGCTCCTTTATCGCATCGTTAAGGGCGCCGCGTCGCATTTTTGCGCAAAGGGAGCAGGGATTCTTCTCCTGCCTTACATCGAACACTATCTCCTTGATATCCGTCTTGAGACAGGTGTAGGGAATGTCCCACTCACGGCAAAGCTCGGCAACGGGCGTAAAGTCCATGCCCTCAAAGCCCAGCTCAAGCGTTATCGCCTCAAGCTCAAAATGCTTGGGATAGTAGCCTTGCAGGTGCTTCAGTGCCAAGAGGAGCAGCAGACTGTCCTTCCCTCCCGAGACTCCGACGGCGATACGGTCGCCCTCGTTTATCATTTCATAGTCGTCCACGGCCTTGCGGATGATGCCGGAAAATTCGTTGAGTAAGCGTATGTCCATGGCAGATACCTCAAAATTTTAAAAATCGAATTTAGATTTCGGGAGCTTTAAGGCGATTTTAAGAGCGTTTGGGAGTTTTCGAAATCTAAATTAAAATTGGTGTTGACTTAGTGTGCGGCTTGTGGTATAAAAATAAAGCACGCCGAAAATATTGTAACGGCGAGCCCCTGAATTGTCAAAGTATATTTAATTTTTTTGGAGGCAGAAATATGTCCACAACCATGCTTACCAAGGAGACCGTTGAGAGAAAATGGTACATCCTTGATGCAGCCGGCAAGCCCATGGGCAAGACCGCTGCTCTTGCTGCCGATCTTCTTCGCGGCAAGCTCAAAGCCGATTACACTCCTCACGTTGACTGCGGTGATTACGTTATCATCATCAACGCAAAGGATGCAGTCCTCACCGGAAAGAAGCTCGAGCAGAAGTACTACCGCACCCACTCCGGTTGGGTCGGAGGACTGAAGGAAGTTCAGTACAAGCACCTTATGGAGAAGCGTCCCGAGCTGGCAATGCGTCTTGCAGTTAAGGGAATGCTCCAGAAGAACACCATTGCCCAGTGGCAGCTGAAGCGTCTGCGTATCTTCGCAGGTGCAGAGCACACCCACGAGGCACAGAAGCCCGAAGTTTGGGATCGCTGATAGGAGGACGAGATAATGGCTACTTATAAGTGCAAGAGACCCTATATGTACGGTACCGGACGCAGAAAGCACTCCGTTGCACGCGTTCACCTCATCCCCAACGGCACCGGTGCGATCACCGTTAACGGCCGTGATATCGACGATTACTTCGGTCTTGAGACCCTGAAGCTCATCGTTCGTCAGCCCCTGAACCTCACCGGCACTCTCGGTAAGGTCGACATCGAAGCAACCGTCGCAGGCGGCGGTGTTTCCGGTCAGGCCGGTGCGATCCGCCACGGCATCGCCCGTGCTCTCGTCGTAGCAGACGAAAGCTACCGCCCCGCTCTCAAGGCTGCAGGCTTCCTGACCCGTGACCCCAGAATGAAGGAACGCAAGAAGTACGGTCTCAAAGCCGCCCGTCGTGCTCCTCAGTTCTCGAAGCGTTAATCGAGTTTTTATCAACTGCCATTCTCAAAGAGTGGCAGTTTTTTTATTTGTCAAAAAGTTTTTCTGACAAATAAAAAGCCGGAGCGTATCATACGCTCCGGTTTTTGATTTATACTTCAGTCTCTTATTTCAGTCTTTTATCGCAGCGTTTGGCAAGGTAGGTGCCGAGGGACTGGAAAAGCTGTACGAGTAGGATCAGGATGATGACGGCGACGAACATCACAAGGTACTTGTAACGGTAGTAGCCGTAGTCGATTGCGATCTTGCCAAGACCGCCTCCGCCGATGATGCCGCTCATTGCTGAGTAGCCCAGTATCGTTGTCAGTGCGATGGTGACGTTTTGGATGAGCGAGGGCACGCTTTCGGGGATCATGACCTTGCAGATTATCTTGAAGGGCGATGCACCCATGGACTGTGCCGCTTCGATGATATTGCCGTCGAGCTCTCGGAGGCTGCTTTCGACAAGTCTTGCGACAAAGGGGAAGGCTGCTGCGACAAGGGGAACGATGGTGGCGGTCGTGCCGACTGCCGTGCCGATTATCGCACGGGACAGGGGGAGCACCATTATCATCAGAATGAGGAAGGGTATCGAACGCAGGAGATTGATTATCACGTTCAGCGTGCTCATGAGCCACTTGGGAAGGGGCAGGACACCGCCCTTTTCACCGGCAACGAGAAGTACGCCGAGGGGCAGACCTATGAGCAGAGCTATTGCGGTACTGAGCACCGTTATATAAAAGGTCTCCCAAAGAGCTTGGGGAAGCTGAGGCAGTGCATTCAAAAGCTCCTGCACAGACTGCTCCGAAAAGAGATCATTATACATTGCCGCTCACCTCCTCTGCCTGAACGTTTCCTACCGTAGATACAAATTCCATTGCACGGGTATACTGACCTGCCGGTACGCCGATGAGCATACTTCCGTATACCTCCTCGGACAGCTTTTGTGTCGTTGCGGAGATGACATTGCAATAGATGCCCTCCTCGGCTGCAAGTCTTGCTATAAGGGGGATGCCGGTTGTGCGACTGTCACGGAATATGAGACGCACTCTGCGTTCCGCCAAGGGGTCGGACACCAGCTCATCGATACCGCCGGGGAACACCAATCTGCGTCCTGCTGCGGATCTCGGTGCCGCGAATACCGCTGCGACGAGTCCTTCCTCCGCGACCTTGCCCTCATCGAGTATCGCAACGTGATTGCATATCTCCTTTACGACGCTCATCTGATGGGTGATTATTACGACGGTTATACCGAGCTTTGCGTTGATATCACGGATAAGCTCGAGTATCTGTCTCGTGGTCTTGGGGTCGAGGGCACTCGTTGCCTCATCGCAAAGCAGGACATCGGGATCGGTGGCAAGGGCACGGGCAATTGCGATCCTCTGCTGCTGACCGCCGGAAAGCTGGGAGGGATAGGCGTTTGCCTTGTCGGGCAAGCCGACAAGCTCCAAAAGCTCCATTGCGCGCTTTTCCGCATCCTTCTTCGAAACGCCCGATATCTCCATCGGGAAGCATATGTTTCTAAGACAGCTGCGCTGCATAAGAAGATTGAAGTGCTGGAATATCATTGTTATCTTCCGACGGGCAAGTCTGAGCTTGGCAGGGCTCATATCGCAAAGCGACTGACCGTTTACGATGACCTCACCGCTGTCGGGTCTTTCGAGGAGGTTGATACAACGAACGAGGGTGCTTTTGCCGGCACCGCTCATGCCGATTATACCGTATATATCGCCGTCCTCGATAGTGAGGGAGACGTCCTTCAGGGCGTCGATCTCTCCTGCCTCGGATGGGAAGCTTTTACTAATGCTTTTAAGCTCTATCACTGACGTCTCCCCCTTGGATCACTCGCCGAAAATCGAGCCGAGGTCGTGCTGTCTGCCGCCGTAGAGACCCATGGGCTCAACATGGATGGCACTTACCGCTACGATATGGGTGCCCTGCTGTGCATTGAAATCGTCGAGGTAGGGGCCATGCTGGAAGTAGTTTGCCAGAACGGTGCCGTCCTCTACGACGGTGTTGGGAATGACGTAGTCGTTGTAGACCTGAATGTCAAGGGTAATGCCCTTCTTTGCAAGGATGTCCTTTGCAACCTCGAGAATCTCGGCATGGGGAGTGGGGGATGCGGCAACGGAGATGGTAGTGCCCTTGAGTGCATCGTAGTCAACGCTGTCATCGTAGCCGTCGGTGAGATTCTCGACAACGGCGACAACGGAGCCGTCGTACTTATCGTTGATGAAGTCCGCAACCTGCTTGCTTTCGAGTGCCGCGACAAGCGCCTTTACGGCGTCGGTGTTTTCGTTGCCTTCCTTGACTGCAAGGATGTTGGTGTATGCGGAAGCGGAGCCCTCCTGCAAAAGTGCGTCCTTAACGGGATTGAAGCCTGCGTTTATTGCATAGTTGCTGTTGATGACTGCATAGTCAACGTCGGGGAGCAGATTGGGGAGCTGAGCTGCCTCGGCCTCAATGATCTCGATGTTGTGGGGATTGTCGACAATGTCGTTCTTGGTGGCGGTGATGCCTGCACCCTCACGGAGCTTTATGATACCGGCTTCCTCAAGCAGAAGGAGGGCTCGGGCTTCGTTGGTGGTGTCGTTGGGAACTGCAATCTTAATGGTGTCACCGTTATTGCCGCCGCAGGCGACGAGGGCAAAGCTTAATACCACGACAAGTGCAAGTGCTGCGATTTTTGTTAATACGGAACGTTTCATTTTTATTTCTCCTTTTTGATTTTGAATTTGAGTTGTCGGTTTGTCGGAAAAAGCAATGGCACAGTGTCCGAAGACACATTTGAGGAAGGCTTAAAGCAAAATGAAGCCTGCGGCGGTTATATCCGCTTAAAAACGGGTTCGGATGCTCCCCCTCGGCTTCCTTTTGCATAATAAAAAACGACGGGAGGTCATAAAACCTTCCGTCGCTGTATACTCTGGATGTCGGCTTCAAGCAGCCGAGCGATTTACGGAAAGCAGATGACCTAACGAAGCATAGCAAGGCATGCACATGCGGCACATGCACATGTACATCATCATCATGCTTGCGTTGAGCTTCTTCATGATACTGCTTTTCCTTTCCGAAAATTTATCTTTACGCCGCAAATGGTAGTCTCAAAAGAATGATTTGTCAAGCCCCAATTTTCCTTTTTACGCTTTTGCCGAAAAAAATTGCCGCCGCTGTGCCTTCCTTGTGCGATTTTACGACAAATTTGATTTGAAATCGCAGCTTTTGCGTGATAGAATCCACTCGAAAATTTTTTCAAAGGAGAACAAAAATGGCCAACAAATACGAGGGAACCCAGACCGAAAAGAATCTCAGATTCGCATTTTCCGGTGAATCCGAGGCAAGAAATAAGTACACCTATTTTGCATCCAAGGCAAAGAAGGACGGCTTTGAGCAGATCGCAGCTCTCTTTTTAAAGACCGCAGACAATGAAAAGGAGCACGCCAAAATGTGGTTTAAAGAGCTAAACGGCATAGGCAGCACCGCCGAAAACTTAGTGTCGGCAGCCGAGGGCGAAAACTACGAGTGGACGGATATGTACGCAGGCTTTGCCGAAACTGCGGAAAAGGAGGGCTTCCCCGAGCTTGCCCGAAAGTTCCGTATGGTCGCCGCCATCGAAAAGATGCACGAGGAGCGTTACCGTGCCCTGCTGCACAACGTCGAGACAAGCACCGTATTCGAAAAATGCGAGGTCAAGGTATGGGAATGTCGCAATTGCGGTCATATCGTCGTCGGCACCGCCGCACCCGAGCTCTGCCCCGTATGTGCTCACCCCAAGGCATACTTCGAGCTCCACGCCGAAAACTACTGAAATAACGCTTTTTTCGTGACAAACGAGCTTATTTGTGTTATAATCACGGCACTGGAGGTAGTGTCATGAAGAATGAAGTCGATAGCTCCTGCTGTGAGGTCTCCGAGGTACATGATGAGCTCATTAGGATCGTAAGCCAAAAGATGCCCCCCGAGGAAAAGCTTTTCGATCTGGCGGAGCTTTTCAGAGTGTTCGGTGATACCACGAGGATGAGGATACTTTTTGTGCTGTTTGAGGCAGAGGTCTGCGTGTGCGATCTTGCCGCGGCACTCAATATGACGCAGTCTGCGATATCCCATCAGCTCAATCAGCTCAAACGCAGTAAGCTTGTCAAAAGCCGCAGAGAGGGCAAGTCCGTGTTCTATTCCCTTGCCGACGATCACGTTCGCACGATAGTCAGTCAGGGCATGGAGCATATAAACGAATAACGATCAAAAAAGCCTTGACTCATCAAGGCTTTTTTCGTTAAAATTTTCGAAGAAATTTACCGTTTGTTAAATAAATTATTCTCGACAGCGGTACTATGCTGTGGTAAAATATTTTCCGTTGTTTTTTCAGACCGCCGTTTTTTTGGCATTAGCATTTGAGGAGTGATTTTAATGGAACGCACTATCGGAACAGTGGTAAGAGGCATTAGAGCACCCATCATCCGTCAGGGTGACGATCTCGCTCTGATCGTTTGCGACAGCATTTGCACCGCTATCGAAAACGAGGGCATCACCGTCGGTGATAAGGATATCGTCGGCATAACCGAGTCCATCCTTGCAAGAGCCCAGGGTAATTACGCAAGCGTCGACGATATAGCGGAGGATGTCGGACGTAAATTCCCCTCCGGTCATATCGGTGTTATCTTTCCCATACTCAGCCGCAATCGCTTTGCAATATGCCTCAGAGGTATCGCAAAGGGTGTAAGGAAGATAACCCTCATGCTCAGCTACCCCTCCGACGAGGTCGGCAATCACCTTTTCGATGTCGATCTTCTGGACGAAAAGGGCGTCGATCCCTATACCGATGTTCTCACCGAGGAGAAGTACAGGGAGCTTTTCGGCTGCAATCCCCATCCCTTCACCGGTGTCGATTACGTTGATTACTATAAGAAGCTCATCACCGATTGCGGTTGTGAGTGTGAGATCGTTTTTGCAAACAAGGCAACTACGATACTCGATTATACCAAGGATGTCCTCTGCTGCGATATCCACACAAGGGCAAGAACAAAGCGTCAGCTTAAAAAGGCAAACGCCGCAACGGTGCTCGGCATGGACGACATCCTCACCGAGTCCGTAAACGGCAGCGGATATAACGATTACTGCGGTCTGCTCGGTTCCAATAAGGCGACCGAGGATACCGTGAAGCTGTTCCCCGTCGATTGCCAGAGCTTTGTTGAGCGTGTTCAAAAGCTCATCTCGGAGCGTATCGGCAAGAAGATGGAGGTGCTCGTCTACGGTGACGGTGCTTTCAAGGATCCTGCGGGTAAGATCTGGGAGCTTGCCGACCCCGTTGTCTCTCCCGGCTACACCGATGGACTCAGAGGCACTCCGAATGAGCTGAAGCTCAAGTACCTTGCCGATAATGAGTTTGCCGGCCTTTCCGGTGACGCACTCAAGGCTGCGATATCGGACAAGATCCGTGAGAAGGATTCCGACCTCAAGGGCGATATGTCATCCGAGGGCACGACTCCCAGACAGCTCACCGATCTCATCGGTTCACTGTGCGACCTCACCTCCGGCTCCGGCGATAAGGGCACCCCGATAATCTATATCCAAGGCTACTTCGATAACTACACAAAGTAATAAAAACAGTTAAAAAACCGTGGCTTCCGCTTTCGGAAGCCACGGTTTTTATTATTCACAGAGCATGGCGGTTTATGAATTCCGCTCTTGTTTTCGAGTACATTATCTTCTGACTGCTGTACAATCCGTAGTAGCCAGAGAGCATATACGATATTCCGCAGGCAAGGGCAAAGTATATCAGATTGCCGGAGCCGAACAGCTCAACACTCAAAATGATCGATGCAATCGGACAGTTGACCGCTCCGCAGAACACCGCCACAAGTCCCAAGGCCGCAGCAAACGGTGCCGACAGTCCGATGATCGGTCCCAAAAAGCAGCCGAAGGTCGCGCCGATGAAGAAGGTGGGCACTATCTCACCGCCCTTGAAGCCGCAGCCTATAGTCACTGCGGTAAAGGCGATCTTCCACAAAAAGCCCCGGTCGGGGCAACTGCCCTTTGTCAGTGCCGTTTCGATAACGTCGATGCCCGCACCGTTGTAGTCGCCGCTTCCGCAGATCACCGTCAGCAGTATGACGATGACACCGCCTATCGCCGCTCTCAAAAACGGGCTCTTTACACACTTTGTCGCAAGTGCCTCTCCCTTGTGCATCGCAACGCAAAACACCATGCTCACCACAGCGCAGGCTACGCCGATGATAACGACCTTTATCGTCGTCGTGACCTCCATAGGTGCAAAGGCTATGGCAAAGCTCATGGGCTCTATGCCGCATAGGCGTGATATCGCATAGGCAACGAGGGACGACACCAGGCAGGGGATGAACGCGGAGTAGTATATAACACCTACGGATATGACCTCAAGTGCGAAGATCGCCGCAGTGAGCGGAGTACCGAACAGTGCCGCAAACACCGCACTCATACCGCACAGCGTGACTATACGCATATCCTTGTCGTCAAGTCGCAGAGCCGCTCCGACCTTGTAGCCGAGGCTTCCGCCGATCTGCAAGGCGGCACCCTCTCTGCCTGCCGATCCGCCGAACAGGTGGGTTATCGCAGTGGCAAGGAATATCGCGGGAACAAGGAGGATGGGCAGCCGCTCACCCTCGTGGATGGAGTCGATTATATTGTTCGTGCCCTCGCCCTCAACACCGCTGATGCGGTAGATGGCGGCGATTGCAATGCCGCCGATGGGGAGAAGCAGCAAAAGCCACGGCTCACAGCTTCTGAGCTCCGTGGCATAGCCAACTATAAGATTAAACGCCGAGCCGACAAGACCGCAGACCGCCCCGGTTACCGTAGCGACCATCAGCCAACGGTAAAAGGTGCGAAAATAGCGACCGGCGTATAACAGCTTTTCCTTGAATTCAGTCATTTTGCGACCTCCCTCGGTTTAGCCATTGTATATCCTAACCGCCGTCTTGTCCAGTGATTAGCAAAACTTTCAAGTGGCAAAACTCCGCTTTTGCAAAAAGGTCTTGATTTTTCGCGTGCTATTGGTTAGAATGTTATTTACGGTCACAGGCGGATAAATATTTAAGGAGTTGAAGCATATGGCAAAACTCGTATCCAAGATCAAAGAACTTTGGAGTGACAGAAAGCGTTTCCTCGGTATGCCCATTACCTTTACGAGATACGCTCTGAGTGAGGATAGGCTCTTTCTCCGTAAGGGACTCTTCAATGTCAATCAGGAGGAGATCCTGCTTTACCGTATCCGTGATCTGAGTGCAAGCCAGTCTCTTTGGCAGAGGATCTTCGGTGTCGGCTCGGTGACGGTCACCTCAACGGATAAGACTACGCCCGTGCTTTTGATAAAGAATGTAAAGCAGCCCTTCGAGGTCAAGGAGCTCATCCATGAGAAGGTCGAGGAGCTGAAGATCAAGCGTCGTATGCGTGTCGGTGAGATGAGCATGGACGTTGACGACAGCTTTGATTACGATGAGATGACGGAGTGAAAAAGGATTTGCCTGTACCCCTGCGGTACGGTGAATATATAAGGATAGGTATCGAAGTGGTCATAACGGCCCTGACTCGAAATCAGGTGACGGGCAACCGTCCGTGGGTTCGAATCCCACCCTATCCGCCAAAAAGAACAAATCCCGAAGTGCTTGAAGCTTCGGGATTTTCTTTGTTTTTCAATGCTTTGCGGCTTTTTGCCTTTTCCGATTTTAAGTGTGTATTCCCGATTTTAAATGCAAAATATCGCTATTTAAAACGCAATTTTACGTCAAATTTTACGACAAATTATGCGTTACGCAAAGCACTGATAGCTTTTTTGATTGCAGCGTGTTCGCTTTCGCCTCCGGCTTCACGCATCATATATTTTGCGATAGCTTTTAACGGTGCCTTTAATCTGAGTGGGGTTTCTCGTTTCGGAGCTTTCGGCATCCACAGCCCGGAGTTGAGGGCGCATTGCTCTGACTTCTTCCGTGGTGCTGCTGCGTTGCCATTCCGGGCTTTTCGGTTGTATCGGTTTAACGGGTTCAAGCGAATACAGATTTGCAGCAGATGCTTCGGCGGAAAGCTTTTCATTGACATTTTCGGTGGAAGCAGATACACTGCTTTCAGAAACACCGTGCCGTGCGGCAGCATTTTGCTGCCTCTGAGCTCTGCTCAAGAGTTCATACTCGGCTGCGGTGTTTTCTTTTATATTGACTATATCATACAAACACTTTTTACCGTCGGACGAATTGAGGATTACAAGGTCTACATCATACGCTCTGACATTCGTAACACTGCCGTTTCTCCTTACAGGAAACGCAAAAGAGGAAGAATGTTTGTATACGCCGTATTTCGCATCCTTATTTTCGGGGTGTTTTGTTTTTTTCCAACGGCGATTTGCAGCGCTCTCTATGATTTCGCCAAAACTGCCGATTGCTTTTTTCTTTGCGTTAAATTTACCTTGCTCATTTTTAAGTAATGACTTGGTATATTCGGACTGCGTGTATTCACTCGGCAAATCTTTGCCAATGTACACCTTGTAACCGCTTTCAAGTATTGTGTACGCTTTGCCTATGTGAGTAGCAATATACTCAACGGAACATATTGTCCTCGATAGAGTAAGCCGATTTACGAGAGGCTTTTTCGCCGTATGGGGTTTCTTTTTGAATGATGCCGAGCGATATGAGATTTTTTATATAAGTCGAGCACAATATAAATACAGTTTGAAAAGTATGTGGAATGAATATCGCCCATTCGTTTCGTGAGGGCATCGACCACGGCTACTACTGCGAGGGCTGCGGAAGAACTGTAAAATCCCAAAGCGTCAAATTGATGCTTTGAAGAAGCTCCGTCTTTTATAAGCGACCGAAAATCTATGCAAAGCACAAGAGAGGCCCCTGTGCTTTGTTTATTCATTACCGTATCGCAGCGGTACAGCCCCGAAAATCATGTAGCCTCACAGTAGAATTGCCTGTCTACCGTTTCGAGACAGCAGCTCTCCTCATTGACTTTGATTTTTTCGGGTATTATAATCGCACCATACACGTTATATAATATTAGAAAGTTTGGAGGATTTTGAGCCTTAATGAATGAACAGACCGTTATAACCGCCAAAGCCCCTTGGAAGGATCACCTCGGTGATGTTCCCTTCACTCTCGACTATTTTCAGGGCTCCATGTTTGAGGCGGTAGCCGCTATCGCGGAAAAGTATCCCGACAATGTTGCATTTGATTTCTACGGAAGATCCACCACCTACCGTGAGCTGGTACGCGAGATCGAGACCTGTGCCAAGGCTCTCAAGACCATCGGCGTCCGTGAGGGCGACCGTGTCACCATCGCACTCCCCAACTGTCCCCAGGCGATACAGGTATTCTACGCCGTCAACCTCGTCGGCGGTATCTGCAACATGATCCACCCCCTCTCCGCCGAAAAGGAGATCGAGTTCTACCTCAACGAATCCAAATCCGTTACGGCGATCACCCTTGATCAGTTCTACGGCAAATTCGAGAACATACGCAAGAACACCGGTGTCACCAACATCGTTATCGCAAGCGTAAAGGATGAGCTGTCAAAGCCTCTCAAAGCAGGCACCATGATAATGGACAGCATCAACAAGGTGCAGAAGATCCCCGATGACGCTCCCGTCATCCGTTGGAAGGACTTTTTGAAGCTCAGCCGCCACTGCTTCTATAACTACAAGGTCGAGCGTAAGGGCAGCGATCCTGCGGTCATCCTCTACTCCGGCGGTACCACCGGCACCACCAAGGGCATACTGCTCTCTAATCTCAACTTCAACGCTCTCGGTCAGCAGGTCATCGCCGCAAACCCCATGTTCCGTGTTGGCGACAAGATGCTGGCTGCAATGCCCCTGTTCCACGGCTTCGGTCTCGGCGTTTGCGTTCACACCATGCTGTCTCAGGGCGGCAGATGCATACTCATCCCCCGCTTCACCGCAGAGGATTATGCAAAGAAGGTCGTTAAGTGCAAGTGCAACTTCATAGCAGGCGTTCCCACCCTTTATGAAGCACTGCTCCGTCTGCCCTACATGGAGGGTGCCGATCTCAGCTCCCTCAAGGGCGTGTTCTCCGGTGGCGACAGTCTTTCCGTTGAGCTCAAGAAGAAGTTCGACAAGTTCCTGTACGATCACAACAGCTCCGTTCAGATCCGTGAGGGCTTCGGTACCACCGAATGTGTCACCGCATCCTGCCTCACTCCGAACCATATGGCAAAGGAAGGCAGCATCGGTCTGCCCTTCCCCGATACTTATTACAAGATAGTAAAGCCCGGCACCGATATCGAGCTTCCCTACGGTGAGGAGGGTGAGATCCTCATAGCAGGCCCCACCGTCATGATGGAGTACATCAATCATCCCGAGGAGACTGCCCAGACCCTTCGCCGTCACGATGACGGACTCACTTGGATCTACACCGGTGACCTCGGTGTTATGGACTCCGAGGGCTTCATCTACTTCCGCGGCAGAGCAAAGCGTATGATCATCACCTCCGGCTACAACGTCTATCCCGGTCAGATCGAGAACATCATCGACGCACATGAGCTTGTCCACATGAGCTGCGTTATCGGTGTGCCCGATCCCTACAAGATGCAGAAGGTCAAGGCGTTCGTCATGCTCAAGCCCGGTGTTCCCGAGAACGACGATACCAAGGAGCTGATCCTTGCATACTGCCGCAAGCACATTGCAAAGTACGCAATGCCCTATGATATCGAGTTCCGCAAGGAGCTGCCCAAGACCCTCGTAGGCAAGGTCGCGTACCGTATGCTCGAGGAGGAGGACGCCGCAAAGCGTAAAGCCGCCGAGGAAGCCTCCGCAGAGTAAAAAAACTCTTTACAAATCGGGCTTTGGGTGGTATTATATATCAGCTTGACCCGTGAACTCAGTGCTCGGGGTGCCTTTCAGCCCCACCACTTAGTCATTGGGTATAGATAATTATTTGAAAGGGGTATCATTATGATCACCAA
>CAYUQN010000012.1:0-33704 GCA_964446815.1 uncultured Oscillospiraceae bacterium | reverse complement strand
CAAACGCAAGCAGAAAATCCATATCTGCTATGACCTCGTTGGCTTTATCCCCGTGAATGAGCTGCTAAAAGCAGAACAGGCATGACCGAAATCATCCCTGTTCCACAAAATTCAGTTTTTACCGTCTTACGAGCACCGAGCTATTGCTCAGCGTTTTTTGATATATATAAGCAATCAATGCTGATCGTTGGTGCCCTTGTCACCGACACCGAAGTGGAGCTCCTTCATACCCTCGACCTCGTCGCAGATATCCTTGAGCTGGCATACGTTACAGTCGGTGGGGAGACCCTCCATGATATGGCACAGAGTACCGGTTATGGAGTCTGCCATCTTGGCACTGTCCTGAAGTGCGTTAAAATCGATAGAGGGATCGGTAACGAAGATAACGGTTGCGTTGATGACGTTGGGATCCTTTTTATACTCGGTGATATAACGCTGACCGACGGCGTTGAAGTTGATACCCTTCTTGATCGCCTTTTTGCTTACACGGATCTGCTCACGGTGGCTTTCGGGGGACATACGAACCATGTAGCCCTCGGGGTAGACATGGTACTTGCTGAACTCGATATCCTTGAGAGCACGGTAGACCTGATCGTCGTCACCCTCGATATCACCGATACGAAGCAGAACTATACGGGCAAAGGGTGTATCCTTTTTGATCTCCTTGAGATCGGGACCGTAGAGGATGACCTCGTCCTTGCAGATAAGATCGGCACTTGTGGTAACACAGTTGTAGTTAGCGGAGCCGAGACCGAGAGCACCGAGCTCATAGGCTGCTTCACTCTGCAAAACAAGCTCCGAGGAGCCGATGTCGACCCAAGATTTCTTGGGGTCGTAGCCCCAAACCTTGGGGGAGCTTTTGCCTCTTGAAAGAATCTCTTTCGTTGTCTTTATCAGGGGATTGTAAAGTTCCATAGTATTTCTCCTTCTCTATGCAGCATTTTTATTTCTGAGTACATTATACAATAGGTACAAGGCATAAGCTGTGGCATCTGCCACACATAAGAAACGAATGTTAAAAAATTGCCTATTAGATTATATTAAAGCATAAAAATGAGCAAAACGGAAGTATTATTTTTTAAATCTTTGCATTTTGTTGTGCTATTTCACGGCTAAGGAGCTTCATTTCACCGGCGATCAGTATTGCTACGGTAAGGGTGGCAAGGACATCACCGACGGGACCTGCATACAGGAGACCTTCGACACCGTAGAGAGCACCGAGAATAAAGGCGCTGGGGAGGAAGTAAATGAGCTGCCTCGACATGGTGGCAAGCATTGATTTGAGCGGCTTACCGATAGACTGGAAGAAGATGCTCGAGGGCGTAAGGAAACCGATGAGGAAGATAACGCCGAGGAAGATGTGGAAGCACTTGAGTGCAAACTGATTATAAAGCTCACTTTCCTGACCGAACAAATCTATGATCGGCTGCGTACAGAATTGGAATACCGCCCAGCCTATGACACCGACGATAAGCCCTATGGTGATGGCACGCAAATAGGTGGAGCGAACTCTCTTGTAATTGGAAGCACCGTAGTTATATCCGATGATGGGCTGACTGCCAATACCAAGTCCGACCATGACACTCATGATTATGGAGTTGACCTTCATAACGATGCCCTGAGCGGCAAGAGGAATATCGGGACCGTAAATGCTCTCGGCACCGTATTTGGTGAGCAAGTTATTCATGCAAATAACGACGATGGTGGAGGCGAACTGAGTAAAGAAGCTGGAGATGCCGAGGGGAAGGAAGGCACCGACGGTCTTACCCGAAAGCTTTGCACTTGAAAGTGAGAAGCGTATACCCTTGAGACGGGGGATATAGAGCACGCACAAAATGAGGTTGAGAGCCTGACCGATAACGGTAGCCCAAGCGGCACCGGCAACGCCCCAGTCGAGGCCGAGGACAAACCAAGCGTCGAGTATAACATTCAAAAAGCAGCCTGCGAGATTTGAAAACATAGCGTATTTGGGACTGCCCTGAGCACGGATTATACTGTTTAGCGTCATGCTGATACCGACAAAGGGGATGCCGATAAGTGTGATACTGCCGTACTGCATGGCATACTCAAAGGTCATGGGATCGACCTTGCTGCCGCCGCAAAGCTTGAGGATCGACCCAAGGAAAAGCTCCATGAGAATAGCAAGCATCAGTCCGCCTATGAGAGACACCGTGATGCCGTTACCCATGGTACGGGTAGCCTCATCGTAGTTCTTCTGGCCGAGCTTTAAGCTGAAATACGCAACACAGCCATCGGCTATCATGGTGCTTATAGCCATGGAAAAGGTAACGAGAGGGAAGGTTAAATTAGTTGCCGCATTGCCGAGAACGCCGACACCCTGACCGATGAAGATCTGATCGACGATGTTGTAAATTGAGTTTACCACCATCGAGGCGATGGCCGGTAGGGCAAATTTTAAAAGGAGCTTTGAAATCGGCTCCTTTTCGAACATTTCGAGAGAATTGTCTTTCTGCATCTTTATCACCTAAAAACGTAATACCTCGACACTATAGCACAAAACGATTTATTTGTAAACATTAACAATAATAGTTGGCATTTGTCGAATTGCAACAAATGCCAACCGATAACACTTAATAAATAAGCCTGATACGGTGCTTTAGGTTTTCGACCGTTACGCTTTTCACCGGTTCACCGCGTTCACCGTCTAAGGTCCACTCCATATCGGGAGGGGCATCGACTGATACGGTTTTGGCTTGGAAGAATTCGAGGAAGGGCGAGGAATAGTCCTGCGTGATAATACCGAGAAGCAGCTCTTGAAAATCGATAATTGTCCTCGGTTCACGGACAAGCAATACCTCAAATAAACCGTCGGCGGTGTCAACAACATTGTCGGGAAGGGCGATGGTGCCGGCAACGGAGGTGGAGTTGCATATCGCACCGAAGATATAGCTGCCCTCACAGGCAAAGCCGTCGACGGTAAAACGGACGTGCTCTGCCTTGATCTTGGGAAGATCCTTGATCGCATCCAAAAGATAGGCGGAATGACCGAGCTTATTCTTGAGATTCTGCGAGGTAGTATACGACAGCCACGAGAACATACCGAAGGCGGCAACATAGGAAAAGCAGCGATCACCGAATTTGCCGAGATCGAGAGGATGCGGTTTGCCGCTTGCAATGACTTCGGCAGCGGCACACATATCCGAGGGTATCCCGTGACAGGCGGCAAAATCATTGGTGCTTCCGGAGGGAATATAGCCGAGGGGAATGTTCACACAGCCTCTTAGCATACCGGTGAGCACTTCATTTAAAGTGCCGTCACCGCCAATGCAAACGAGGACATCGAAATCATTGGCATAGGAGCGTGTAAACTCCGTGGCATCGCCCTGCTTTGCAGTCGGGAAAACCGTGACCGCATAGCCGTGAGCGGAAAAGATGCGGATGATATCCGAAAGATTACGCTGAGCCGCCTTACGTCCGGAAACGGGATTGACGATCAGCATCATTTTTTTGAGTAGGGAAAGGGATAGCTCCATTTAAAAATCTCCTGATCAAATTAGACCGACTATGCACATGAGGAAATAGGTAGTCGGGATAGAGAAAAGCAAGCTGTCAACTCTGTCCATAACACCGCCGTGACCTGGAATGAGATGGCTGTAATCCTTAAAGCCGGCCATACGCTTAACGAGGGAGGCGGCAAGATCACCGATCTGACCGAAGGTCGAGGCGACAAAGGAGGTAATGACGCAGAACCAAAGCGATACATCGAAGCTGCCCTTCAGGGCAAAGTACAGACCGATACCCGAGAGAGCGGCACATACGGCACCGCTTAAAAAGCCTTCAAGGGTTTTGTTGGGGCTGACATGGGGGACAATGTGGTGCTTACCGAAAAGCTTACCGCCAAAGAGAGCAAAGGAATCGCATATCCATGTCGATACACAGCCTATGGCGAATACGGGGATCCACATACCGTCGGGGAGTGCGGTGAATTGCATGATGAGCACGATCGGGAATACCGGATAAGCAAGGACAGCCAAGGTCGCAAGCATACCTGCTCCTCTGAGCCTTGAGCTGCATATCGATGCAAAGGCAACGGCAATGATCGTTACGAAGAAAAGAGCATCGAGCCAAAACTCATCGGCTTTACCGACAAAGACAAGTACACAGGCTATGATCGCATAAGCGTAGAGAATAGCGGGGCAGGTGCCGACGTCCTTAGCCTTTATGATCCTGCAAGTCTCCCAGATCGCCATTAAGCAGATAGCGAGGAGGAGCAGGGTACGGGTGATGGGTGAGATAAGGAAGCAGCCGAATACAAGTATAAGCATGACGACTGCGGATATTACTCTTGTTTTCAAGATTTAGCCTTCTTTCCGAGTTGATCTCTGAGTTATATAGATAAAAATATAGCGCAAAACGCCGATTATCTCAATACTCGAAAGATAAATATACAATTTATTAAAAATTTTCTTGAAATCTTTCCTAAATAATGTGATACTGAATATAATTTTACGTCTTTATTGTTGAAGGTAAAGGAGACTGTTTTGGAAGACCGCCGTATAGTTGAGCTTTATCTGGAGCGATCAGAGGAAGCCATATTAGAAACAGATATAAAATATGGGCGATACTGTCACCGTATAGCCTTTAATATACTCGGCAACGATGAAGACAGCGAGGAATGTGTCAATGACGCATATATGCGTACATGGGGAAGTATTCCGCCGAATGAACCTAAGTCACTGTCGTCGTTTATCGGGAAGATAACCAGAAATCTTGCACTCGATAAGCTTCGCAACAAAAAGAGCGACAAGAGGGGAGGCGGTGAAATGCCTCTCGCACTCGATGAGCTGTCGGATTGTGTCTCCGGCTTTGACGAAATAAGTCGCCGTGAGGACTCCGCCGAGATCAGAGAGGCTCTCAATAAATTCCTTGAGGGTCTCAATCCTGTTGAACGCAATGTATTCATGTTGCGGTATTGGATGCTTGAGCCTATTGATAATATAGCTGATATGAAAGGAATGAGCACGTCAAAGGTGACGACGATGCTGTTCAGGCTGAGGAATAAGTTGAAGAAACATTTTATGAAGGAGGGGATACCCCTATGAAAAGTGAATACCTCCTGAAGAATATAGGCTCTGTGGATGACAAGTATGTGAATGAGCTGTACACCGAAATGTATGCATCCTCAAGGCGTAGGAAGAAAGGCGTAAGCTGGGGAGCTTTAGCTGCAAGCATAGCGGTCATAGTCTGCGGAACGGCATCGATGCTTGCCGGCATAGGCAATGTTGAGGAAGGCAGTATGACCATTGGCTCCAACCGCAGTGAGATTGCGATGGCAAGAAACACCGTTGTTATGCTCGATGTCAACCCCAGTATAAGCATGATGGTGAATGACAGGGGAGTAGTCGTTGAAGTAACTGCCGAAAACGATGAAGCCGAAAAGCTGTCCGATGAGCTGAATATTGTAGGTGACGATTATGACACTGCGATCACCGAGACCGTTGCGGTGTTGCAAAAGCACGGATATATAACCCAACTCAAAAACTCAATGCTCATAACCGTGCTTGACAGTGACTCCGAGAGGGCGGAAGCCATAAGGAGCGAGCTTGTTGAAACGGTATGCACATATGCGGACGGCATTGATTACGGTCTGTCGATACTGAGTCAGATAATGCAGTATGACGGCAAACTGTCCGATATGGCACAAGAGTATTCGATGAGTGACGGTAGGGCACTTTTGCTTGAAAAGATCTGCGATAAATATACCGATTTTGATTTTGCAAAGCTTGCAGAGAACAATATCCAGACCATAAATCAGATGTTCGAGTATACCGAGCTTCCCGATCTGCTGTACCGTGTAGGCACGGCAGCGGGAGTGGTACCGAGTGAGTACATAGACGAGCTTGACCTTGAAGAGCTTGATTATGACGATCTGTTGAGCTTTACAAGTGCAGTATCCGATTTCTACGATAAGCTGTGCGAATACTATGATATGTCCGATGTTGCCAAGAACATAGGCTATGTTTTTGAAATAGTCGAAGCAAGCAACGCTGACGGTGATAAGCTTTGGGCACTTTTTGTCGAAAGCCTGAACGGAACACACGGTGCGATAATCAATAGAGGCGAAAGCAGCATCAGCGATTGGTTCACACCCGACACGGTCAATGACGTATACGATTTTGTTAAAGTCATAGTTGATGCGGCTTAGAGCTAAACTCTAAAACTAAAAACGCAGTCTGAAATTGCAGACTGCGTTTTTTCTATTCATTAATCTTCGTAATCAACGTCATCGGCTCCGAAAACGTTTTCGTAAGTAAAATCATCACCCAATGTGTCGGAAACGGCATCGCCGTATATTCCGTCGTAAAGCTCAAGAATAAACTGCTGATACTCCTCCTCGGTGAACGCAAGTATGTCAGTGAATTCGGTATCGAGCATTTTGACATCCGAATCGATGGATCTGAGTGTGAAGGCGATATTTTCGCCCATGGTATCGGTGAGATCGAGCTCAAAGGCAATACCCTTACCGTCGGCAATGACCTCGTAGTACATGGGGATTATCAGTTCACCGGCATCATCTTCAAAGATGAGCTTCATTGAAAGCTTACCGGCTTTGTCGTTGCAAGCGATAATGATACCGGCATCATCGGGATCGGTGAAACGAAGCTGGAAGCCGTTATTGGTCTGCCTAAAGCCACCGAACATTTCCGAATCGGCACCGTTGTAGAGAGTAAAGCTGTCCCAAACATTGCTCTTGCCTTGGAGAATAAGACTTGCATACTCATCACCATAGTAAAAGGAGACGGAGCTGAGATAGCCATCCTCGTTTATGCCGACGTATATCATGAGATTGGACTCATTGAACTTGTCAATGATGGCAAAAACATCATCCATATCGGCATCCTCGGTGAAAGAACCGGAGGCTTCGAGATAGTCGGATAGAAGATCCATGACATCTACAAGGGCTTCCTTGTCATATATGACCTCGTAAATATCAAGAGACTTGCACTTGGGTATGGACTTTTCGCTTTCTTCATAGTCAAGAGACTCAACGAGCTTTGCCCATGCGTTTTTGAGCTTATCATACTTTGCCATAAAATCAGCACTGCCGTTATCCTCTATATACATGGGCAGAAGTTCGGTCAGATCTTCAACGGGCAACATATCGGATAGATTATATTTATATATGTAGGAGTTATAAAAGCTATCGACCCAATCCTCGGTGAGCTCAAAGCCGTAGGTGCCCTCCAAATATTGGGGCATCTGCACCATAAACGCCTCGGCGTTAGAGGAGTAGGATACATTGATCTCCTCTCTCATACCGGAATGCTCGGTGAAGATAGATATCTCACCGGCGGTGGTTCCGGTGTCGTTATCGGCATCCGACGAAAGCTTCATACCCATGGAAATAATGGTATAGTAATCAAGATTAATATCGATGTCGAAGTGATATTTATAGGTATCTGCAATGTCAACGAGGGCATTGACGAAGTTGTTTAGGTTTTCCGCACCGGAGAATACCTCCTCAAGATCCAGCATCGTCTTACCATATGCCTCATCGACTATCTCCTTGGGAGTGGGCTTTAAGAGCAAAACACAGGCAACGACCGCAGCGGCAAAGAGCAGCACCGCAATTGCAATCAATGCGATCTTCTTCACGTTTTTCTTTTTAGGCAGTACGGGCTCAAAGAACTCGGGAGGCGGAAGCTCATCGGCAGGGGCGTTGATCGCTTCCTCCGCAGACCTCGACTCATCGACCGGTTCAAGCTCGGCACCGCAAGTAGGGCAGAGGATGAAGACGGTGTCGATCTCACAATTGCACTTTGGGCAATATTTCATGTTAGTCTCCTTTCACGCTTCATCAGAAAAATCTTTCATAGGTAAAATCATCACCGTACTCTTGCGACGATTGACCGTGATATACGCCGTCAAGGAAATCAAGCATATACTGCTTATACTCACCCTCGGTAAAATCATTCATCCGATCATCACTTTTCTATAATTATAATTACATTAAAAGTGTACCATTTGCTTAATGCTTAGTCAAGAAATAACAAGAAGTGCACCGTTTTTCGGTGCACTTCTTGTTGATATAAACTGATTTAAACAGGCAATACCGGTAAGGTGTTAATAAACTTGTTGCAGTAACGGGAGAGGATCGCCGCGACCTGAGCTCTGTTCGTTACCTCCTTGGGACTGAGAGTGGTGTCGGAGGTGCCGTTTACGATACCTGCACCGATAGCCCACTGGAAGGGCTGAGTCATTCCCTTGGAAATATCGAGAACATCGCTGTAGCCTAAAATGTTGGTGTTATCGTAAAGCCCGACATTGTCACCGGCATAATTCTTCGAGAAGCGGAACAGGAAGGTGACGAGCTGTTCTCTGGTTATCTCCTTACCGTAGCCGAAGGTACCGTCATTAAAGCCCTTTACGATCCCGAAGGCGTTTGCCCACCTTACAGCATCATAGGCGTAATTGGTTTTGGGAACATCGGGGAATAGCTGACCTTCATCGGGAAGTATGGGAGAGCCTGCAAGTCTCCACAGTACAACGACTACCATATCTCTGGACATGGGCTTGTTAGGCTCAAAGGTAGTGGGAGTTGTACCGTTAAAGAAGCCTGCTGATACGACATAACGTACATTGTCATAGCACCAGTCACCCTGCTTAACATCGGTAAAGGGATTGACCCAATCGTGGTATGCGGCATTAGTGGTAGGAGCATAGAGAGCTATTATTGTGTGGGGACCGCTGATGCTTATAAAGTCGTAAGCACCGCTTTCGTTGAGAGTTACGGGGGCACCGTCAACGAGAACACTCTTGATATAGTAGCCTCTGTTTGCGGTAACGGTAAAGCTTAGGTTCTCGCCCTTGGCAGCCTTGACGCTTTCGGGGGATATCGTACCGCCGTTAGACTGGATGACGGTGATGGGGATGTTGTATATGGGATCGCCGCCGTCGTCAAAGAAATCGTCACCGGGGTATGGATCTGCACTGTCACCCATCTTCCACTCCGCTTTCAGAGTCATGGCCTTTGGCACTTCAACGGTAGTGCCGGCAGGATAGATAGTCGAACCGTCGGACCAGCCTCGGAGGGTGTAGCCGTCTCTGTAGATGTAGGGAAGGGTAACGACGTTGCCGGAATCCTCGAATATACCCTTCATCTTTGTACCGCCGTTACGGTCAAGAGTGGCATTGCCTATCTTGATCGTGCCCATGTTGTTGATTATAGCACCGCCCGTTGTGCGTATCCTTGCGTTTGCGGATACCGTAAGGGTAGCACGGGCTTCAACGGTGATGGTGCTGTTAGCCGGAATGGAGTGGGGATTGCCGCTGTCAAGAGTGGAGTTTACAATGAACTCACCGTCCTGCAAGCTGAGATTATATGCATAGAAGTCATCGGCCTTCACGGCAGAGGACTTAAATGTCAGACTTCCGGTACCGAAGATGGGACTGTTGCAGGAGAGATCGGCCTTGAGCTTTGCGTACATAAAGAGCGAGTACGCACCCTCTTCGGCATCCCAAAGCAGAATACTTGCACCGTCCTTATTCAGGATGAAGTAGCCGTCAAGCTGCTGCATGGAGAACACGGAGATTTTGGATTTGATGTTAAGCGTATAGTCACCGGTCAGGATACGAACGTTTTCGTCGAGAACAAGATCCTGCTTCGAGGACAAAACAACGTTAGTCGCGAGGGTGACATCACCGCCGTCGGGATAATCGTTTGCGGCATTGACCGCCTTGACGAGAGAGTTATATTCAACACCGTTAAAGTATGCCTGAACCTCCCTGTAATCCTTATCGCCCATGGTTCCGGATGCGGAGAGCAATACGGGGAAGAACTCAACGCCCTGGAGCAGATATTCCTCGGTGTTGCCAACGGTCCAGTAGCAGTAATTGGTTTCGGGATGAGCATCGACATAGAGCTTGAGAGCGGAGAGTGCGTTTCTTGTCTCCGTACCCTCAACACTGACCTTCTCATGGAGAATGCAGGCTGCACTTGTGCCGTTGAAATACTGAACACCGGTGGCAACTGCGGTGGAAGCATCACCGAAGGCCTGCTGACAGGTAGCATAGAGGTAGTAGCAGTACTTAACATCCGTACCGAAGGCGTAGCCTGCGATAGCACCGTATGCTGTGGTGCTGAATACCGGACCGTAGCTGGCACAATTGACGATGGAGCCCATATTCGCACCGCCTACGATACCGCCGGCGTTGGAGCCGGTGGAGGTAACGCTACAGGATGACCAGCAGTTTACGATGGTGGAGAAGTTGAAGTCACCGACAATGGAGCCTGCGTTTGTACCTGCGTTTACAAGACCGCTTATACCGAGGTTCTTGATAAGAGCACCCCTGTTAACGTGGCCGAAAAGACCTTGATCGTCCTGTGCGGTGTCAATGTAGATGTACTTTACAGTGTAGCCTTGACCGTCGAAAGTGCCTTGGAAGGGCTCGTTTACGTTGCCGATGGGAGTCCACGACTTACCGGAATCGGCGGAATAGACTACGCTCATGTCGATATCACGGGTCATGAAGAAGGTGATACCGGAGGTCTTGCGACCTGCATCGACATACTTCCTCAGAGCTTCGAGATCGTCAAGACCGTTTATGCTGTAAAAGCTGCCCTCGATACCGTCACTGCCGGAGGCATAGAGAGCACCGACGGAGGATGTCGCGGTATAATCGCCGCTGTAATCGTCATTGCTGCTGTCTTCGTAGTCCTTGGGGCTCTTCAAAACGGGGAAGTGACCGGAAGAGCCGCTTTCCACGTTTATCATAACCGCCGAGTTCTCCCAGGAGCAGTACCGACCGTTAGCCTGGAGATATACCCATGCGTTGAGTGCATCGAGAACGCTTGTTGTAGTAACATCGTCAACGACTACGGCACGCTCCAAGGTGCAGTAATAGTCATCGTTTTCAAAGCCGTAGGTAAAGGAGAGAACATCCGTAACAACGGTGTTGCTGCTTACGGAGTTGTATGCACCGTTGATAGAGCTCTTTGTATAGTAGCAGTTTTTAATGGTGGACTTACCGAGAGCATCACCGACTATACCGCCTGCGGTGCAGGTCTCACCGCCGACACTCAGATAAGCACCGTAGGATGAACAGTTTTCGACAACGGAATTGTCAATACGTCCTGCGATGCCGCCTGTTTCGGATTCCGACTGTATGCTGACGGCAGCCCAGCAGTTTATGACGGAGCCGTCATCGAGATCACCGACGATTCCGCCGCAGTTGAACTCACCGACAATGCCGCCCATTACGCCGAGGTTCTTGATAGTACCGCCTCTTACTTTACCGAAAAGACCTACATTGTCACCCTTTTCGTTGTAAATATACAGACCTGTGACCGTGTAGCCGCAGCCGTCGAAGGTGCCTCTGAAAATACGAGCGTAGGTGGTGGTATCGGTAAACCTAAAATCGCAGCCGATAGGAAGCCAGCCCTCTGCATTGTTGCCGAGACACTGGACACTGATGTCTATATCGCCCTTAAGATAGAAGGTGACATCCTTCGTCAAACGTCCGTCCTTGGTGTACTGAGACAAAAGCTGGAGCTCATCACCGGTAGAGATGCTGTAATGTCCACCGGCGATCGCATCGACACCGCTGTCATAGAGCTCGGTCATGGTAGCGGTCTCGGAATAGATAACCGAATAGGGATTCTCACTGTTGTCGACATCGATACTCGGCTCGTTGACTGTCTTGTAGCCGGCACTGTCACCGGGGTAAAGCTGAGTCGGGTGAGTGCCCTGTATCCTTGCGATACCGAGTGCACTGTCATCGATCTTCCAGTAGCGATAGCTGCTGTCGGTAGCAAGATAATTTACCCAGTGGTTGAGAACGTTGAGAAGCTTGATACCCGATGCACTACCGACCGTAACGGAGCGGTCAAGGGTAAAATCGGAGCCGTTTTTCGAGAAGCCGACAACGGTGGTAAGCGTTCCACTGCCGCCACCGCAGCCCGCTGCCGTATCGTTGCTGTAGTAGCAGTTCTTAACATTCACAGCACTCTTGGAGGAACCGACGATACCGCCGACGTTCTTGTTGCCGGTAACGGTAGCAAAGGTAACGCAGTTATTAATAACGCCGCCCTCTGCGACGCCGACGATACCGCCGACATCGTTATCACCGTTTATACTGCCGTCAAACCAGCAGTTTGTGACGGAGCCGCTTATAAGAGTACCGACTATGCCACCGAACTTGTCACCGCAGTTTAAGGCGGCGACAAGACCGACGTTCTTAATTTGAGCACTTGCACCGTCAACATAGCCGAACAGACCTTGATAGGACGAGATCTCGGTGCTGAACATATCGGTCAGGACATAGCCCTGTGCATCGAAAACACCCTTAAAGGGATATTTTTTATCATTTGCGATAGGAGTCCAATTGAGCTGCTGAGTCTGACCGGAAAGAAGAGCGAGGCTGATATCCTTTGTCAAATAGAAGGTGATGCCCTCTGTAGTATGCCCGATATTGACATAGCTCCTAAAGTATCCAAGCTCCTCGGAGCTCGATATGCTGTAGCAGCTACCGGCCACACCGTCGAGCTCCGATTCATAAAGAGCGGTCATGGTAGCGGTCTCGGTGTATATGCTGGGGACAGGCTCAACGTAATTGGGGTAGCGATGCGAGGGATAGCGACCGTCGGTACGGTTTGTGCTCTGGAGGGAGGTATCGAAGATCCACTCTCTGTACACATTGTCACCGGCGTTTTGCTGCTCTATCCAAGAATTTAGCAGGAGCAGGAGATCATCGGTCTTCTGCTTACCGACGGTGATGACCTTTTCGGTGAGCACCTCGGTACTGCTGCTTGCAAAGCGGTATGCGTTTTCGGTGCAGCCGGATGTCTTAATGCCAACTGCCTTGTCGGCACTGTAGTAGACATAGTAGGAGAAGTCGATCACAGCACCGGAGGATGCACTGCCGACGATGGCGGCAACATAAGATCCGCCTGCGACATAGCCGTAGTTGCAGCAGTTGAGGATGCTTCCGCCGATGACCGTAGCTGCGATACCGCCGACTACATCACCGCCGTTAATATCGACAGCAGACCAGCTGTTTGCAACGGCGCCGCCGTTTAAAACGGCAACAATACCGCCTGCGTTATCGCCACAGGTGACATTGCCCTCGACACCGAGGTTCTTTATCATCGCACCGGTTCCCGCTACGTATCCGAAAAGAGCAAAGTTGTCACCGCCGTTTACGGAATCGAAATTCAAAACGGCATAGCCGCAACCGTCAAAGGCACCGGCAAAGGGGTAGGCAGCGGTACCGATAGGTGCCCACAGCCTGTCATCCTTATCTTCACCGGAACAATTGCGAAGCTTAATATCGTTACTGAGATAGAAGGTAACACCCTCACTGGGCTTTCCCGAGCTTATGTATTCGGAAAGCTCATAGAGCTCGTCCATACTCGATATGCTGTATGCAGAGCCGCTGACTGCGTTTTCACCGGAAGCCGTGAGCTCCGACATAGTCATAGCCGGAGTATAGGCTCCGAGTTCGGCATCGGCAACACCCAAACCGAGAGTGCCAAAGAGACCGAGCATAAGAGCAAAGCACAGAAGAAGGCTTATCGTTTTCTTTGACCTTGTGTTCATTGTCATTCCTCCTATCGAAGATTGCATAATGATACTGATACATTGATAACATATCATAAAAGATTTTGCAGGTCAAATGAAAAGAGTGTAAATAAATACATATATTATAATTCGGTTGAAAACGACAAAAGTATGTGTTAAAATATAAATAAATCAGGTAAAGGACAGTTTGTTATGGCAAAACTCAGGTTAAAGTTCATATTGCTGCTCCTTGCTCTGCTTATCATTGGCAGCGGAGTGTACATATATCTCGAACGCTTTGCACCGGTAACGATGGATGAAAAGACCGAGATAAGCGTTTGGTATGTAAATGACGGTATAGCAATGCAAAGGCTAAACGAGCTTGTTGAGGACTATAATTCCGCAGAGGGCAAGAAGACCGGAGTCACCGTTACGCTTACGGAGTTTCGGAGTATCGAGGCTTTGAGAACGGCACTTGACTCGGGAGAGGATATGCCCGAGGCTGTCCTTTGCGATACAGAGACTGCGGCACTGTTGTACTCCGAGGGTAAGCTTGCCAATATAAACGGCTACTTTGACAAGTGGAGGCTTTCGGAATTTCCCGAGAAATATACCGATGCCGTGAAGCAAAAGGGTAAGCTTGTCGGCCTGCCTATACTTACGGAGACCGATGTTATGCTTGTGAATACGAAGCTTTTCCCGGATGCCGACTCCCTGAATACCTATGAGCAGCTTTGTGCGGTATCCGAGGAATACTATAAGCGTAACGGAAGCAGCTTCTACACCCTTGAAAGCTATACCGAGTTTTTCAGACTTGCGGTACTGCGGCTTGGCGGAACCTTTGACGGAGCAACACCTCATGAGAGTGACGATGAGGATTGCATACATATATATAATGACCTCCTCGCTCCGAGTGCTTTGAACCGAGGCTTTGATCTCTCTACCGGCTCTGCGGCACAAAGCGTTGTGGATGGGGAGATACCCTGTGCCATAGTTTCGTCATCCTCTGCGGCAGACAGCATCGACGGGGCTGGGGATGCATCGGTAAAGATAATGCCCGTACCTTATATGAAGGACGGAGAAGCTACCGCGGTAGAACGCCTTACACTTTTGTGTATATGCGACGGTAACAAAAATCAACGTCTTGCATCATGCCTTTTCGCTCAATGGCTGACTTCTCCCGAGATCAATACAAAGCTTGCGAGCGGAAGCGGTTACTTTGCCGTGACCGGAGACAGTGTTGCAGGGGAGAGTAAGCTTCATAAGCAGCTCTTTGACCTGATGGAGGAGACGATAGAGGGAGAGACAGTCATCTATCCTCCGGATGCGGAATATGCAGCGGCGGCAGCCGAGTTTGAACTAAACCTTGCTACCCTCATGGATGGGTTAAGAAATAAATAAATACAAATATAAGAGGTGCAAAATGGAAGGATTCAGAGTTCTTGAAATCAAAAAGAGCGTATTTGAAAACAACGACCGTGAGGCCGATAAGCTCCGTGAGGAGCTGAAGAAGGAAAAGACCTTCCTTCTCAATCTCATGTCCTCACCCGGCTCCGGTAAGACCACTACCCTTATGGCAACCATCGCCGCCCTGAAGGACGATCTGCGTATAGGCGTAATGGAAGCCGATATCGACTCCGATGTCGATGCGGCAACTATCGAAAAATCCGGTGCAAAGGTCATTCAGCTCCATACCGGTGGTATGTGCCACCTTGACGCAGGCATGACCAAGCAGGGACTTGACGGTCTGGGAACGGATAATGTCGACCTTGCAATACTCGAAAACGTCGGCAATCTCGTTTGCCCTGCGGAATTCGATACCGGTGCAGTCAAAAACGCAATGATACTGTCTGTTCCCGAAGGCCATGACAAGCCCTTAAAGTACCCCCTGATGTTCTCCATCTGCGATGTTCTGATCATAAACAAGATCGATGTCATGCCTTACTTTGACTTTGACCTTGAAAAGTGCAAGGAATACGCACTCAAGCTCAACCCTAATATCAAGATTATCCCCATCTCCGCAAAGCAAGGTACCGGTGTCGATGAATGGGCAAACTGGCTCCGCACCGAAGTCAAAGAGTGGATCAAGTGATCAATTAATAAAGCAAAAAGACGCTTCTTTTGAAGCGTCTTTTCATTTGCTGTAATTAATTGTCACGTCGGCTCATAAGCCTTGCTTAGGAAATTACCGTCTGCATCGAAGTCGACACATTCCATAAGCTGAGGATCAACACGGCTCTGACGTTTGATGGTCATACCAACGCCCTGATTGTTGAATACCCAAATATAGTTGTTCCAGGTTGCCGGATCCTTTTTTCTGAAAACCGTTGTTTCATTGAGGCGGCAGAACTTTGCTCTACCCTCTGCGGTATCCAAAAGATCGCCCTCGCCGGTGTAAAAGAGCTCATCATTGTAATGATAGCCGTCCTGCTCCTCGATTTCTTTTTTGATTTCTTCTCTTGACATAGCAGACCCTCCGCCGTTTTTTTAACATTGTACCACGGATACGATACAGTTGCAAGCCGATAATTTTCGGATTTTAAAAACTTTTTGTCCCGAACTTATTGACATTATAAACTAATAGTTGGTAAAATAACATAAGATTATGCTCGAGGTGATAGATATGTATAAAGCGATAATCGTAGAAGATGACCTTATGGTCTGTGCAATACTTGAAAGGCAGCTTGGCAGATTCACTCAGCTTAAGCTTGTAGGCAGCTTCCGCAGAGGCGGAGAGGCTATGGAGTTTCTCTCCAAGGATCCCGATGCCGCCGACCTGATTATACTTGATTATTATATGCCGAACATGACCGGTATCGAATTTTTGCAGGAGCTCAGAAAGACCAATACCAAGGTACAGGTCATAATGATAACCTCAGCAAACGATTACGAGACTATAAGAGCAGCAATGTGCTGCGGTGTGTGTGATTATATCCTAAAGCCCTTCACCTCACTCAGATTGGAGAAAGCGTACGCCAAGTTTGACACCGTGATGAAGCTCAGTCGAGATACTCATGTGTGGACGCAGGAGAAGGTCGATACGCTGATGTCGCCCTATCGCCATTATAATACCGAGGCATCCGACGGTGATAACGGGGCCAAAGCGAGTAAGATCAATCCCACTACGCTTGGCAATATCAGAGACTATATGCAGGCATATAAGGGCAAAAAGCTTCCGCTTACCGAGATAAGCCGAGGCATGGAGCTTTCAACGGTGACGGTGCGTAGGTATCTCAAATACCTCAATCAGCTCGGTGAGGTGGCGATAAGCCTCGACTGCAAGACCGGAGGAAGACCCTCCGAGATATTCGAGTACAAAGGAGTCGCTAAGGATGACGAGCTTTGAGGCAAGATTCAGATCGGCAGGCAACGATTACGATGCGGCACTTGAGCGTACGGCAGGGGATACGGAGCTTTTGCAGCAGCTTATGACCATGTTTCTTGAGGATAAAAGCTACGAGTCGCTGTGTGCTGCATTTGATAAGGAAGATTGCAAAGAGGCGTTTGCCGCAGCCCATTCATTAAAGGGAAGCAGCGGTATGCTCGGAATGGACAGACTGTTTGCCGTCGCAGCGGATATAACGGAGCTGCTCAGATCGGGAAGCTTCGAACCGGCGAAAAAGCTTTTTCCCAAGCTTCAAGATGAGTATATGAGCGTAACGGATATACTGAGGGGGCTTAGCTGAAATGGGCTATGTCCTTTTGGGAGCACTGGGCTTTCTGCCCTTTGCACTGAAAGAAATAGCGGACTATGATCCGAAGCTTTTAAAAAGAATATCGAAAAACAGTGTCATCTCTAACGGCACTGTGTACTATATAGGTGGCATCGCATTGATCGTCGTAGGCACTGTGATGCAGATAGGCACGATCGACAGCATCGGCTTTTGCATTGCGGCGGCGGTTTTCCTGTTGCTACAGCTTTATGTTCTTTTCGGCTGCTTTTCTAATGACGATGCCTATAAGAGCAAAGGCAATCAAACCGTATACGACAAGGGACCCTATGCCCTGTGCCGCCACCCGGGACTATGGTGCTTTGTCGGAGCATATATTTTCCTGTGCCTCGGGACTCGACTTCCGTGGCATACTGCGGCTTTGTATATCGCACTTGACCTTGCACTTGTCATAGCGGAGGATAAGCTCTTTTTCCCCAAGACCATTGAGGGCTATGATACATATAAGACCACTACACCGTTTTTGTTTCCGACGGTAAAAAGTATAAAAAGAATGTTTAAGTGATATGACGTTTCAACAGCAATTGAGCCGTATGTCTAAGTCCGAGCTGTGGCAGGAATACTGCGGCTACCTTGATTTGAACATAAGTGAATATATGTACATTCAGCGTCGTCTGATGAAGGAGCAGATGCAGCTATGGTGCAGTAGCCCCTTGGGCAAAAGCATAATCGGCACTAAAGCACCCAAGACCGTTGAGGAGTTTCGCCGCGTCATGCCGCTGACGAGCTATAAGGATTATGCGGATATCCTGTTTAAAAGGGAGCCCGAGCTTTTACCGGATGTTCCGATGATATGGATAGAGACGACGTGGGAGGGCGGACTTCGTCCCGTTAAGATAGCACCCTATACGAGGAATATGCTGGACTCCTATAAGCACAATCTAATTGCTATGGCAATGCTTGTGTCGGGCAAGGAGAAGGGCGACTTCAATCTCAGACCGGGGCACAGATTCCTTTACGGCGGAGCACCGCTTCCGTATGAGACCGGACTGATCCCATCGCTTTTAAACGAGGAAATGCGGTTCGAATGGCTGCCGGACAGTGACGAGTATGCTGACATTTCATTTAGCGAAAGGATCAAAAAAGGCTTCAAAATGGCGTTTTCCGGTGGAATTGATTACTTTTTTGCCATGGGAAGCGTTGCAAATTATATAACCGAAAACTTTGAAAAGCAGTTATCCGGCGGCGGGGGAAAGACCAAGGTTTCTCCCGGCATCGCCATGAGATACCTGAAAGCCAAAAGCCGCTGTAAAAAAGAAAACAGAAGCATAAGACCGGCGGATCTTTTCACAATAACCGGTTTCGGCTGTACCGGAACGGACGGAAAGTGTTATAGGGAGAGACTTGCAAAGGCATGGGGAGTTACACCTGTGGAGCTTGTAGCCGGAACGGAATCCACCTGCGTCGGCTGTGATACATGGGAGCAGCGAGGCATGGTGTTTTTTCCCGACTCCTGCTTTTATGAGTTCATTCCGGAAGCCGAAATGCTCAGAAGCCTTGACGATGAAAGCTATGTACCGGAGACCTGTCTTTTGGACGAGGTTAAGACCGGAGCAAAATACGAGCTTGTGATAAGCGTTTTCCACGGCGGTGCATTTATGCGGTACCGCATCGGTGACGTTTACCGTTGCACGGAGGAGAGCGTATCGGGAAGCTTACCGAGATTCACTTATGTGGACAGGATACCTACGGTAATTGATATAGCGGGCTTTACGAGGATAACGGAGAACTCAATATCGGAGGTCATAAAGCTTTCGAAGCTCGGTATAGGCGACTTTATTGCCTGTAAGGAATTTGACGAGAAGAACACTCCGTTCCTTCACATATACCTTGAGATAACACCGGAAGCACAGCGAAGTGATGTGGTGACAAAGCAGGTGTTAAGCGAGCACCTTGCGGTGTATTTCAGATACTTTGACAGCGACTATAAAGACCTGAAGAAGCTGCTTGATATTGAACCGCTTCGCCTTACGGTCTTACCCTACGGCACCGTATCGGCGTTTGAGGAAAAACGCGGAGAGCGGCTGCGGCGGATAAATCCCGACAGCTATACGGTCAAAAATCTTCTTGCCTCGGCAAATGTAATCGGAGAGGAGGGACAATGATGGGAGTATCATTTATATATGTAAATATTTTTGCGGTCATCTGCTTTTCTCTGATGTTCGTTGCCTTTTGCGCAGCCGAAAAGAGCAAAGAAATGAACGCGTGGATCATCCTTCTCGGTGATCTTGCGGTATGGGCTGCAGGCACTCTGTTTATGAGACTGGAGCTTTTCCCGGGATATGAGATATGGTACTATGTGTCCTTGCTTGCACTGTTTTCAACGCCCTATCTTGTGTACAACTATGTATATCAGTTTGCAAACGCAAAGTACAAGACCATGCGTATCGTGTGGCTTTTTGTGACCTTGGCACTGTTGGTCTTCTCCGCCACGGGAAGCATACTTCCGCCTCCGGAGATAAGCTATACCGATACCGGCTACAAGGTCTTTACCTATAACATGGATTGGCAGGTAGCGGTGCCGGTTGTCTATTGCCTTGTTATAGTCGCATCGATCATACCGCTTATAAAGCAGATATTAAGAGAACGCGGCAAACAGGCACCGGGAGTCAAGGAGCTAATACTGGGCCTGCTCCTTCTTGCACTGGGCAATGTCGTACAGGTGCTTCCGGGGAACACTTTCCCCTTTGATACCTTGGCAGGTATAATATTCTCCCTGCTTATGTGTGCATCGCTGTATAAACGCAGGATGTTCAATACCTCACTCATGGTATCCGGCACCGTGCTTATGATAGTATCCGGCATAATATTCATTACAGCCGGAGCGGCACTGTTCCCCATGCTCAGCGGATTTATAGCAAAGTACGGTGCAAATATCTTTTCCGCGGATATCGAAGCCTTTGCACTGCTGTCGGCTGCGGTTTTCACCGGAATCGTTTTGTTCAAACAGCTCCTCGGAGCGATATTCTCCGAAAAGGAGCAGCAGCAATTCCGCATTAAAAAATACAGTGATACGGTATCCAAAACTCTCGATATCGACAACATACTCAGAGAGACCGTCAAGGTCATAAGATCCGAGATACCGGTTAACCAAATGTATATATGCATCAGGGAAAAGGATTCCTTTGTCCCTGCTTGCAGTGCCATGCCCTTAAAGCCGGCAAGCTTTGAAATAGCAGCCGATCATCCCTGTATCAAGTATTTCAAGCAGGGTGAGAATCAGCTTGTGCTAAAGGAATTTGCCTCCGATCCTCTGTATAAATCCATGTGGCAAAAGGAGAAGGAGCTATTCATAAAGTACGAAGTTTCAAGCATTTGTGCGATAAAAGACGGTGACGAGGTAGTAGGCCTACTGCTTCTTGCGGATAAGGACAGGGGAGCGGCATATACCTATGCTGACTTTTCTTTTATAAATACAGTCAGCTCTATCGCATCTATAGCGATCAAAAATGCGGCACTGTATAAGCAGGTTGCCGAAAGGGAGCACCTTTTCAGCAGCATGACGGAATTTATACCGTATGTAATATTTATTAAAAAACGCGGTGAGGATAATCTTTGCTTTGTCAGTGCCAATACCGAAAGAGTCTTGGGTCAGCCTGCCGAGTATTTCATGAAGCGTACCGCAAAAGAGCTGCTCATAAACGGACTCGGTAAGGATATCAGCAACGAGATAGACGGCGTTATGCACACGGAGCCGGAGAAGGGCTATACCTGCGATACCCGACTCGGTATGCGTAAGGATTGCAGAGATATAACCTTTCGTACAACGATATTGCCCATAATATCCGACGGTAGGGTATCGCACTATGTCTGCGTCATAAACGATATCACCGACGATATTGAATCAAGAGAGCTGCTCATTAATTCCGTTGAGCTTGCCAAGAGCTCCAACAGAGCAAAGAGTGAATTTCTCTCCCATATGTCGCATGAGATCAGGACCCCCATGAACTCTATCGCGGGACTGACCTACCTTGCAAGAGAGCAGGTCGGCAAGAATAATGAAAAAGAGCTGCTGTACTATCTCAATCAGATAGATCAGTCATCACAGTATCTTCTCAGCCTGCTCAACAACATTATGGATATGAGCAAGATAGAGAGCAATAAATTTGAGATCCAGCAAAAGCCCTTTAATATCAGGAATATTCTCGATGAGGAATATGCGATATACGCGGCTCAGATGACGGCGAAAAGGGTGGGATTTGATTTCGACGCAGACGGTATACGCTATGAGAATCTCATAGGCGATGAGCTGTCCTTGCAAAAGATACTGAACAATCTGCTTTCAAATGCCTATAAATTCACGCCCACGGGTGGCAACGTATCCCTCAAGGTAAGCCAAAAGAGGGTCAGCGACAAATCCGTTATCATGCACTTAGAAGTGAAAGACAGCGGAATAGGCATAAGCCCCGAATTCCAAAAACGCATATTCGAGCCCTACACACAGGAGATAGCGGCAAACGGTGCCAAGGCATCCGGCAGCGGTCTGGGTATGGCGATATGCAAAACGATGGTAGAGCTTCAGGGAGGCAGTATAAGCCTTGAAAGTGAGCCCGGAAAGGGGAGCACCTTCAGTGTCGACATTCCATATGCTCTGTCCATACCAAACACCAACGAAAATGAAACCTCGGAGCTTGACTGCTCTATCCTGAAGGACAGACGTATACTCGTTGTCGATGATGTCACCATAAATACCGTGATAACAGGAAAGCTCCTTGAAAAGAAGGGCGTTAAGGTCGATTGTGCCGAGAACGGAAAAGCGGCACTTGAGCTGTTTGAGACGAATAACGATCACTATTACGACTGCATACTCATGGATATCCAAATGCCCGTTATGGACGGCTTTGAAGCCGCATCACGGATAAGAGCAGTGCGTAAACGCTATGCAGCACTTGTGCCGATAATCGCAATGACCGCCGATGCCTTCATAAGCGATATTCAAAACAGCAGTATAGCTGATTTCGATGACTACATTATCAAGCCGGTCAAACCGCAGGAGCTTTATTCGAAGCTTGTCGAGCTCTTTGAACGCATAGGATGAAAGGAAAAACAAGTGAAAAAGCTTTGGTCAAATGCAACAAAAGCCGCCGATCGCTTTTGGAACAGTAGATATTTTATGCCGCTCATGCTGCTGATAGCCTGTCTCGGGACTGTGTTTAATGCAGAGCTTGTGGGGATGTTTATCCTCGCTGCGATAGCGACACTGCTTCTCATATTTTGCGACGATCTTTTGTCTATAGCCTGTCCGCTGTTGTGCATATTCTTAAACTCAATAGAGTTTTACAGGGATTATTCCGTGCTTGCGGCTTATATGTGGTACGCCATAATACCCTTTACCGCAGCACTTATATTCAATCTCATCTATTACAGAGCACCGTTTGTCAAGGGAAGATTCTTCTTCCCCCAGCTTGCGGTATCGGTGGCACTGTGCATAGGAGGCCTGTTTTGTATACCCATTGATGAGTATCTCAACCCATCGGCACTGTATTTCAGTATAGGCTGCGGCTTCTTTATGCTGTTCATATACTGCCTTACGACCTCGAGGATGAATGCCAATAAGCGTAGCTATGACAGGGTGGAGAGGATAGCAAGGGCGATATACACAGGCGGACTGTTGGCAGCCTTCATGGTTTTGAGCTTTTATATCGAAAATTTTGAACAGTTTATCGAAAAGGGAAGCCTGCTGTTTTTTAAGCCGAGGAACTATGTCTCAAGCGTCATCATGATGTCTATCCCCATGAGCTGCATATATATAAAACGCAATAACCTTCATATCATCCCCATGCTTATCATGTACCTTGCCATGCTGATAACCGGATCGAGAAGCGGATTGCTTTTCGGCACTGCTTCGCTTGTGCTAAGCGTGATCTATGTGTACGCTACGAATAAGCACAGCAGACGGCTGTATAATACCCTGCTGATAGTTGCAGCCTTACCCGTTGGCTATGCAGCGGTAAGGTTTTTACCGGAGCTGTATTCATCGAGAATGGCAAATGGCTTCTTTAACGCCGGAGACGCAACAAGGATAAAGTTCATAAAGTTCGGCATCGAGGACTTTTTGCAGTATCCAATATTCGGAATAGGAATGGGCAACCTTGCACATTTTGAGATATTCAAGGCATATACACCGGGAAGCATAGTGTTTTTCCACAATATCGTGATACAGGTAATGGCATCGATGGGCATAGTCGGCATAGCCGCATATCTGTACAATTTTGTTACAAGACTCAGGCTTTTGTGGGAAAATCGGGGGAATAGGATAATCATTTACGCAATATCCTATTTCGCCATACTGCTCATGTCGCTTACAAACCCCGGTATCTTTTGCCCGTTTCCCGAAGCGGCAATGCTAATAGTCATGTTTGCCGCTGCGGAATATGATAGGGTCAAAATTTAAAATGACATAAAGGAGGAAAGGAAGATATGAAAAAACTGCTGAGCATCACTCTTGTGCTTGCAATGGTGCTCACGCTCATACCCTTTGCGGCATTTGCCGAGGATAAAGAGTACGAGACTGTGAACGGGACTATAATGTTCAATGCAGGACACGATGATATGGAAACGGACCATCCCTGTCCCTTTACCTACAGTGACGCATACTTTACCGACACTGCGTATAATTACAGACAGGATCTTGCGACCGTGACCATGGCAATGTGCCTTGCCGCAGGAAACGTAGCGGACCCTTCACGCTATACCGAGGGCCCCGCAAATCTCAAGAATTTCTTCGACCAGATAGGCTTTGAGGATTTCGAAGCAAACGAGGACTTTGTAACAAGACCGGGCAGAAACACCTTCGGTGTCGGTATCGCAAACAAGGAGATCGTTGTTGACGGAGAAAAGTACACGCTCATCGCCGTAGGTCTTCGCGGCTGCGGCTACTATGCAGAGTGGGCAGGCGACCTCAATGTCGGACTCTCCGGCGATCATGAGGGCTTTGCCATTTGCCGCGATACCGCACTTGCGTTTTTAAAGGACTATCTTGCAAAGCATACCGAGATCGAGGGCAAGATCAAGATCTGGTGCACGGGCTACAGCAGAGGTGCGGCAGGTGCCAATATGCTCGGCGGTGCCATAGATGACATGATAGTCGGCGGTCAAAAGCTCGGCAGCAATGTCAGCCTTTCGCTTGACGATGTTTATATCTACACCTTCGAAGCCCCCATGGGAGCACATATCTCCAAGATAAACAGCAATGTGTATAACAACATACACAATGTTGTCAACTACAACGACCTTGTAGTCAAGGTAGTACCCGAAAGCCTTGAGATGGGCAGATACGGTGTAGATCACTATATGCCAACTTCCGATTTCGACGAAAATTATAATGAACTCAAGAGCGATATGCTCGAGGTTTTCGCCACCTTTGAGAACGCCGGTGAGTATCGTATCGACGATTTCAAATACGTGACCGTGACCCCAGGAGCAACGATCGACAAGATAATCTCCTCAATAAAGGGTGATAAGATGACGCAGGGCGAATTCCTCGATCACCTTGTCGCCGTGCTGTTTGAGGAGCTTGGAAGCCGTGAGGACATCTATGCGATGCAGGGCGGACTTCAGGAGCTTTTGGTAGTGCTTATCGGCACCTATCCCGACCAGTGGGATACCGTGAAGGCAAGCCTCACAAACAATGCCAAGGATAATTTCAAGGAGCTCGTGTTCGGACTTGTAAGCGGTGATGAGGGTTCGTCCATTGAGCTTGTGGCGAATATAATCCTCAAGTCCTTTGCGCAAGCCGGAATAACCGATGTTGATGCAGCAGCGGTAAAGCAGATAGCAACGGATCTTGTCAAGTTTGCAATGCCTCTTGCGATGAAGTACCCCGATGAGATAGCGACCCTGCTTTACAATGTGGTGGGCATAATGTCCGCACACTACGGTGAGCTCGGTATGTCGTGGATGCTTACCATCCCCGAGGACTACATGATCAATAAGCAGATAAAGAGTGCAATGCCCTTTGACGATATAGACCGCAGCACATGGTGCTATAACGAAGTCAAGTATACCTATGACAACGGCATAATGAACGGAAGAACGCTCAATACCTTTATGCCCAACGGCATTGTAACAAGAGGTCAGGTAGTCACCGTTCTTTACCGCCTTGAGGGCTCACCCTCTGTTGAGGGCATGAGCTGCAACCTGAAGGATGTCGAGGGCTCATGGTGCGAGGCTGCAATTACTTGGGCATACGAGCTCGGAATAGCCGAGGGCTTTAATGACGGATACTTCAAAGCCGATGAGCAGGTTACAAGAGAGCAGCTTTCCGCCTTCCTGTACAGATACGCAGATAAGCTTGTCTACGACGGTGACATTACCGTGGGAGATGACTTCCCCAAGAGCTTCGGTGACAGTGACAGTGTATCCGCATTTGCAAGAGAGTCCATGATCTGGGCAGTTGAGAACGGCATTATAAACGGAACAAACTCCGGCGATCTCGACCCCAAGGGCAATGCAACGAGAGCACAGTTTGCTTGCATGATAGCAAGATTCGTTCAGACTTTCGGCTGACAGGAGCTTATAATATGATTGAATTGACAAGGCGGTTTTCCGCCTTGTCTTTTTGTCTTATATGTGGTAAAATATACAGATAAAATATTCGGAGGAAGCCATGGATTTTAAGCTTGTTTCACCGTATAAGCCGACGGGAGATCAGCCGGAGGCGATAGAAGCCTTGGTAAGTGGAATCGAAAACGGAATAGACGAACAGATCCTACTCGGTGTGACCGGCTCCGGTAAGACTTTTACCATGGCAAGCGTTATCGAAAAGATCAATCGTCCAACGCTTGTGCTTGCACATAATAAGACCTTGGCAGCACAGCTTTGTGCGGAGTTCAAGGAGTATTTCCCGAACAACGCCGTCGAATATTTTGTGTCGTATTACGACTATTATCAGCCCGAGGCATACATTCCCCATACCGATACCTTCATTGAAAAGGACAGCTCCGTAAACGATGAGATAGAAAGATTGCGGCACAGTGCGACCTCAAGCCTGTTTGAACGCCGTGATGTTATCGTTGTATCCTCGGTGTCGTGTATATACGGCCTCGGTGACCCTATAGATTACGCAGCAATGGTCATATCGCTCAGAGTAGGCCAGGAGCGTAGCTTTGACGAGCTGCTCCTGAAGCTGCTTGAGATAAGATATGAGCGAAACGATATTGCCTTTGAACGCAATACCTTTAGGGTACGGGGCGATACGCTTGACATTTACCCTGCATATTCGAATGACACTGCAATACGAGTCGAGTTCTTCGGCGATGAGGTGGACAGGATATGCGAGATAAACGCCGTCAGCGGAGCGGTACTTCGTCACCTTTCCCATGTCGCGATATACCCTGCAAGCCACTACGTCGTAAGCCGTGAAAAAATGAGTAAGGCGATCGGTGAGATCCGCAAGGAGTGTGACGAGAGGGTAGAGGTATTCAAGGAAAAGGGCAAGCTCATTGAAGCACAGCGTATAGAACAGCGTACAAACTACGATATCGAAATGATGCAGGAGCTCGGCTATTGCAGCGGTATCGAAAACTACTCAAGGATAATATCCGGAAGGGCACCCGGAAGTGCTCCGATGACCCTGCTTGACTATTTCCCCAAGGACTTTCTTATGTTTATCGACGAAAGCCATGTCACCGTCCCACAGGTCAGAGCAATGTACAGAGGCGACAGGGCACGAAAGGAATCGCTTGTGGAGTACGGCTTCCGCCTTCCTTCGGCATTTGATAACAGACCGCTTAAATTCGATGAATTCAACGAACGCATAAACCAGGTCGTGTATGTTTCCGCAACTCCTGCTCCCTATGAAAAGGAAAGAGCGGGCTTGGTAGCGGAGCAGATAATCCGCCCTACGGGCTTGCTTGATCCGGAGATATCCGTAAGACCGATAGAGGGGCAGATCGATGATCTGATAAACGAGATACAGGGCAGGATAGAGAAAAATCAACGTACACTCGTAACAACACTTACCAAGAAAATGGCGGAGGATCTTTCGGAATATCTCGGTAACGCAGGTATAAAGTGCCGCTATATGCACCACGATGTCGGAGCTATCGAGCGTATGGAGATAATCAGGAGCCTAAGACTCGGAGACTTTGACGTGCTTGTCGGAATTAACCTTTTGAGGGAGGGACTCGATCTTCCGGAGGTCAGCCTTGTTGCGATCCTCGATGCGGATAAGGAGGGCTTCCTCAGAAGTGAAACAAGCCTTATACAAACGATAGGCAGAGCGGCAAGAAACGCCGAGGGTCTTGTGATAATGTATGCCGATACCGTGACCGACTCTATGCGACGTGCGATAGATGAGACGGAAAGACGTCGCCATAAGCAGAGCGCATATAATGCAGAGCACGGAATAATCCCCAAGACGATAACAAAGAGTGTCAAGGATATACTTGAGATATCCACCGATAATAAGCATACCGCAAAACGTAGGGACGGAGTAAAGATGACCGAGTCCGAGCGTAAAGCGGAGATAGAGAGACTGGAAAAGAAGATGAGAGAAGCGGCAAAGCTTCTTGAGTTCGAGATCGCGGCACAGCTCCGTGACGAGATAATCAGACTGCGTGGAGGAAAATGAAATGAAGCTGATGATACTTGACGGCAACAGCATAATAAACCGTGCGTTCTTCGGCATCCGCACTTTAAATGCTCCCGATGGCACACCGACCAATGCAGTGTACGGTTTTCTTTCCATCCTCCGCAAGCTGTATGAGAGCGAAAAGCCGGAGGCGGTGTGTGTGGCCTTTGACCTGAAAGCCCCGACCTTCAGACATATAAAGTACGCCGAATACAAGGCACAGCGTAAGGGTATGCCCGATGAGCTTGCACAGCAAATGCCCATAATGAAGGAAGTCCTCGACGCAATGGGAATATTCCGTCTTGAGCTTGAGGGCTATGAAGCCGATGACATAATAGGCACCGTAGGCAAAATATGCGAGGAAAAGTCTTGGGATTGCCGTATCGTCACCGGCGATAAGGACAGCTTCCAGCTTATAAGTGACACCACCCATGTCATTCACTATAAGTCCCGTATGGGACAAACGGAGATAAAGGAGTATGATCCCGAGACCTTTTACGGAGAATACGGCTTTGCACCGAGGTATATAATCGACCTCAAGGCACTTATGGGTGACAGCTCGGATAATATCCCCGGGGTTCCCGGTGTAGGAGAAAAGACCGCAATGGATCTTATGCACCGCTTCGGTAGCCTGGGTGCGATATACGACAATGTCGATTCACCCGATATCAAAGAGGGTGTACGCAAAAAGCTGCTCTCCGGAAAGGGCAGTGCCGAGCTTTCATATGATCTTGCGACCATATGTACCGAGTCTCCGATAGCCTTTGATCCCGAAAACTGTCGTTGGAATGAGAATTACCGTCCCGAGCTTTTCGGACTCTTTAAAAGGCTGGGCTTTAACAAGTTTATTGAAAAGTGGGGGATAGAGGAAAACGCTGTCGATACCCTTGAGGAGACCGCATTACCAAGCCTTGAACACATTGAAAACGCAGAGTTTTCGGAGCTTGAAAAGATCATAGTATCATCGGAGATAATCGCAGTTGAAGCCCTTTCAAACCTTGACGGCATAGAGATATGTGACGGCAAGAAGGTCTATATCGCACAATGGACTGAGCTTGGGGATGACTATTCAAAGCTCTTAAAGCTTGTTTTCTCGGAGAAGACGAAAAAGATCGGTCATAACGTAAAGAACCTTATGACCATGCTCATAGGCGAAAAGCTGCCTACCGACGGCTTTGTGTTCGATACCGCTTTGGCTGCATATCTGCTTGACGCAAGGGAAAGCGACTATCCCTTGGAGTGCATCACAATGCATTACCTTGGCAGCGAAAAGCAGGGCACCGAGGCGATGTATCTCTTAAAGCCCATTCTCGAAGCAAAGCTAAGTGAGCTTTCGCTTGACTTCATATACTATAATGCGGAGCTTCCCTTATGTGAGGTGCTTGCACAGATGGAAGTCAGCGGTTTTCTCATAGATAAGGCGGCACTCGGAGAATTCGGTGAGGCTCTCGGACTTGAGATAGATCAGCTCAAGACCGATATTTGGGAGCTTGCAGGGGAGGAGTTTAATATAAACTCACCGAAGCAGCTCGGAGAGCTTCTGTTTTCAAAGCTCGGTCTGCCATCCGGCAAAAAGACTAAAACAGGCTGGAGCACCAATGCAGATATTCTCGAAAAGCTTCGTGATAAGCACCCGATAGTCGATATGATACTCGACTACCGTATGCTCACAAAGCTAAAATCCACATATGCGGACGGCCTCATAAAGCTCATTGCTCCCGATGGTAGGATACACACCAACTTCCAAATGACAGTCACCGCAACCGGCAGACTCTCAAGCACAAATCCGAATCTACAGAACATTCCCATCCGCAAGGAGCTTGGAGCGAGGATAAGAAAAATGTTTATCGCACCACAGGGAAAGGTGCTTGTCGATGCGGATTACAGTCAGATAGAGCTCAGACTTCTTGCTCATATCTCCGAGGATAAACATATGCGAGAGGCGTTTGTAAACGGTGAGGATATCCATGCCGTAACTGCCGCTCAGGTGTTCTCACTACCTCTTTCGGAGATCACCTCCGAGCTCAGACGCAGGGCAAAGGCGGTAAACTTCGGTATAGTCTACGGTATATCCTCATGGTCACTTTCTCAGGATATCGGAGTGCTTCCCTATGAGGCCAAGGAATATATGGACGCTTACCTTGAAAACTTCTCCGGTGTACGCGATTATATGAAAAACATCGTGGAAAAGGCAAAAAACGACGGCTATGTCTCCACGGTGTATAACAGGAGACGTGAGCTTCCTGAGCTCCATTCGTCGAATTTCAATACACGCTCCTTCGGAGAACGAGTTGCACTCAATATGCCCATACAGGGTACCGCCGCTGATATTATGAAGCTTGCCATGGTAAACGTATACAAAAGACTGCAAGACGAAAAGCTTGAATCCAAGCTTATATTGCAGATACATGACGAGCTTATTTGCGAATGTCCCGAGTATGAGGCAGAGCAAGTTGCCAAGATATTGAAAGAAGAAATGGAAAACGTAGTAAAGCTGTCTATCCCATTGACTGTCGAGGCAGCGATGGGACATAGCTGGGCGGAGGCACACTGATGATGGATTTTGAACAGGCAGGCTATGCCTTGGACGAGCTCATAGACGAGCTGCCCGAGGGAATATTTAAGGATCTCAACGGCGGGGTCAATCTTATCGAGGATGAGAAGCAGAGCGAGGACGGAAGATATACTCTCGGCACCTATTTCGTCAACGGAATGGGACGCTATGTCGAGATATACTACGGCTCTTTTGTCGCTCTTTACGGCGAAATGGATGATGAGCTGTTCACAAAGCGACTCAAAAAGACGCTTCATCATGAGCTGACCCACCATGTTGAGAACATGGCAGGGGACAGGAGCCTGGAGAGATGGGACGAACGCCAGGGTCAGCTGTACGGTTTCGGCGGTATAGATGTTCACAGCATCCTTTTTGTCGATGACGATGACTGTGCCCTTGCACCTGCTGCTTCTGCGTTCTTTGAGGAAAACAAGTTGGAAGTACTGCATGATGTAAGCTCATCCTCGGCAGGAATTACGGCAGGAGACAGACTAAATCCCAAGGCTATAAAGGCAGGAGCACCGGAGAATATCTCCAAACACACGCCGACCGCAGTAACAAGGGATCTCATCGAGAGCCATGATGTTGTGCTGTGCATGAACTTTCGACAGGCGGATGAGCTTTCAAGGCTGTATCAGGAGCTTGACGAAAGGATCATGTGCTTAGCCGAATATGACATAGCCCCTCCGACCTTGCCGTTTGGCTGGAAAAAGTGTATGAATACCTTACTTGACGAGGTTCTTGCCGTTATAGATGAGCTTATACAGGAGCGGGAAGATGGAGTATAGAATATGTGATGCACAAAAGCACCATGTTGGCGATATCCACACCATTGAGGAAGAATGTTTTTCCGTCCCATGGACAGATGAGCAGATAGCATCACAGCTTGGTGACGACAGACACATTTTTCTTGTCGCCGTAGACAATGACTACAGAGTCCTCGGCTATATAGGGCTTATGTTCGTTTTGGATGAAGGCTATATCTCAAACGTTGCCGTAACCGCTGCTGCAAGAAAAAAGGGCATAGCAAGAGCTCTCATCAATACGCTGCTTACCAGAGCAAGGGAGCTTACGCTTTCGTTTATCACCCTTGAGGTCAGAGAAAGCAACGAAGCGGCAAGACGGCTTTATGAGTCCTGCGGCTTTACGGATGTTGGGATCCGAAAAAACTATTATGAATTTCCCAAGGAAAATGCTATACTAATGACATTGTATTTGAAATGAGGGATCGACTTGAAAATACTATCCTTTGAATCCTCCTGCGACGAAACCGCGGTAGCGGTAGTGGAGGACGGAAGAAAGGTACTCACAGATCAGATATTCTCACAGGCGGATCTTCATGCCGTCTACGGAGGCGTTGTCCCCGAAATAGCATCGAGAAGCCATGTCGAGGTCATATCGAGACTTGCCCAAAGAGCTATTGAGACAGCCGGAATATCAAAAGACGATATCGATGCGGTAGGAGTTACATATGCACCGGGACTTATAGGCACGGTGCTTGTCGGACTTAACTTTGCAAAATCCGTTGCCTTGGCACTTAATGTTCCGCTCATACCGGTTCACCACATAAAAGGTCACGTTGCCGCAAACTATATTGCCTATCCCGAGCTTGAGCCGCCCTTCCTTTGCCTTGCGATATCCGGCGGTAACACGCTTATAATCGATGTCAGGAGCTATACCGATATGCACATTATCGGAGCGACAAGGGACGATGCGGCAGGCGAGTGCTTTGACAAGACAGCCCGTGTCCTGGGACTCCCGTACCCCGGAGGAAAACATATCGATAAACTCTCACAGGGCGGTGACGACAAGAAATACAAATTGCCGAGAACGCATATTGACGGAAGCCCTTATGATATGAGCTTCTCCGGTTTGAAGACTGCGGTAATAAACCTTGTCCATAACTCGGAGCAAAAGGGTGAGGAGCTTGACAGAGCATCCCTTGCTGCATCGTTTACCGCTGCTGTCAGCGATACGCTTGTGCCAAGAACGATGGCTGCGGCAAGGGAACTGGGCTATAAAAAGATAGCAATAGCCGGAGGCGTTGCCGCTAATTCGAGGATAAGAGCGGACTTCAAAGCAGCAGCAAAGAAGGATGGCTGCACTCTTTATGTACCGCCTCTGAGTCTTTGCGGGGACAACGGTGCGATGATAGGCAGTCAGGCATACTACGAATACCTTGCAGGCAATATAGCAGGCACCGATCTGAATGCATATGCGAATATGGAGATTTGATTATGGGGATACACGACGGACACAGACAGAGAATGAAGGAACGCTATAAGGAAACGGGGCTTGATGGCTTCAGTGACCATGCAGTGCTTGAATTTTTACTGTTTTACGCCGTACCGAGAAAGGATACAAACGAGCTTGCCCATTTGCTTTTGGAGCATTTCGGATCGCTGACTGCGGTTTTGGAAGCGGATATGGACGATCTTTTGCAGGTCAAGGGCATCGGAGAAAACACCGCAATGCTACTTAGCCTGATACCGCAGGTGAGCAGACGTTATATGGAGAACAGGACCGCACCCAAAAAGCTGATAAACGACAGTAAGGATGCAGCACAGTACTTCATATCGAAGTTTGCTTATGAATATAACGAGGTAGCCTATGCCATGTTCCTCGACACAAAGCATACGGTCATCTGCACCAGACAAGTCGGTAGGGGAGTTATAAACGGTGTTGAGCTCAGTGTCAGAGGACTTGTAGAAGCGGCGATAAAGCTCCATGCACAAGCTGTCATACTTGCCCATAATCATCCGAATGCACTGATAATGCCCTCATCGGAGGACGAATTTTTCACAATGTCACTCAAGAAGGCACTCTTCCTTGTGGACATTCAGTTGCTTGACCACATAATAGTATCCGGGAGTGAGTATATATCCCTGAACAAATTGGGCTTTATGTAAACTGGGTTTTGTTTCTTTTTTGTAACAAAATACACTTTGCGGTTTTGCACAGAATTGGTATTATCGCGGCAAAGCATTGATATCACAAGACTTTTTGAGTGTTGAAAAAGCTGTTGAAAATGTTGATAACTATTTGAAAAAATATTATCGAATAGAATTATGAAAACCGATAAGACAGTTTTTTCAAAATCGAAAAGCCTTGATTTTCAACGACATTTTTCGACCTGCACTTTTGAAAACCTTAAACTTTTTAAAGCATTTTTGAGATAATAATACGTATTGTAATTGAAACTCGAGATTGACTTTGTACCGTATTTGTGGTAAAATTCATTCTCAGTGTTGCTGGTGTGGCTCAATGGCAGAGCATCTCACTCGTAATGAGAAGGTTGTGAGTTCGATTCTCACCACCAGCTCCAA
>CAYUQN010000011.1:0-35807 GCA_964446815.1 uncultured Oscillospiraceae bacterium | reverse complement strand
AGACCCTGCTCACCGCTGTCAGCAATGCTCCCGCAGCAGCAGCTCGTCTCGTCAATAAGAAGATCCTCAAGAAGTAATGCACGAGATAGGAGTAGTCAGACAGGTTCTCCGTACAGTGGAGGAGTTCGCCAAGGAAAACGATGTCAAGAAGATCGACGAGCTCGTACTCGATATCGGTGAGCTTTCGCTCATCATCCCCAAGTACGTCGAGGATATATATCCCGCTGTCGTCAAAGGCACCATCCTTGACGGTACCAAGCTTATAATGAACATCGTTCCCGGCCTCGCTGAGTGCGATGAATGTGACGAGATATTCAATGTCATAGAGCATGAGGGCTATTGCCCGAACTGCGGAAGCTTTGAAAAGACCGTCCTTTCGGGTAAGGATTTTCAGATAAGAGAGCTCCACATAGCGGAAGAACAACCTGCGGAATAAACGCAAACGGCATAAAGCAATAACAAAAAATTATCGGCACAACGGTGCAGGGTACCCCCCTCTCCGCTGTGCCGATTTTTCATATCTGCGGTATGAAGCGAACTGCCATGCTTTTTCGCTTTTGCGGTATTTTTAAAGCGGCGTCGGGCTTCTTGAGGGCTGCTTTGCCCTGCTGCGATGATACCCTGCCCCAAACAGCCATGAATCTTGCACTGTCGAAAACCGGATCTTTCATTGTCATCACCGTTTCATTGTATGCTTTCCCTTGCAAAGCGGTGAGGAATATGCGATAATAGCAGTGTGAGGTGAGGCTTATGCCCAGATTTTTTATGCTCGGAACCAACCTCTCCGGTGGTACCGCTATTATTCGAGGCAGGGATGCGGAGCACATAAGAGTGCTCAGACTGCGTCCCGGCGAAAGCATGACTATTTGTGACGGCAAGGGTACCGATTACCGCTGTCGTCTTGTGCGTTCGGACAAGGATGAGGCGGAGGCGGAGATCGTCGAGGTCGTCCCCTGCAAGGCGGAGCCCGGAGTCAAGACCAAGGTCATTTGCGGTCTGCCCAAGGGCGACAAGACCGATTATATCATCCAGAAATCCGTTGAAGCCGGAGCCTGTGAGATAATTTTTACGGCGACCGATCGCTGTATCGCAAAGCCGGAGCAGGCCGAAAAGAAGCTCGAACGCTGGAACAGGATAGCGGAGGAGGCGGCAAAGCAGTCGGGGAGAGGAATAATACCCGAGGTGAGCTTTCTTCCCACCTATGTTGAGGCACTCGATGCCGCCAAGAAGTGCGAGCTGCCGCTGCTTATGTACGAGACCGGCGAAAGAGAAAGCCTCAAGGATGCACTCTCTGCTGCGGATGGTGTGTCGTCTGCGGCAATAATAACGGGGCCGGAAGGCGGATTTGAGAAGTACGAGGTCGATCTTGCGAGGGCCTGCGGAATACATATCTGCTCCATGGGAGAGCGGATCCTCAGATGCGAGACAGCACCCATAGTAGCACTCAGCGCCTTATTCTTCGCAAGCGGCGATATTTGAGTTATAACGAAAAAAACACACAGCACCGATAGGGCTGTGTGTTTTTTCTTATTCATTCAATTCAATGTGGAGAAGCGGTTGGAGGCCTTGCCCATGAGGTAGTGCCAAAGTGCGGCGATGAGTATGACGAGCAGGGCATTGAAGATAGCCAAGATTGCGGCGGCATCGAGCTTTGCATAGTAAAGCAGCAGCCAGCCCCCGCCTGCAAGGGCTATCACTGTACCGAAGTCTATGAGCATACCGATCAGCACTGCGGCATCACGCTTTATGGGCTCCGCGGGGTTCTGCCAATTGAAATTATGATGCCTTAGATTCAGCACAAGTCCCATGACGCAGTACAGCGTTATCATCAGCAGCGGAAAAACCGCGGACAGCACCGTTAGCCAAAGCTCCGCTTTAAGGCACAGGAGCAAGGCGATGACGCACAGTACAACAGGCGGCATATACAGCCAAAGGCTTACGCTGAGCTTTGCCTTGAAAATGCTCTGCGGCTTGACGGGCACGGTCTGGAGCACCCAAATGCTTCTGCCCTCGAGGGATATCGAGGCGATCGTCGGCACCGATATCGAACCGAAGCAGCCGATGACGAGCATACAGATCGGGAGCATCAGCTCACCGTAAATGGGATCTGCGTTGCGCAGCATTCCGGAGAGCACGGATATTTCCTCACGGTAAACAAGCAGGGCGACTGCGGCAGCGAGGATGAACAAGGCACCCAAGCCGCAGTTTACTATATAGGAGGAGTTTGAAAGGAACATACTCCATTCCTTTTTACGCAAGGCGGCATCGACCGACGAGGTCTTGAGCCCCTTGTCGACATACTTCACCTTGGCTGTGCCGCGTTTGGCGGTGGCGGTCTTTATGAAGCTTGCGGACAGCAGCGCGTATACCGCAGCGAAGGGGAGCAGGGTACAAAGCACGGTTAGCAAAAGATCGAGGACATCCCCGTTTGAACAGGCGTTGCCTATCCAATAAAGCAGGGCAAAGGAGCTCATGCTCTCGGCAATATCGGCAGCGTTTGCAATGAGATTGTTCAAAATGCTGTTGAGCCTTGCAAAGAACACAAAGTAGGCGGCAAGAAATATGATCGAAAGTGCGGTCTCAAACAGTGACTTTTTGCGAACCTTCGCACTCACTGCCGCAAGCAGCCAACCGAACAAAGAGGATACCGCAAGGGCAAACAGACTGAGGCACAGACCGATCAGCACAAAGCTTGCGAGTGCGATCGGGCTGAAGGCGACCTGACCGTACCATGCCAGACCGGAGGGGATCATCACAAGCAGTCCGAAAAGCAGATTTATGATGAGCAGCGTCGTCATACGACTGAGCAGGATCATCGACGGCTTTATGGGAAGTGACAGCAAAAGGTCGTTGTCCCTCGCCTCATAAAGCTGCGTTTTCGATGCGAATATCGAGAAGATGCACATGAGTGCAAATGCCATTATCTCGACATAAACGAAATACAGCCAGCCGTAGCCCATCTCATGGAGAATGGGAGCAAATGCCTCGAAAAGCTGATAGTAGGTCCAAACGAACATACCGAAGACATAGGCAAACAAAACCGCATACAGCAGCATCTTGCTCTTTGAGGGCTTAGCGCTTTTTTTGCCGGCAAACATCTTACCGTAGGCGGCAAAGTTGATTTTAAGCAGAGTTTTAAACATTTTCGCCCTCCAGCTCAAGGAAGACCGCTTCAAGCGAAGTGTCGCCCTTGACCTCGTCCATGGTGCCGCAGGTGACAAGGCGACCGTTCTTTATGATGGCGACCTTATCGCACAGCTTCTCCGCAACCTCGAGTACATGGGTGGAGAAGAATATTGCACCGCCCTTGTCGCAATGCTCACGCATAATGCGTTTGAGCTCGTGACTTGCAACGGGGTCGAGTCCCACAAAGGGCTCATCCATGATTATGAGCTTGGGCTCGTGTATCCATGCCGCTATGAGCGAAAGCTTTTGCTTCATACCGTGGGAATAGGCGGAGATGGGCTGAGCAAGATCGTCCGTTAGACCGAAAAGCTCCGAGTACTTGCGGATACGCTCCTCACGCTCCGATTTGCCGACACCGAAAACGTCAGCAATAAAATTGAGGTACTTGATACCGGAGAGGTAATCGTAAAGCTGAGGATCGTCGGGCATATAAGCGATGCGGCGCTTGCACTCCAAGGGATCGCTCTTTACGGATATGCCGTCGATGAATATATCGCCCTTGTCGAAATCGAGAATACCGCAGCAGGCCTTTATGGTGGTGGTCTTACCTGCACCGTTGTGACCGATGAAAGCATAGATATCGCCGGCTGCGACATGAAGGCTCAGATCATCGACTGCGGCCTTGGTACCGTAGAGCTTGGTAAGGTGTTCGATTCTAAGCATATTTACCTCCTCGCAGGGCAAGCCGATGCCCTGCATTAAATTAAATCATTTGTTTTAAATCAACAACTATATAGTACACCCCACCGCAAACTTTGTCAATACTCCGACAAAAACTTTTGAGCCGATATTAAATTCAAAAAGGCTTTGCATTGCCTTGGATTTTGCCACTTGTTTTGTATACTGCAAGTGTGGTACAATATTATGAATAATTATTATTTATTGTACGGAAAGGATATCCGACATGAATATTGTTATAGTCGGCGGAGGAAAGATCGGCTTTTCGATAGCCGAGGAGCTGGCAAAGGAGGATCATGACGTTATCGTTGTCGAGAACGATCCCGAAAGGGCGGCGTTCATCGGTGACACTCTTGACGTTATGAGTATTTGCGGCAACGGCGCCGTGATCGAGGTACAGCGTAGGGCAGGTGTTCCCGATGCGGATCTTATGATAGCGGTCACGGGTGGCGATGAGCTCAATCAGCTTGCCTGTCTTGTGGCGAGAAAGCTCGGTTGCCACAACACCATTGCAAGAGTCCGTGACAGGGAATACTCCATGCAGCTTCACGAGCTTAAAGATGAGCTGCGTCTTTCGATGGCGATAAACCCCGAGCAGCTTGCCGCAAGGGAGATATTCAAGCTCCTGCAAATACCCGCGTTTGTCAAACGTGATACCTTTGCCGAGGGCAAGGCGGAGATCGTTGAGCTTGAAGTCACGAAGGACAGTCCGCTTGACGGCCTGCGGCTTATGGATATGTACGGCAGGGTCAAGGTCAAGGTTCTTGTTTGCGTCGTCGTCAGAGACAGTGAGGCGGCGATCCCCGACGGCAACTTTATCCTCCAAAGCGGTGACAGGATATACGTTACGGCTCCTGCGGCGGAGCTTGTCAGGCTCACGCACGAGCTGAAGCTCAGAAGCAAAAAATCAAAAGACGTAATGGTAGTCGGCGGCGGCAGGATAGCGGAGTACCTCATACCCATGCTCCTGAGATCCGGAACCCGGGTCAAGGTGATCGAAAAGAGTCGCTCTCGCTGCAACTATCTTGACGAGTTTGTTCCGGATGCCGACATAATATGCTCCGACGGATCGAGTCAATCGGTGCTGAAGCTGCACAATATTGCGGCGATGGATGCAGTCGTTCCGCTGACGAATATGGACGAGGAGAACATCCTCATAGCAATGTTTGCAAGGAAGCTGGGCGTTCCCCAGGTGCTTACGAAGCTGAACCGTGTGGAGTACGGTGAGATGCTGTGTGACAGGGATGCGGACAGTGTGATAAGCCCAAAGCTCATAAGCTCTCACGTCATCGTCGGATATGTCCGTGCGATGGAGAATACGGAGGGCTCCGCCGTCATGACTATCCGCAAGCTTGCAGGCGGCAAAGCGGAGGCACAGGAATTTGCGGTCACGGATGCGACGAGGAATCTCGGTATTCCCCTCATGAAGCTGAAGCTCAAGAAGGGAATACTCATAGCCTGCATCCATCACGAGGGCAGGATAATCATCCCCGGTGGTCACGATATGCTCCAAAGCGGAGACACCGTTGTGCTTGTCACCACCGCAGGAAGATCACTGCTTGATCTGAATGACATTTTTGTCAGGGAATGAGCTGAGCCATGAATTTTAGGGCGATCGGAAAAACAATAGGCATTATACTCGGTATCGAGGCGGCGTTCATGCTGCCGCCGCTGCTGATAGCGGTCAAGAACGGCAACTCCGAGCTTATACTGAGCTTTGCCGTTTCGATGGTAGCTGCACTTGCGGTGGGAGCCGTGCTCTTTTTGCTCAATCGCAGCAATAAGAAAAGACTCGGCTCAAGAGACGGATTCGCTGCGGCGGTGCTTGCATGGCTTGCACTGTCGGCTTTCGGTGCATTGCCGTACTACGTCGGGGGACTTCTTCCGGCGAGTGACGCATTTTTCGAAACGGTGTCGGGCTTCACGACCTCCAGTGCGACTGTGATAGCCGACGTTGAGGCGATGCCCGATTCGATACTGCTTTGGCGTAGCATAACCAACTGGCTTGGCGGCATGGGAGTGCTCGTGTTCCTCTTGGCGATAACGCCGTCGTCTAAGGACGGTGGCTCGATGTATCTGCTCAAGGCAGAGCTCCCCGGGCCGATGACCGGGAAGATAGTGCCGAGAATGCAGAAGAATGCAAAGCTGCTGTATGAGATATACATAATCATGACCCTGCTGATGACCGTGCTGCTTTGCCTCGATATGCCGCTTTTCGATGCGGTAAATCTCTCACTGTCAACGGTCAGTACGGGCGGATTTTCCATACGGAACGACAGCCTTATGTCCTACAGCGTCTATGCTCAAGGGGTCACAACGGTGTTCATGCTGCTGTGCGGTGTGAGCTTCGGCGTGTTCTACTGCCTTGTGGCAGGTGATCTGCTGCGTCTAAAACGCAACAAAGAGCTCAGAACCTACGGGCTCCTCTTTGTCGCTGCGGTCGTTCTGGTGACGATAAACGCAAGGGAAAGCTTTACAAGCGTGTGGAAGTGCATACATCATTCGCTGTTTGAGGTCAGCTCGATGATGACCAGCACCGCCCATACCTCGACCGATGCCGCAGCTTGGCCGCAGTTTACGATATCGCTGCTGCTGGTGCTGATGATGATAGGCCCGATGTCGGGGTCTACAGGCGGCGGCATGAAGATATCAAGGATAATGATACTGATGAAGTCGGTGAAGCGTGCGGTAGGACGCATAGTAGTCCCCAACTCCGTCCATGTGATCCACCTGAATGACGAGACGGTGGACGACGAAACTCTTTCGACCGTCACGGCATTCGTCTGTGTTTACCTGTGCGTGATGCTGCTGACGGCGGTGCTGCTGTCGTTTGACGGCATAGGCTTTGGGGACGGTATCGCAGCGGCGATCTCGTCACTGAGTAACGTCGGTATAACGAATATGGACGGCTACAGCGTGTTCGGTAAGCTGATACTGTGCTTCGATATGCTCCTCGGCAGACTCGAGATCTTCCCCGTCTTAGTCCTCTTTGCCCCCCGAACCTGGCGTAAATGATGCCGATGCTGAAAAACGGTGTGTGTTAAAATGTACATTCGGAGGGGTCGCAATGGACTTATTCGTCTTGATTTATATACTCCTGCTTTTGTGGGGCGTAAAATTTCATAAGCTCGGTGAGCCGATAGCTGCGGACTATTTCTCCGTCGGCAAGTGCCTCCACTTGCGTGGAGCCTTGGCGATCGCCATTGTGCTTAATCACCTGTGCTTGTCCGGTGTCGGAGGAATTGCATTTTCCGTATTTGTTCATATAGGCTTCTTGATAGTTGCCGTGTTCTTCTTCATCTCCGGCTACGGACTGGTGAAAAGCTACGGCTCGAAAACCGTATGTGTTGACGGCTTTTTGAAAAAGCGTACAGTAAAGCTGCTCATACCGTACCTGGTCGTTGTCCTGCTCTATTGGCTGCTGTATTTCATCATAGGTGCTCCGTATTCCGTCGGGGAAATGCTGCTCTCCTTTGTGAACGGAGTGCCGATCGCCCAAAACTCTTGGTACATAATCGTTTCGATCGTGCTTTACGCTGTGTTTTGGCTTGCGGCAAAGCTCTTTAAGGGCAATTGCAAATGCGTGATCGCTTCGGAATTTGCGATCGCCCTTGCCGTCTCGCTTGCTACAATTGCTGCGGATTATCCGCACTGCTGGTATATAAGCAATTTTGCACTGCCGCTCGGTATGGTATATGCGGTCAACGAAAAGAAGCTCTTGGCGTGGTTCAACGAAGCAAAACGCTACCTGATAAGCTTTGCGGTGCTTTCGCTGCTGCTTGCGGCAAGCTTTGTACCTTTGCCGATAACACATTCCGACGTGTTGTATAATGTTGCAAGTATTCTGTTTTCGCTCTTTGTTGCGGTTTTGTTTATGAAGCTGAGCATAGGCAACGCGGTTCTCGGCTTCCTCGGGAGGATCAGTCTTGAGATCTATCTGATACACGGAGCAATGATGATTCTGCTACGCAGTGAGCTTGTGTATATCGGAAGCGATGCTCTTTTTACTCTTGCAGTTCTTGCATCCTCGATCCTTGCCGCCACACTGCTGAACAAGGTCTTCGGCTTGCTGAAAAAGATATAATGCATAATATAATCCCCCGACAGCTTTGTCGGGGGATTTAACTTGCTTTCATAGGGTGTCATTTCTTCGCGAAGGTATCGTGCATTCTTTGATTTTTTGGCATTGTCATGCTTTGCCCTCTCAGTCACCTTCGGTGACAGCTCTCCCTTTGGGAGAGCCAAGTACATTGCCATTAGCAATAGCTATTGGCGATGTGAGGCTGACCTTATTCTCTAAGCTTACATTATATGCCCTTTTCCGTGATGATTTTGGACATGGGTATGTCGGTGGGGGAGATGGGGAGCTCGGACGGGTCGGGGATGGCCTGCACTTCAAACGCCGTGGCGACGGCGACCGCATTTTCGCACAGCGGCAAAAATCGGTCATAATAGCCTTTGCCGTGCCCTAAACGCCGATTACCGGCAAAGCCCACACAGGGACAGAGCACAAGATCGATGTCCGAGGACTTCACCTCGTCGGATCGCAGAGGATCGGGCTCGGGTATGCCAAAGGCACCGACGGTAAAGGCATCGTCACTTTGCGGAACATATGCCCTCATGGTACCGTCCGGCTCCGTCTTAGGGTAGGCGATGAGCTTGCCCTCGGCGGCAAAGCTCAATGCGACCTCGGAGCCCACGGCCTTGTAGGAAAGTATCACCCTCGCACGCACAAACTCATCGCTTTGTGCGACGGCATCGGATATGCGGCGGCTGAACTCGGCACGCTCCGTTGCGGTCAGCGAATTTCTGCGTTCGATGCACAGGCGGCGGTAATGCTCCTTTGCCGCCTTGGGGTAGAGATTTTCTATCTCACCGGCAAGATACAGCGATCCGCAGGCAAGCACCGGCTCACCGGAATCGAGCACAAGTCTCAAGGCCTCGTAAACATCGGAGCAGGCCATTGCCTCGACACCGTGACGGGCTATCTCATCCGCAAGCTCGGCGGCAGGCAGAGCACGGGGACTGTCCGGCGTTACGCAAACAGCACGCTTCACATGAGGAAGCAGCAGGGATAGCATGGCATCGTGATCCTTATCACCCAAGACACCGCACAGCATTACAAAGCGGCTGTCGGGAAACACCGAGCTAAGACCCTCGGACAGTGCTGCGGCACACTGCGGATTGTGTGCTCCGTCCAGAATAAAGGGCGGCGACTTACGCATGAGCTCAAATCTCGCAGGCCATACGGTGCTTTCCATACCTTTTTTAAGTGCCGCCTCATCGATCTCAAAGCCCTTATTTCTCAGCACCTCGATCGCCGTCAGCACCGTTGCGGCATTTTTTAGCTGATGCTCACCGAGAAGCGGCAGAGTGTAGGGCTTGCCGAAATACTCAAAGCTCTGGGACATGAGACCGGAGCCCGTTTTTTCGATACCGGAAAAATCGACCGGAGCATAGACCGCACCGACACTCTCACAGCGGTCACGGAATACCGCCATGGCATCGGGCACACTGTCGTAGCAAACGGCAGTCGTGCCGCTTTTTATTATACCGGCCTTTGCCGAAGCGACCGAGGCGATAGTGTTGCCGAGGTACTCGGTATGCTCAAGGCCTATGTTCATGATGACCGCAACCTCGGGACAGTCGATAACGTTTGTGCTGTCAAGCTCACCGCCGAGTCCCACCTCAAGCACCACGATATCGCAGCCCTGCTCAAGGTAGTAACACATTGCTATCGCCGTTATGAGCTCAAACTGGCTCGGCGGATCGGACATAGCGTTGACCTTGGGGATGAGCATTTCCGTCAGACGTGCAAGATCGGCATCGGAGATGTTCTCGCCGTTAATTTGAATACGCTCGTTGAATACCCGTATATACGGTGAGGTGTAGAGTCCGACCCTGTAGCCTGAGGCTTCGAGTACGGATGACAGCATTGCACAGGCAGAGCCCTTGCCGTTGGTTCCGGCAACATGGACAAAGCGGAGCTTCTTCTGCGGATCGCCGAGCATGGCAAGCAATTCTCGGGTTCTGCACAGTCCCAGTCTTGTCGAGGCTGTGCGGCTTTCTATATAAGCAATGGCTTCTTTACCGTTCATCATGTCCTCCCACGCTTTACCACGGCTATAAGCGGCGGCAATATGACACCGACCGCAACCGCCTTGACGACACAGATAATATATCTGGGCACTATCGTTGCAAGGACATATGCGACCGTGTAGCCGTAGACACGGCTGTCGATATACAAAACGCCGGTGTTCAGCGTTGTGACTACAAGCTCCGCCACAAGGGATATGAATATGAGCTGCTTGCGGTCGAGCTCAAAAGCCCTTGCCTTGGCGTACAGTCCGACAATGAGACCGCAGACACAGTATGGGAGCATCCACAGTGCGGTGGTGACGGAAAGACCGTAGCGTAAAAGCTGGTACACGAAGGTTCCGACACCGCCCACGGCGACACCGCACAAGGGCCCGTACATTGCGGCACCGATGATGATCGGCACGCTCTCGAGCGTTATCTTGAGATTGCCCGTATCGATGGACAGATAGCCCAGCACCGCACACATGGCGGCAAGCATAGAATTGATACATAGCTCTTTTGAAGTCATTTTGCTTGTTTTTGACATAAAAATACTCCTTTCGTTTAGCTGACGCAAGGAGTGATATACCTTGTGGCAGCGGATGCGGATGAGGTATCGCAGGGCTTGACCTTTCGTCCGGAGACAACTCCCATCCTCCGGCACTTAACGCACCCCATCCTACTCTGACAAAGTGAATATTTAATTTTGACAGTGCATTAGTTTAGCTTTTCTGCGGCGGTGACAACGTGAGCGGCAAGAACCGCAGTGGTCATCGAGCCGACACCCAGCGGTACCGGACTGATCGCAGAGACTATGGGCTCCGCTTCGGCAAAGTCGACATCACCGACAAGCTTGCCCTTTTCCTCGGAGAAGTTTATACCGACATCGATGACGGTCTGACCCTCGGCAAAGCAATCGCCCTTGAGCGCCTCCGCCTTACCGAGTGCGGCAACAACGATATCGGCACGGCGTATGAGCTCCGCCATATCCTTGGTTTTGCTGTGGCATACGGTGACGGTGGCGTTGCTTTGCATCAGCAGCATGGAGATCGGCCTGCCGATAACAAGACTTCTGCCTACGACAACGGCGTTTTTGCCCTCGGGCTCAACACCGTAGTGCCTGAGCATCTGGAGGCAAGCTTCGGCGGTACAGGGTGCAAAGCCGTCCCCCACACCGGAGTACACAGCGGCACTTGAGCCGGAGCTCACACCGTCAACGTCCTTTGACGGAAGGATCAGCCCACAGGCTCTTGCCTCGTCAAAGCCCTTGGGCAGAGGACGAAACATCAGTATACCGTGTACATCGCCGTCGGCATTCAGCTCGGCTATCGCAGCCTCAAGCTCCGACTGAGAAGCGGTCTCGGGAAGCGCCACGCTTTTGACCTCTATACCGAGCTTGGAGCAACGCTTCGTCGCACCCTTTTCGTACGATGACGCACCGGCATCCTCACCCACCTTGAGCATTGCGAGACAGGGCGAAACGCCCTTTTCCTTTAGTGCCTCGATCCTTGCCGCAGTCATTTCGTCAAGTGCGGCAGCGGCAGGAGCACCTTTAAGCAGCATAGCCATATTATTTATCCCTCAGCTTTCCGAGTATCGAATTGGCGATCGTCGACATTTTTTCGGAATTCTCCGACAGGAGGGCGGCGACCGCGGTATTTATCTCCCTTGCCTTTTCTCTGTTTTTCAAAGAGGCGGTATTCACATAAACGTTCATGGCGGCACTGCTCATTGCGGCATTGCACAATGCGGCGGCACAGCCGACATCGGAAATCAGAAGCTTGGAGCATTTTTCGCTCATTTCCTCGATGAGCAGGGCGGCATCACGGCAAAGGGTGAGCAGCTCCATAGGCGCCTTTGCCGCAAACAGGGTAGCGGTCTCGAGAGCATCATCGTAGCCCTCGGTGTCCTTGGGAGCGGAATAGAGCTCCGACAAGGGCTTAAACAGCTCGGCATCCCTGTCAATGATGAGCAGAGCCCTTTTGCGTAGGAGCTCACATTCATCGATGATGCGGCGATGATCTGCGGCAAGCTCGGCAAATTTTTTCTTACCTATCGTGAGATTTGCCGCCATCGAACAAAGGGAAACGGAAAGGGCGGCACACATCGCTCCGGCACCGCCACCGCCGGGGGTCGGCGCAGAGGAGGAAAGGGCTTCGGTAAAGTCACCGAGACTGAGGTTTTCGGCGTTCATATCGCACCTCCGATTTCGCATTTCGTATATTTTTGTATTGTAGCACACTTGATTGCGTTTGACTATAGCTTTATTAGCGGAATAGGATCATGTGCTTGTGCCGAATCGACAGTGCCTTTTGTGGCTTGCATATGGTGAAATATATTGTCGGCAGTAAGAATAATTGCAACGCCCCATACTTGGCTCTCCCTTTGGGAGAGCTGTCAGCGAAGCTGACCGAGATTATATTCATCCGAAGCTTGTTGCAGTATTGTTAAACCCTCTCGGTCAAAAATCTTCGATTCTTGTCAGCTCCCTTTACACAAGGGAGGTATGAGTCTCTGCAAACCTCAGCTATAAGCAAAGCAGCCGGAGCTTATTTGCCGACGCAGAAGCGGCTGAAAATGCGGTCGGTCACATCGTCACGGACGGTTTTGCCGGTGAGCTCACCGAGAGCCTGCATAGCCGCCTCCGTTTCGGTCAAAACGATATCGGGCGTTTCACCGATCACCATGGCAGCCTCCGCAGCCTTCAAGCTTTCAAGCGCTCTTGCGACAGCCTCCGCCTGTCTTGCGTTGGTGAGTATCTCACCGGCAGGTACCTGCGGCAGAGGGAACAGCTCCTTTACCAAGGCCTCGAGCTCATTTAAGCCCTCACCTGTCACGGAGGAAAGTGACACTGTGGGAAGTGCGGTATCGGGCAAAGTGCAAAGCATAGGCAGGTCGGATTTCGAAACAACGACTATTGCCTTTTCCGCCTTCTCCGCCTCACGGAGAAGCTCGAGATCCTCGGCGTCAAAGCTGCGGCTGCCGTCGATAACGAGTATGCACAGCTCCGCATCCTTCATGGCCTTTCGGCTACGCTCAACGCCCATCTGCTCTATGACATCCTCGGAGGAACGTATTCCGGCGGTATCGGTCAGGCGAAGCAATACGCCGCCGAGACGGAGCTTTTCCTCGATGGTATCCCTTGTGGTGCCGGGGATATCGGTGACGATGGCACGGTCATAGCCCAAAAGAAGATTGAGCAGCGAGCTCTTGCCGGCGTTCGGTCTGCCTATTATCGCGGCAGGGACACCGCCCTGCATTATGCGACCGCCGGAATAGCTGTCATGCAAACGAGAGAGCACCGCTATCGAGTCTTGAATGACTGACTTATAGTCCGAAAGCTCAAAGTCCTCGATGTCCTCATCGGGGTAATCGAGCACCGCATGGTAGTGAGAGCTTATATCGGTGAGAGCGGAATATATCCTGTCGATCTTTTTGGAAATGGCACCGGCAAGCTGACCTGCGGCGTTTTTTGCGGCTTCGGCTGTTTCGGCATCTATGATATCCGCCACAGCCTCGGCACTGCTGAGATCCATTCTGTTATTCAAAAACGCCCTTTTGGTGAACTCACCGGGGAGTGCCTGTCTTGCACCGAGGGCAAATACAGCGTCAAGAGCGGCTCTGAGCACCGTCGGTGAGCCGTGACACTGGAGCTCTGCGGTATCCTCACCGGTGTAGCTGTTGGGGCCGTGGCTAATGGTGCAAAGACAAATGTCAAGCACCTGACCGTCGGTATCAAAAAGCTCACCGAAAACCAGCAGTCTGTCCCGACTGTCCTTCATTCTTTTGCCCGAGTAAGGGCGGAAAAGGCGATCGACGATCTCTATACAGCGGTCGCCGCTCATTCTGAGTATGCCTATTGCGGAGACGAGATTTCCCGTCGATATTGCAGCTATTGTATCCGACACAGTATGACCTCCATACAGTAAAAAAGGCACAGCATCGCTGTGCCTTTGGAAATTGATAAAATTATTGTCTGTTCAGTCTTGCGGCTCTGGCAGCCTTTTCATCGATATCCTGAGCGACAAAGTAGCTGAGGGAAAGCAGAGAATCGGAGAAGTGAACATTCTCGACTATGGTGCTGCTTTCGGGAGCGGTAAGCTCAACATTGGTGAAGTTCCAGATCGCATTGACACCGTGAGAGGTGAGCAGCTCTGTAGTGGAAACGGCGTGCTGCTTGGGAACGCAAAGCACCGCAATGTCAACATGATTCTCGGCAAGAAAATCGGTGAGCGTATCGATGTGATAGATCATAACGCCGTCACGATCCTTATTTATCAGCTCGGGCTTGATATCGAAGGCCGCCATGAGCTCAAAGCCCCACTGCTTAAAAGAGAAGTTGCAGATAAGAGCCTGACCTATATTGCCGACACCGATGAGTATCGCCTTGAAGCCTCTGTCCATACCGAGTATGGTGGCAAGCTCGGTACGCAAAGCGGTGACCTTATAGCCGTAGCCCTGCTGACCGAATTCACCGAAGCAGCTGAAGTCCTGACGGATCTGCGAGGGGGTGAGTCCGAGCTGACGACCCAGCTCACCGGAGGATATACGGCTTACACCTGCCTCGTTGAGCTCATCAAGCTTTCTGAGATATCTCGGAAGTCTGCGTATAACATTGTGTGAAACTTTTATACCGCGTTTCATTCATTTCACTCCTTAGAATTTAAGAAAAAGCTGTTTATACATTCTATGATTGTTAAATTATATCACAACTTTTTTCCCATTTCAAGCTACAGATTGACGAATTGTAAGGCAAATCGCGTTAAATCGTTATAAAATTTGTAGCAAACAGGACTTTGAATGAGATTGATGTTTTGCACGGATTATGGTATTGTATCTGTGTATTTTTATCGGAGCGTGATATGTCGTGAGAATGAGAAAAAGACCGAACCTTGCACCGAGAATGGAACGGTGCGAAAGGGTGCTTATAAACGAACCCGAAGAACTGAAGGGGCATTGGCGTGAAAGCTTTGAAAATTATGAAAGACTGTGGCTTGAGATAGGCTGCGGCAAGGGAAGCTTCACCGCCGCTCTTGCAAGGGAAAATCCCAAGGTGCAGCTTCTCGCCATCGAAAAGGTTGCCGATGCGATGATAAAGGGTATGGAGCTTGTGTGTGACACCGGGATTGAAAATGTGCGGTTTATGGATATCGACGCACTGAAGCTGTGCGATATCTTTGCTCCCTGTGAGATCGAGCGGATATACATAAATTTCTGCGATCCATGGCCCAAAAGCCGTGACGCAAAGCACCGCCTCACCGCACCTGCTTTTTTGCGGAGCTATGCCGATGTTCTGCCGCTTGGCGGTGAGATCCGCTTCAAGACGGATAATCTGCCGCTTTTCGAGTGGTCGGTGCAGTGCCTTGAGGCCGAGGGCTGGGAGATAAAAGAGCTGACGAATGATCTTCACCGTGACGGTATTGCGGATATTATGACCGACTACGAGACGAAATTCCACGCCATCGGAATACCAATAAACCGCCTTGTCGCGGTAAAAACGGAGGGCACCAAATGCAGTGCGGACGGTATTCCGCCGAGGCTCAGGGATGCGGCACTGTCGGATGCCAGAGGAAGTGTGAAATGAGATTTATAAGCTGGAACGTAAACGGACTCAGAGCCGTTCAAAAGAAGGGCTTTGAGGATATATTCTATGCACTTGATGCGGATTTTTTCTGCGTTCAGGAGACGAAGCTGCAAGAGGGACAGATCGAGCTTTTGCTCGACGGCTATGAGGATTACTGGTGCTATGCCGACAAGAAGGGCTATTCCGGTACTGCGGTGTTCACGAAGCATACGCCCATATCCGTCAGCCGCAATCTCGGTATTGCGGAGCATGACACGGAGGGCAGGATGCTGACCTTGGAGTATGAGGATTTTTACCTTGTCTGCGTTTATACTCCCAATGCACAGGATGGGCTGCGTCGCATTGATTACAGGATGCAGTGGGATGATGCTTTCAGGGAAAAGCTTTGTGAGCTTGACAGGGTAAAGCCCGTCATAGTCTGCGGCGATATGAACGTCGCACATGAGGAGATAGACCTCAAAAATCCGAATACGAACAGAGGAAACCCGGGCTTTTCCGATGAAGAAAGGGAGAAGTTTACGGAGCTTCTCGGCTCCGGCTTTACGGATACCTTCCGCAGTCTGTATCCCGACAAAACGGATGCCTATTCATGGTGGAGCTACCGTGCCGCGGCAAGACAAAGGAACGTCGGCTGGCGTATCGATTACTTCCTTGTGTCCGACAGACTGCGTGATAACATTAAGGACGCATATATTTTGCCCGAGATCATGGGCTCGGATCACTGCCCCGTGGGATTGGATATATTATGGTGAAGATAGGTGATATTGCCCTGAATGGGCGTTTTACCCTTGCACCGATGGCAGGGGTCAGTGACTTTGCCTTTCGTCTTATATGTGCCGAGAGCGGTGCTGCCATGGTGACTACCGAAATGATAAGCGCAAGGGCACTGTGCTATAAGGACGAAAAGACCAAGTCATTGCTGTATAATCCCCCCCTGCCCTGCCCCTTATCGGTGCAGCTTTTCGGCCATGAGCCCGAGATCATGGCAGAGGCAGCACCCATGGCACTTGAGGGTAGCGGTGCGGATATAGTCGATATAAACATGGGCTGTCCCGTGGGGAAGATAGTCAAAAGCGGCGACGGCTCCGCTCTGATGAGATCTCCGGAGCTTGCGTTTAAGATAATCGAAAGCGTTGTAAGCTCGGTCGACGTTCCGGTGACCGTGAAGTTTCGCAAGGGCTTTGACGGCGGCAGCATCAACGCCGTTGAATTTGCGGTCATGGCAGAGCAGGCAGGCGCATCCGCAATTGCGGTACACGGAAGGACAAGAGCCCAAATGTACGCAGGTAAGGCGGATTGGGATATAATCCGTGACGTTAAGAGGGCGGTGAGAATCCCCGTGATCGCAAACGGCGATATTTTCTCACCGGAGGACGCAATGCATATCCTGCGGTATACGGACTGTGAGCTTGCCATGGTGGGCAGAGGAGCCTTCGGCAATCCGTGGCTTTTCACCGGTGCAAACGCACTTTACAAGGGAGAGACACCGCCACCGCTTCCGCCGCTTGCAAAGCGTATGGATACGGCACTATACCAAACCGAGCTTTACGCCGAAAAATTCGGTGAGCGGCTTGCCTGCCTTGAGGCAAGGCATCAGGTGCCGTGGTACTTAAAGGGAGTTGCCAATTCGTCGTACTACCGTCAGCAGCTTGTGAGGGTCGAAACTCTCGAGGAGCTTCGCAAAATAGTAGGCGGCATAAAGCGTGATCTGATATGACTGCGGAATTTAAAAATGAGATAATACGCTCGGCAATAAACGGCACCGGCGATGCCCTCGAGACTCTTGTGGCGGAAAACGAGGCGATGATATACAGGCTTTGCCTTCGTATCTGCGGAAATCCGGAGGATGCCTCCGATCTCACGCAGGAGACCTTTCTCAAGGCGCACCGCTCACTCGGCTCATTTCGGGGTGACAGCAGATTTTCGGCATGGCTGTGCCGCATCGCCTCGAATGTGCCCTTGATTTTCTGTGGGCAAAAACCAAAAAAGCTTCGGAGTATCTCCGAAGCTTTTTACGTTAAATCTATCCTTATTCCTCGGTCTTGCTGCGCCTTATGTAGCGGAGCTTGCAAACGCCGTCACCGTTGGCAATGGTCGCAGGAAGATCGAGCTCACAGCCGAAGCACTGACCGATGCCTCTGTCACCGCACATGGCATGATCGCACATGAGACGGATCTCCTCATCGGAGCAGCCCTGCTTCTGCCATGCCTTTACCAGAGGACAGTAGTGGAAATCTATATCAAGATGGTCATCGTCGCAACGCTTGATATCCATTTCGAATACCCATTGTGCGAATTTGCCGAACAGAGTCTTTTTAAGACCCTTGAGCGATTCGCCGCCGCCTGCCTTTTCACGGAGCAGAGTACCCTGATATATACCGCAGCGTTTGATGGCGGCAGGTGCATACTCCTCGGGAGGCAGGCCCTTTTTCTTTGCCTCATCGCAAAGGAGATACATCCACAGAGCCCTGTGCTCAAGCTGCTCTCTTATTGCGACTATGATCTTGTTTTTGATCTTTGCTTCGTTTTTGATTGCCATGTTTATTATTCTCTCTTTCTTATATGAGGTCAATCATCTATATCAAGTGCCTCAAGACCCTTTTTGACGGTAGGCTTATTGTCACCGTGCTTAACGAACAGCATAGTCACAAACGCCAGCGCAACGAAGATCGCGGCATAGGGGAACAGAGTTTCCATACCGAAGCTGTCCATGATATAGCCGGAGATCATCGGAGTCACGACCTGAGCCGCCATGGAGGCGGTGTAGTAATAGCCGGTGTATTTGCCGACATCGCCACCGGAGCAGAGCTCAACGACCATGGGGAAGGAGTTTACGTTGATAGTTGCCCAGCCTATACCGGCAAGTGCGAAGAACAGATACATGACGATGATGCTCGTCTCGTTGCTTACGAAGGCGGCTGCGGCAAAGGCTATGCACAGCATAACGACACCTGCAAGTATCGTTCTTTTCCTGCCCACCTTGGAGGCTACCATGCCTACGGGGAGGTAGGCTGCAATGGCGGCAACCTGGGCAATCATCATCGTTGTGTTGTAATCCTTGTGCAGAATGGAGCTTGCGTATACCGAGTACTTGGAGGTCACGGCATTGTAGCCCATGAACCACAGCACGATGGAGGCAAGTATGAGAATGAGCGATCTGCGTTCCGCAGATGAGAGCTTACGCTTTTCGCCGGTATCCTCCTCCTCGTCCTTGTCCTCGATGCCGTATTTGCGGCTGTCCTCCTGCATTATCGTCACAAGCTTGGGCTCATCGACCTTGAGACGGAAGATCAGCAGGGCAATGAGCATTACCGCGGCGGTTATACCGAAGTAGGTGACATAGCTCATCATCGAATTGTGAACATCACTCGTTTTGAGCACCATACCTACACCGAGTATGAGTATACCGCCTGCGGTGCCCATAAGATTTATGACGGCGTTTGCCTTGCTTCGCAGCGGCTTGATCGTAACGTCGGGCATAAGCGCGACTGCCGGTGAGCGGAACACTGCCATTGACAGCAGCACCATGAGCAAAACCGCGATGAAGATTATGAGCAGAGTCGGGGAGGCTGTGCTTATCTCGTGAATACAGGCCTGTCTCGCCGGAGTAACATATTCGGTGTACTCGGGAGTGGTGACGGTCTTACCGGCATCATTCACCGTCTGACACTTTATCTCGGCAAACTCCTCTCTCGTAAAGTCCTCACCGAGAACGAACTTTGTGCCGTCGGGCTTCATGAGCTCGTTTTCACACTGCTCATCGTATATGTACTCCAAGGTGGCGGGATCGTCGATGGCGGATACCTTGTCGATGGCTTTAAGCTGGGCTGCATCGACAAAGGACAGCGCCACGAAGGTGATGACGGCGATTATCGTACCTACCATTATAAAAGGAGTACGCTTACCGCGTTTGCCCTTGTGCCTGTCGGATATCGCACCGAAAAGCGGAAGCAGGAACAGTGCCAGAATGTTGTCAAGTGCCATGATAAAGCCCGACCATGTCTGAGACATACCGAACTTGTTGGTGAGAATCAGAGGGATGGCGTTGTCATAGGCTTGCCAGAATGCGCATATAAGAAAGAAGGCAAAGCCCACAAGGATAGTACGCTTGTAATTAAGCTTCATTTCAGTACCTCCGTACAGTATTTATCAAACAGTATTGTAATTGTACACTAAAAATTTATATAAAACAACAGATAATTATTTGACCTGACAATAAAGTCGGTGTAAAATAGCAACATAGATCTTGACCCGAGGAGGTGCGTTCCGTGAACGATACCATGAAAAAGCTACTCCCCGTAGTCGGTGTGACCGCTGCGGCAGTCGGAGCACTGTGCTTTTTGACCGCTCCGGCAATAGCCGGCAAGGAACAGAAAAAGCCGTTTATGTACAGAAATTTCGCTCACAGGGGTCTGCACAACAGAGATAAGTCCATTCCCGAGAATTCGCTTGCCGCCTTTGAGCGTGCCGCTTCCGCCGGCTACGGGATAGAGCTCGATGTTCAGCTCAGCCTTGACGGTGAGGTAGTCGTGTTCCATGACGATGACTTAAAGCGTGTATGCGGTGTGGATGCAATGGTGTGCGAAAAGACACTTGCGGAGTTAAAGGAGCTTCGCCTTTGCGGCACTTCGGAGACGATACCGCTCTTTTCCGAGGTACTCAAATGTGTACGGGGAAGGGGAGCTCTTATAGTCGAGCTTAAAAACGGTAAACGCAATAAGGAGCTTTGCGAAAAGACCTATGAGCTGCTTCGCTCCTACACCGGCGAATACTGCGTTGAGAGCTTCAATCCATTCATAGTCCGTTGGTTTAAGCGTAACGCTCCCGAGGTTTTGCGTGGACAGCTTGCCAATCCTCCCGAGGGCTACAACGGTGAGGTCAACCCCGTAACGGGCTTTATACTCAGCAGAGTTCTGCTCAACTTCCTTGCAAGACCGCATTTTATAGCGTATAAGATAGGCCCCAAGCCCTTTACCGTTAAGCTTTCGGAGCTTTTGGGTGCGATCCGCATTTGCTGGACGAGTCATGAATGGCTGAACGAAAAGGGCAATCATGCGGTCATCTTCGAATTCTATAAGCCCAAGCTTACATATAAGGATAAGAAAAAATAAAATCATTGCTCAAGACCCGATGCCGCTTGGCATCGGGTCTTCGTTTTCTCCGTGTTCATAAAAACGCATCTCGGAGCATAGTAATTTAGTGCTCCGTCACACATTTGAGGACAAAAAAGACTGTCAATTATTTAGCAAAGTGTTAACCGAATTAACACCGAGCCCTCGGCATTTTGTCATATTTCTCACAAAATTTGACCGTTTTTTAGGTCAAAATGGGAGATTGCACAAGTTTTAACGCAATTTTCGGGGGTCTGAGAAAAAGTTTTTGCAAAGAGATAGCCCACTCGTGTTAAGGCGGAGTTAATTTGGGGATATAGCTATTGAAATCTGATTTCAATGCATTAAAATTGAAACACCTAAAAGGCTGTGGGCTCTTTTCCCGCAGTCCACGGCAAAAAGCAAATCTATTAAGGAGAGAAAGTAATGGAAAACACTAATCGTGAAGGGTTTGGTTCCAGCTTTGCTTTCATCATGGCTGCTGTCGGTTCTGCAGTCGGTCTGGGCAATATCTGGGGCTTCCCGTACAAAATGGGCACTCACGGCGGATTCGCCTTCCTGCTCGTTTACCTCGTCCTCGCAGCATTCGTCGGTCTTGCTGTTATGATCGGTGAGCACGCTATCGGTCGTAGCACCGGTATGAGCCCTGTTGCAGCATACCGCAAGATCAGCAAGAAGTTCACTTGGCTCGGCTACCTGGCAGTTATTGCCCCGTTCCTGATCCTCTGCTTCTACATGGTCCTCGGTGGCATGGTCATGCGTTACGCTTGCAGCTACCTCACCGCAATGGTCGGTTGGGATACCTGGGGTGCGACCGCAGAAGAGTTCTACGGCGTGTTCCGTATTGACGGTGTTCAGATGGTCGTTTGGACTGTCATCTTCATCGCTATCAACACCATCATCGTATGTGGCGGTGTCGGCGGCGGTATCGAGAAGTTCTGCAACATCGGTATGCCCTGCCTCTTCGTCATCCTCATCATCGTTATCGTTTACGTCGCAATTCAGCCCGGTGCAGGCGGCGGCTGGGCATTCATGTTCGGCTGGAACATTGAGCCGCTGAAGCAAGACTTCCTCGGCGTTTTGAAGACCGCAGCAGGTCAGATGTTCTTCTCCCTGTCCCTCGGCATGGGTGCCATGATCACCTACGGCTCCTATATGCAGAAGAAGGAAAAGCTCCAGAGAAATGCAGTTATCGTTGTTTGCATGGATACCCTTGCAGCAATGATGGCAGGTATGATCGTTATGCCCGCTTGCTACGCATTCCTGGGTGGCAACACCTCCGGCGGCCCCGGCCTCCTCTTCAACTCCATGCAGATCGTTTTCGATAACATGGGCGGCTTTATAGGCAACCTCATGGGCTTCCTGTTCTACTTCCTCGTTTGGATCGCAGCTATCTCCTCCTCCATGTCCCTGCTCGAAGCCATCACCGCAACCAAGATGGACTCCGATATCGCAAAGGGCAAGGCTCCCAAGAGAAGGCTCACCGCTCTCGTATTCTCCATCATCATCCTCGTCTTCTGCCTGCCCACCGCACTTGACGGTATCGGCATGGGCGTAGCAAACGGTGCTGTACTGCCCACTCCCGCAGAGCTCTTCGGAATTGAGAATGTTATCACTTGGAACGACTGCTGGCTTGACTTCTACGATGTTTTGTCGGAGGGCATCATCATGCCTGTCGGTGCGATGATCATGTCCTTCTGTATAGGCTGGATCTGGATACCGTCATGGAAGAAGGAAGGCGATGCAAATAACTTCGTCCTCCAGGAGATCGAAGCATCCGGCCACAAGATGTGGGGCAAGAAGTTCTTCGAGATCTGCTTCAAGTTCATCACTCCTATCGGTATGCTCGTAGTTCTCTACGGCCAGATGTCCGACTTCTTCGGTATCTGATATCAACTAAGCATAAAAAACAGGTTCGCGATCGCGAACCTGTTTTTTTGTTTACAGCAAACCTCGCAGTTCGTTTGGAACGTAAAGAAGAAAAAGCCGAGGTCAAAAGCCTCGTTCGTGAAAGCTTTTGGAATGTGTATAGCCAGGGCTGCACGGAGCATTATGTTCTGCACTGCATGAGGGATGACCACGATTTTGTGCCGGAGCGCTGCTTTGTCATGCTCAAGGACGGTGTCCTCAGCGGACGGAATATTTTCGTCAGAGCACATATCATCACCGATGACGGCACGCAGCTTCCGATCATGACGATGGGCCCGATATGCAACAAAGCCTTCCCCGACAAGGAAAAGCTAAAGCTCGAAAGCCAAATCTTCTGATCCGAACAAAACCAACGCAGAAAAACACAGTCGCTAAAAAGCGACTGTGTTTTTGCATATCCGTATTATTTACAGCACAAGGAGGATGAGACCTTGGATGATGAGGAACTCACCGAGTATATAGGTCAGCATGACGATAAAGTGAGTTTTAAGCAAACCGTCTTTTTTGAACCTGACAAAGAACAGCGAGGAGTCGGAGGCGAAGAACAGCACTGCACCGATGAAGGAGACCGCAGTTGCAATGCAGGGTATCGAAATGAGCTGATACAGTGCAAAGCAGTTCATCGTTCCGTTTACCAGCAGGTAGAACATCATGGGCAAAAACAGTTTTTCGGGAAGATGGGCTTTGAGTCTGCCGAAGACGATCATCGTTATTGTGATATACACCGCAGCGGCAAGCAGTATCGCCCAAATGGGTATCACACCGAAGTCGATATTGACGCAGTAGGCGACGATGAAGCAGATATGTGATAGGAGGAAGCTCATTCCGCCGATGGAGAACCATTTGACACCCTTGGGTATGAGCAGGACATCACCCAACCAGCTTGTGATCAAAGCAGCTATGACGATCGCCCTCGGCTCTGCGACGCTCAAAACGTACCAACCCAAAAGCGACAGAAGCAAAAACGGCTTTGTTATCGCACGGAGCTTGACCATTTTGCACATACTCGCATAAAGATGAATGATCGATGAAAGGATGAAGATGGCAAGAAATACGTATTTCATGTAACTACTCCCGATAAATTGCATTAAAAGTATAATAACATATTATTAGTATTATTTCAAGGAAGAAATTGTCGTGCCGGAGCGTAAGAAATACAGCACGCACTCACGGACTTTTTTACCGAAGATATGCTCGGCGGCGTATGTGTAGGCACGAAGCTGCCCCAAATAAAGCTCTGCACGTTCTTTTATCGCCTCACCGTAAACATTATCGGTCTTGTAATCGATGATCGTTATCTCGCCGTCCTCCTCTATGCAGCAGTCCATAACGCCCTGAAGCAGTATCTTTTCCGCTGCGGCGTTTTCAATGAACTGCGAGGCATCACACAGGAGCGAAAAGCGAAATTCCCTGTGCAGGGCATCTGCCGAGAGTATCCGCTTGCCGAGCTCGGAGTCGAAAAGACGCAGTATGGCGGAGGCATCGATGTGATCGCAAAGGCGGCTGTCGATGAAGCCGAGGCTTGCAAGCCTCTTGATCTCACTGCGGATATCCTCCAAGCTTCCGCTTTTGGCAAAGTCCATATACTGCAAGGCTTGGTGCGTTGCCGTGCCCTTTTGCGTTGCGGTGGGAGAGTGATCGCTCTTGCAAAGCTCGGGGATCGAGAACTCGGAGCCGTGGGACGGAGCAAGGCTCATTGCCTCGGTGTCGAGCTCGTCCTTTAGCTCGGTGGCGGTTAGCTTGCTGGGCAGGGCTATTGCATCGGCATAAGGGTAGACGTAGGCGATATGCCGCTTTATCTCATCGGCAAGCTCGGGATCGGGGGCAAAGTCCCTTGTGGGGACATCGGCATCATCGGTGCTTGCCTCCCCGGGGGTCTCGACACTGAAATTCAGACATCCGTTATCGGAAAGACAGGCGTATATCAGCCAATCCGCAAGGCAATCCGCAGAACGCAAAAATTCGCTGTCCATCGGATAGGCTGCAAGATTCGTCATACGGGAGAGCTTTTTCTCGGGCTCCTTCATTGCCGCACTGATAAAGAGATATTCCTTTGCACGGGTGAGTGCTACATACAAAAGCCGCATCTCCTCGGACAGCATTTCGCCTTCGGACCGCATTTTAACGGCGTTGAACGCTATCGTGGGGTACTCGATCTTGCGTTCCGTATCGGTGTATCTGGGGGCAAGTCCGAGCTTGGGATGAATGAGCACCGGCGATTTGGAATCCGCCCTGTTGAAGCGTCTGCCGGTATCGCACAGGAACACAACGGGGAATTCAAGCCCCTTGGATTTGTGCACCGTCATGATGCTGACGGCGTTTCCGACCTCACCCTTGGAGGGCTCGTCGCCACGCTCACGGAGCTTTAAAAGCCAACGCACAAAGCGACGCAGACCGTGAGCCGAGCCTGCACCGAAACGCTTTGCAAACTCGGGCATAAGCAGGAGATTACGCCGCCTTTCGTCACCGTTACCGAGGGCGGTGCATATGGGCATTATATCGGTCAGAGCGTAGATCTTCCAAAGCAGATCGGATATATCGCTCACCGCAGCCTCCCTGCGAAGCTCCGATATGAGCGCAAGGAAGTCGGCACATTTTTCGTTGTCCTCTGCGGCTTTGGTGAGTGCGGAGTGGAAATCGCCGTTTTTGTCATGGGCGCGGATGGCGGACAGCTCATCTGCATCGAAGCCGAACACCGGAGAACGCAGGGTCGCGATCAGGGGGATATCCTGCCTCGGATTGTCGATAACACCGAGCAGGTTTATGAGCGTCGATATCTCAAGGGAGGCAAAGAAGCCGCCGGAGCTTCCGCCGAGTACGGGGATACCTGCCTTTATAAGCTCTCTGCGATAGATGTGACCTACACTGTTTGCCGAACGCATGAGTATCGCAATATCGCCGTAGCGTATGGGCCTTGTCGTTTTGCCGTCGGTTACGGGCAAAGCCTCGTCTATGAGCCGACGGATCTTTGCGGCAGTCGCTGCGGCTTCCGCCTCGACCTTGTCCGGTGCGTCATCGTCACCGTCCGGCTCAAGGGCATAGAGCGTCATTTCGGGAACGGGAACGCTGCCGCCGTAATAATCGGCACCGCAGCACAGTGCGGCATTTTCGTCATACTCCATGTCACCGAGCTCCTCCGACATACAGCAGGAGAACACTCTGTTTGCGGCGTTGATTATCTCCGCCCTCGAACGGAAGTTCTCACGGAGCATTATGCGAACCGGCTCATCGGCTTCCGCCTCGTCGAGGTCGGCATAGCTCTGATATTTTTCGGTGAAGATCCCGGGATCGGCAAGGCGGAAGCGGTATATCGACTGCTTGACATCACCGACGGTAAAAAGGTTTTTGCCGTTTTTCGAGATGGCGTTGAATATAGTCTCCTGAACACCGTTTACGTCCTGATACTCATCGACCATGATCTCACGGAAGCGATGGCTCACGGAGATCGCAGTCTCGGTAAGCTTCCCGTCGGCGGTAGTCAAAAGCTCAACGGCAAGATGTTCGATATCGGCAAAATCCAATTCGCCGTGGCGATGCTTCTCCTTGCCGTAGGCAACGTCAAAACGCATTGTCAGCTCAAACAGAGAACGCATAGCCGGAGCGGTATGCCGAAGCTCCGACAGCAGCTTTTCCGATGGGGAGCTCATTGCCGCGGCATAGCCCTTGGCGGCGTTTTTGCAGCTTGCCCACATATCCTTTATGTGCTCGGAGAGTCCCACGTCGGGGGAATCCTTGAGTCTTCCGAAGCGAGGGAACACGATGGGCAGGGCACTTCTTCCGCTGTCCCAGCCCTTGTCGAGAGCACGGCAAAAGGCACGGAGAGAGGATGCGGCATCGGCAAGCTGACCTCCGTATGCCTTGCTTATCTCGGGGTACATCGCAGCCCTTTCGCAGAGGGAATCCAAAAGCTCAGCCCAATGCTCCGCCGAGGAACGCAGGCTTTTGACTATCTCCGCACCGTAGGGTGAATCGGCGGCATCGGCACAGTCGGGTTCAAGCAAACGCAAAGTCTCATCCGCCCACCGCCTCGGTCTTGCATGGCTTTGCATTTTACGATGCAGCTCAAGCACGAGAGCACTCAGACGTGCATCGTCCCTGCCCCTGCCTACGGTATCGGCAAGCAGGAGGAAATCCTCATCGGGGTCCTCGTATGCCTCATCGAGAACACGCTCCAAAATACGCCGTCTCATGGGAGCGGCTCTGTCCTCCTCGATGACACGGAACTCCGGTGACAGCTTCAGCGTATGGCAATTCTCACGCAAGAGGGTGGTGCAAAAACCGTCAATCGTGCTTATCTGAGCTCTGCGGCACAGGGCACTTTGCTTCTTGAGACGCTTGTTGGAGGGATCGAGGGCGATGCGTTTTGCAAGCTCCTCACTTATGCGGCCCTTGAGCTCTGCCGCTGCCGCTTTGGTGAAGGTGATGACAAGGTACTCATCTATATTCGCACCCTCCGAGATCCCACGCAGGAGTCTTTCCGTCAGCACCTTTGTTTTGCCGGAGCCTGCGGCGGCGGATACGAGTATGCTTCTGCCGCTTGTCTCTATAGCGTTTTTCTGAGCCGGTGTCGGCTTGAACTCAGACATTATCCTCACCGCCTTCGATATAATTCCATACACGGTTTGCCGCAAGCCGTGGGAGACGGCGGTGACATTCGCCGTTCTCGCCATCGGTAAAGCGACAGGCATCGAGATATTTACAATGCGTACAGGCGGTCTCCTGCTGACTTCTGTAGAAGGGATCCGCCACTATGCTTCCTCTTTTGAGCTCTGCTGCCATTTCGGTCAGCGTTTTCTCGATATGGCGCGACAGGGCACCGAGACGCTCCGCCGTTGCAATGCTGTCACCGTCGGGAACACCGTTTTTCCACTTGACGGGGATGTACCTCGGCTCCTCGCCGTGCTCCATTGCATTGACGACCTCGGGATCGGAAAGCAGGAGACCGCTTCGCCGCAATGCGGATGCACGCTTTTTATCCGCATCCTCATCGCTCATATCGGCACTCGAAGTCAAAACAACGTCCCTTGCCGGTATATACAGCACACCTGCCGGTACGGTCTCGGCACCGTAGAGCAGAGAACCGTTTTTCGACAGGCTGAACAGGTACAGCAGCATTTGCAGATTCTTACCGTACAGCACATCGGAGAGCGAAAAGCTCTTTTCACCGGTCTTGTAATCGACCACTCGCAGGTAGAGCTTACCGTCATGCAGCCAACCGTCTACCCTGTCCACCACTCCGGTCAGAGTCAGTGTGCCCTCACCGTCACCCAAGGTGAGCGGCGGAAGTCGGGTATCTCTGCCGGTGTCAAGCTCAAAGGACAGCGGCACGAAATCGGAATCCCTCAGTTCCCTTGCGGTATCGAGAACTATACGCCGAACATCACGGGTAAGTCTGCGGAACAGGTATATGAACCTGTTTGAGCGTTCACGGAAATCGTTCAGCTTTTCATGGACATATTCGGCTACAAAGCGGTCCGTGAGCTTTGTAAGCTCCTCATCGGATACCGCCTTGAAGCCGCCCAGCCTCATGACCTCCGAGGCGGTACGCTCCAAAACCGAGTGCATGAATATACCGAGCTCCGGTGGGGTGAAGCCTGCCGGCTCTCTTGTCTTTGCATTAAGACCGTATCGCATGAAGTAGCTGAAACGGCATGAGGCAAATTGATCTATCCTTGAGGCGGAGAGCCTGATCCTGTCACCGTACAGTGCCCTGACCGCAGCGGGGGATAAGCTGCCTCTGCCTATCTCGGCGGCGGCACGGAGCTTTGATAATCTTTCGGGGTAAAGTTCGGAGCAGACCGCAGCCGCAGTCGCCTGACACACACCGCCATGCTCATCTGCGGCGGAGGACAGCAGCGGATCGGGAGCGGAAAGTCTGAGGTATGACAGCTCCACTGTTTTCTTTTCAAGACCGAAAAGCTTTTCGGCACGATTCACCACCGTTGAGGGACGCTGCACCTCACCGCTTCGGTCAAAGGCGGAATACACGAGACAAAGCGATTCCGAGGGCAGGCTCAGGCAATTGTATATCAGCGAGAACTCACGCCACAGCTCACTGTCCCCCATACCGCCGAGGTCGATACCGAGCTCTCTGAGCTCGGCGGACTCATCCTCCGAGAACAGACCGACATCGGCGTTTTGGGAGGGCAAACGCTCATCATCGGCACCGAGGACTATCAGATGGCGAAGCTTCCTTCTACGCATACGGTCGAAATCGCCCACGGTCACGGCATCGGACAGTGCCGGTATCGTACCGATATCGTACCTCGAAAGCACGGTCAAAAACAGCTTACCGAAGCTTTCCGAATCGCTGTCCGTGTCACCGAGGACGGAGGCACACTGACACAAAGCACCCATGCATATCTCCCAAAGCTGGGAGTATTCCTGAGCGATAGCCGCCTTGCCGCTTTCCCTGAGCTCACGGGCTTTTTCGTCGAGGCGGCGATCAAGCTCGAGCTCCGCCATGAGCATTCGCAACGCCTCCGCCTGCGAAAGTGCGGTAGTCGCCTCATTGCAATTTCGCTCAAAGCTTATGAGCGGAGCGGAGACCCTGTGACGCAGGGCATTTATCCTACCGAGACGCTCCCTCACCTCATCGTTAAACTCGGCACCGGAGCCGTCGGGGTGGAGCTGCCACGGCTCATCCTTTTGCCATGCACTGCCGTGGAGCTGCCACATGATAACGTAATTCTCAAGCTCATCGACCTCACAGGGAGAAAGCCCAACAAGATCGGTACGCAGGTAGTCGAATATATCGTCGGGCTCCCAGCCTCCACCGATTATCTCGTATGCGGAGGCGATGAGCGACGGAAGCGGCTTTGAGAATATGTCCGTCTTACGGGTGGAGTAGTAGGGGATACCGTAGTGCGAAAGCATATTCTGAAGCTCGGGACGGTAATCCTCAAAGCCCCTGACGGCAATGGCGATATCCCTGAACCGACAGTCACCGTCACGAACAAGTGACAGTACGGTCGCCGCAGCAAATTCACATTCCTCGGCAATGCCCGATGCTGCGTATATGCTTATGCTGTCACCCGGAGTTTCGCTTTTCACCGAGGAATATTCAAATAGACTGTCGGCGTAAAGCGTAAGGGCGGCATCCCTTTGCGATACAGCGCCAAACACGGTGACGGAGCTTTCGATATCGTGCTCATCGGCAAAGGCAAGGAAGTGCCTTGCGGTTACTCTGCCCGGTTCAAATACCTCACTGCCGCCACGGAGATCATCCAGACCGAGACAAAGGCATATCTCGGCACCGCAAAGGAGCAGAGCCTCAATGACCTTCCTCTCCTGTGCCGTGAAATCCGTAAAGCCGTCTATGTAAATATACATTCCCTTGCCGAAGCCGTTTTCGCTTATTTTATCCGCCAAACGTGTCAGACGGTCGGAGGGATCGAGTCCGCTTGTGGCGGTAACGGCATCATAGCCCTCGAGCACGAGTGCGAGATCCGACAGCTTATCGGACAAAATGCCCTCACACTCGGCTGCGGCATCCTTGAGCATTTGAGGCGATATACAAGCGGTCTTGAGAGCATCCACCTCACGGAGCAGGGAGCTTAATAGCTCGGCACGCTTGGGTGCTGCACCGTACACCTTGAGCCGTGAGCTCAGACCGTCTGCCGCCAATGCCATGCACAGGAGCTTACCGCCCTTGTCGAGCATGGCAGCACCTCCGCCGCCGTACTCCGATGCGATCCGTCTGTCAAGACCGGTGAAGCTCAACACCTCACCGTACAGCGACAGCGAGTCACCGCATACGGAGCAGAGCTCACGCTCCGCCTCATGACTGTATTGCTCCGGTACGATGAGTATGCAGTGCTTTAGATCCTCACCTGCCGCTTTTATCTCATTCATGACAGCAGCCGTTTTGCCTGTTCCGGCTCTGCCGCCGAATATCCTTAACATTCCGTCACCTACTTTAAGTGTCGTTTTCTATATTGTATCAAATTTCCGCCCTTGCCGCAACATTCACCGCAAAACAATGAATGACTGAAAATAAACGATCTTTTTTAAATTAAAATATTGCCAAGCCTTAGTCATAATGGTAAAATATATGGGCAAAACAAAGGGGAAATATATTTGTTTTCCACAAAATATACTGTGCTTATCAATGGATCTTACTGTTTTAAATGCAAAAGCTTTCCGATTTTGACTTTGTGATCCGATGTGAGCACAAAAAATGCCATGAGAAAGGAATTTGCTCCGATGAAATTTTCGTCTAAAGTTGAAAAATGCGGACTTTCCCCCATGAGAAAGTTTGCTCCCTACGCAAATGAAGCAGCCAAAAGAGGCATAAAGCTCTATCACCTCAATATCGGTCAGCCCGATATCGCGACCCCCACCGCTTATTTTGACGCTGTGAAGGACTTCTCCCAGCCCGTTCTGGCATACGCTCCCTCCGACGGTGTCCCCGTGATGATCGATGCGATAGTCGATTACTACGGCAAGATCGGCGCTCCCATAAACAATAAGCAGGTGCTCATATCCACCGGCGGCTCCGAGGCTCTCCAGATGGTGCTCAGCGCCATCCTCGACGAGGGCGATGAGATCATCGTTCCCGAGCCCTTCTATCCCAACTACAGCACCTTCGTCACCCTGACCGGCGCAAGCATCCGCCCCATCACCACCAAGCCCGAGGAAGGCTATAAGTTCGCTATAAAAGAGCGTGTCGAGGCTGCTATCAATGAGCACACCAAGGCAATAATGTTCACAAACCCCGGCAACCCCACCGGCACCATCCTCACCGCAGAGGAGCTGAAGCTCATGGCCGATATCGCCAAGGAGCATGACCTGTTCATAATCGGTGACGAGGTATACCGTGAGTTTGTTTACGGCGGTGAGCCGCTTATGAGCCTTCTCCAGCTTGAGGGCTATGAGGAGAACGTCGTTGTCATCGACTCCGTTTCCAAGAGATTCTCCGCTTGCGGTGCCCGTATCGGCTGCATGATCACCCGTAACGCAGAGCTTTACAATCACTGCATGAAGTGGTGCCAGGGCAGACTTTGCGCCTCCACCATCGACCAGGTAGCCTCCGCCGCTCTCTACAGTGTCGGCCCCGAGTACTTCGACGCAGTGCGTAAGGAGTACAAGGAGCGTAAGGATGCTCTTGTCGAGGGCCTCAAGGAGATCCCCGGCGTCGTATATTCAGAACCCAAGGGCGCGTTCTATGTCATGGCGGCACTGCCCGTTGACGATGCCGAGAAGCTGCAAATGTTCATGCTCCAGGAGTGGGACGATAACGGCGATACTCTGATGTTCACCCCTGCAGAGAGCTTCTATAAGACTCCCCATACCGGTGTCAACGAGATCCGCATGGCATACGTCATCAATAAGGACGATATCAAGCGTTCCATGGAGCTCCTCAAAAAAGGCATCGAAGCCTATAACGCAAAGAATAAGTAATAAGCAACAAGGATATTGCTCTTTTCATAATCAATCTCAATCAAAGCGCAAAGCACCGGAGAAATCCGGTGCTTTGCGCTGTAACAGTCAAAAACTGCGTTATACGGGAAAACGATAGAGTAGCGGGGGAGCTCGAGGGGGTCAAGACCCACCTCGAATTGGATCGCCGCCGCAAAAAAGTCCCTTTGGGCTTTTTGCAAGCTGAGTGCAAAGCACCGGAGAAATCCGGTGCTTTGCGCTTTCGTTTATATCACACTTTTACGATGTAGTCGGGTTTGCGGGGGATGGGGGTGGGATGCTCGCAATCGGGGTAGCCGAGGGACATCGAGGCTACGCCTCTTAAGTTTTCGCTCAGTCCCCATTTTCTCAGCAGTGCCTTGCCCTCGGGGAACTCGAACATCTCCTTGCAGCGATTGATCCAGCAGGAGCCGAGTCCTACGGCGTAGGCAGCATTGAGCATATTCGTACACACGGCAGAGGCATCGAGTATGCCTATCTCCTCGGTGTAGGCGACTTCGGTGGCAAGCACGAGTATCACGGTCGGAGCACCGTAATAGGGATCGGAATCCCTGCCCATGACCTTGGCGTTGAGGGCGGCTACGGTCTTTCTGTCCTCGGGATCTTGCACCGCAATGATGACCGGTGACTGCTTGCCGATCGCCGTGGGTGCAAAGGTACCGGCCTCAAGCACCGCATCGAGCAGAGCGGGATCGACCTGCTCCGGCTTGTACTTTCTTATCGCACGTCTGTTTTTCAGCATTTCGAGAGCTTCCATTTTTCAAAACCTCCGTTTTTATTGTTTGTTATATTATTATCACATATAAGCCCCATTTTCAAGAAAAATAACTGTTAAAATGCCTTAAAGCGTGTTACAATGGTGCGGCAATATTTTTATACGGAGAAGTAATGATGCGAAAAACAATCAAAAGATCACTTTCGGCACTGCTTTGTCTGTGCCTTGTGCTGAGCCTTTTCTGGGGTCTCGGCTTTAACGCCGATGCCTCGAGCAAGAACAGCGGCGTTCGTCACGAGCTCTGCACCGAGCTCAGCAAGCAGGCAGAGGATTATTACACCGGCGAGTACGATTGGGACAGCCTGAGCCTGCTTGACGGCGTTGTCACCGATTCATCCCTTGCCGCAATGGACGGTGAGCTGTTCAATGCCTTAAACGAGCTTATGAGCGATACCATGACAGACAGTGTGTCGTACAGAAACCTCACAAGCTACTGGACGAGCACCGACGCCTCCGCAAAAGGCGGTCAGATCTTAGTATACAGCGATGCGGTAAGCAACGGCGATGTAAGCAGAGAGCACGTTTGGCCCAAGAGCCGTGCAAGCTTCTATCAGAAAAACGGCGGCAGTGATCTGCATCATCTCCGTCCCGAAGACGGTGCCGTCAACTCCACCAGATCCAACTACACCATGGGCGATGTTGTCGGTGTTTACAGCGGCTACAAAACCTATCAATATGACGGAAAGAACGTTCTGTATTACATGGGACTCTCTGCGGTCGAGAACGGCAGAGTTGAGGTCAACGACAACATAAAGGGCGATGTCGCACGCATACTGCTGTACGTTTACGTTCGCTGGGAGCAGCCCAATCTTTGCGAGAACGTTGCAAGCGGCAGTCTCCCGAGATTCGATTCCGATGACAGCGAGAACAACGGTCTTGCGGTCATAGAGGATCTCGACACCCTTCTTGAGTGGTGTGCCGAAGACCCCGTTGACACATGGGAAATGAGCCGCAACGACTGCATTGAGAATATTCAGGGCAACCGCAATGTGTTCATCGACTACCCCGAATATGCATGGCTCATCTTTGGCAGAGATGTACCGGCAGGTCTCGTGACCCCCTCCGGAGAGGGCGGCAGCATGGTGAGCTACAATATAAATGCCGTGTCCGCCGATACCACTCAGGGTTTTGTCGCCCTTGAGGGCTACAAGGTGACTGCGATACCCAACGACGGCTATGTTGTCAAATCGGCAGAGGTCATACCCTCCACCGCCGCAACATTGACGAGGAACGGCAACGTGTTCCGCCTCGGCAACGTGACAGCGGACTGCACCGTCAAGGTGTACTTCGAAAGAGCCGCAACGGTCACGGTCAGCTTTTCGGCACCCTCGGTCATTGCACCGATAAGCACACAGCAGGGTAAAAGTGTGGTACTTCCCGATTGTACTGCGGCGGTCGACGGCTATGAGTTTATCGGCTGGACTCTCGGCGAGATAAGCTCCGAGACCGATGTTAAGCCCACGGTCTATCCGGCGGGGGACAGCTACTATCCGCTGAATAACACAACCTTCTATGCACTGTATTCGAGAACAGAGCAGGGAGACGGCGTCGGCGGTGAAGCAAGCTTGGTGACGGTAGCACCCTCCGATTGGAGCGGCACCTATGTCATCGGCGTTACGACTAAAAGCGGCGATGTCATGATGTCGAATGTCGCCGGCTCCGGCACATACCTCACTCCCGATTCCGCAAACGTAGCCGGTGACTGCATAACAAACGCCACCGAACGCAACTATTTCACCCTCGAAAAGCAGGGCGATTACTACACCATAAAGAGCTCCGACGGTAAATATCTCAAGTGCGGCGGTGTTAAGAACCTCACGCTTACGGGCAGCTATTCCGAGAGCGACACCGCATATCTGTGGACACCGAGCCTTGACGGTATAGCACATTACAGTGCCTCAAAGGGCTCACTGAACTATAACGCAAGCTCACCGAGATTCACCACCTACCTTGCAAGCAGCAATCAGATGGATGTAAGCCTCTATCTTCTCGGCAAGGCATCGACGGAGTATTACGTCACAAAGGGCGAGGCCACTACCCCCGACCCCGATCCCACGCCTACGCCCGATCCCACGCCTACGCCCGATCCCACACCCACGCCGACTCCGCTTGTCAATCCCTTTACCGACGTTAAGGATACCGCAGTCTATTACGATGCGGTGCTTTGGGCATACTACCATGAGCCGCAGATAACCAAGGGTGTTACCGACACCGAATTTATGCCCGATGCAGCCTGCGTAAGAGGTCAGGTCGTCACCTTCCTGTGGAGGGCGTTTGGCTGTCCCGAGCCCGAGGGCGATTGTCCCTTTGCCGATGTGAGCAGGAGCAGCCCCTACTATAAGGCGATAATCTGGGCAGCGGAGCAGGGGATCACCACCGGCTTCTACGATGCCACCTTCCGCCCCAATGATCCCGTAACGAGAGCACAGTTCGTCACCTTCCTGTGGAGGGCGATGGGTCAGCCATCAAGCAGCCTGAAGAATAATATCTTCAACGACGTAAGCGAAAGCAGCCCATACTATGAGGCGATACTTTGGGCATATGAAAGCGGCGTAACTCAGGGCTACCCCGGTGGCATCTTTAAGCCGAATATGGTCTGTACCCGTTGGCACGTTGTCCTGTTTATGCAGCGTTGCCCCGATGAATGATACCGCCGATGCGACTTTGCTAAAGCCAAATAACCGATAAACAACAAGGCCTCCGTCTTTCGGCGGAGGCTTTGCCGCATTTACCGCACCATCTCATGGCTCTCCCTTTGGGAGAGGATCTGCAAAACCGACCGAGAGGGCTTTGCAGGGCGATGGAAGTCGCGGCGGTGTTTCCCGACATCAAGATTGAAAAACACTTGACAAACCGAAAAAACAGTTACATAATGGTAACACCCCGTTCTATGATTGGATTTTTCACGTTTTTAATTGTCCAAACAGTGAAAAAACGGCATAAAATACCGCAATATTTTTGACACTTGCAAAAGTTTGTTGTTGAATTTATACACGGAGTGTGTTAAAATCCTAATGATAGGGTTGCAGTAAACTGCTTATCAAAG
>CAYUQN010000010.1:0-37641 GCA_964446815.1 uncultured Oscillospiraceae bacterium | reverse complement strand
AGCATAAAAAATCGAGTGTCCATAACCTCAAATCCGTTATGAACACTCGATATGGTTGCGGAGGAGGGATTTGAACCCACGACCTTCGGGTTATGAGCCCGACGAGCTACCGGACTGCTCCACTCCGCGATATGCAGTCGCTCTCTTTAGAGCCTTTTTAGTATAGCACATGAATGTGCTGTAGTCAATAGAAAAATTTCAAAAACCGAAACTTTTATTTTATCGGTTCAACAAGCTGCCTGCAGGGGGGAGCCACAGGACAGCTTGCCGAACGTCTATGGGGGGAGTTGAGTAAACTTACTTGATCAGCCTTTACGCTTTGCCTTACGCTGAATGAGCTTTACGAGTTCAACTATGGGGATAACGCAGAAGCCGAGTCCGATCGCAAGAGCGTACTCACCGAATTCAACGGAGGTGAAGCCGAACGCCGTTGCAAGGAAAGGGACCTCGCACACAACGGTGGTCATCACGAGAGAACCTACTGCCGCAAGGAACAGCGACTTATTGTGAGTGCCCATGAGGAAAATGCTGCCGCGCTGAGAACGCATATTGAACGAATGGAAGATCTCCGCCATGCTCATGGTGAGGAACGCCATAGTTGTTCCGTCGGGAGAGTTTGCGATCTCCCATACGCCGCTTTCGATATAGTGACCGAGGAAATATGAGAGCAGGGTGAGGGCGGAAACCAAGAGACCCTGATACGCTATGTCAACACCCATGCCGCCGGAGAATATACCTGCATTAGCAGGACGAGGTGAACGCTTCATGATATCACGTTCGCTCTTTTCCATACCGAGGGCGAGTGCGGGGAAGCAGTCGGTAACGAGGTTTATCCACAAAAGGTGGACAGGCTGCAAAATGGCAAAGCCGAGGAGGGTGGCAACGAAAATGCTTATGACCTCACTGAGGTTGGATGCAAGCAGGAATTGGATCGCCTTACGGATGTTGTCGTATATTCTGCGACCCTCACCGACTGCGCCGACGATGGTGGCAAAGTTATCATCCGAAAGCACCATATCGGCAACGTTCTTGGTAACGTCGGTTCCGGTGATGCCCATGCCGACACCGATATCGGCACTCTTTATCGAGGGAGCGTCATTAACGCCGTCACCGGTCATTGCGGTGACACAGCCTGCACCCTGCCATGCTTTGACGATCCTGGTCTTATGCTCGGGCTGAACTCTGGCGTATACGCTGATATCCCTGAACACCGCCTCAAATTCCTCATCGCTCATAGCCGAAAGCTCGGAGCCGGTGACGGCTCTGTCGCCCTCACGGAGGATGCCGAGCTCCTTGGCGATGGCGACTGCGGTATCGACGTGGTCGCCGGTTATCATGATCGCCCTTATGCCTGCTGTCTTACATTCCTCGATAGCGGCCTTGACCTCGGGACGGACGGGGTCGATCATACCGGCAAGACCTATGAAGCACAGCTCATTTTCTATCGCATCGGGGGAAAGGTCATCGGGAAGCGCATCCCATGCTTTGGAGGCACAGGCAAGCACACGCAGTGCCTTATCCGCCATTGCCTTGTTTGCGGCAAATATCTTGCTGCGGTAGTCCTCGGTCATGGGGAGCATCTCACCGTTTTCGAGGTAGTAGGCACAGCAATCTATAACGACATCGGGAGCACCCTTGGTGTACTGAACAACGGCATTGCCGTTGTTGTGGAGGGTGCTCATCATCTTACGACCGGAGTCGAAGGGAGCCTCTCCGCAACGGGGATAGGATGCCTTGAGCTCATACTTGGGGAGACTCAAGGTATTTGCCCACTGCACCAGTGCCGCCTCGGTGGGCTCACCGGTGACCTCGCCGTCATCCTGAAGCTCCGCATCGCAGCACAGTGCCATGGCGGAGGCAAGGAGCTTTTCATCCGTACCGAAGTGATCGACAACGGTCATCCTGTTCTGGGTGAGGGTACCGGTCTTGTCGGAGCAGATTATCTGAGCACAGCCGAGAGTTTCGACTGCGGTGAGACGGCGGATTATCGCATTACGCTTTGACATATTGGTAACACCGATGGAAAGCACCAGCGTTACGACTGCGGCAAGACCCTCGGGTATCGCCGCGACCGCCAGAGATACGGCGATCATAAAGGAATCGAGCACTGCCTCAAATTCAAATCCGCCTGCGCGGATGAGCTGTACCGCAAATACCGCAACACAGATACCGAGTACGAGGTAGGTGAGTATCTTGCTGAGCTGATTGAGCTTGAGCTGGAGAGGGGTCTGACCCTGCTCCGCCTGAGAAAGCGCTTCGGCTATCTTGCCCATCTCGGTGTCCATACCGGTGGAGCAAACGAGCATTTTACCGCGACCGTAAACGACCGTGGAGCCCATGTATGCCATGTTCTTACGGTCACCGAGCGGAACCTCGGGTGAGAGTATCGCATCGATGAATTTGTCGACGGGTACGGACTCACCGGTCAGTGCCGCTTCCTCTATCTTTAAGCTTGCGCTTTCGATTATCCTACCGTCGGCAGGAACTGCGTCGCCTGCTTCGAGCAAAACAATGTCACCGGGGACGAGATCCTCACTGTGGATACTGCATATCTTACCGTTACGCAGCACCTTGGAGGTCGCCGCAGACATCTGCTGCAAGGCTTCGATCGCCTTTTCGGCCTTGTTCTCCTGATATACGCCGAGCACCGCATTGATTATAACGACGGCAAGAATAATGATAACATCGGCAAAGCTTTCACCCTCGGAGACCGCCAGAACGCCGGATATCGCAGCGGCGCAAAGGAGGATGATTATCATGGGATCCTTCATCTGAGCGAAAAACTGCTTTATGATCGAATCCTTTTTGCCCTCTTTGAGCTTGTTCTTACCGTACTTTGAAAGCCGATCCTCGGCCTCCTTGGACGAGAGACCCTCGGGAGAGCTGCCAAGCTCCTCCAAGACCTTCTCTTTTTCCTCGCAATAGTAGTTCATCCTATCACCCTTTCATATTATACCCATAAAAGCAAAAAAAGACTTCTACGGTTCATGTCCGTAAAAGTCTTGCAAAATACATAAGTATCCCATGCACCGAGCCCAAGGCCGAGATGACGATGCATGGACGCATACTGCGCTGCTACTCCCTTTTCGATTAGGATACCACAAAGCTAAGCTTTCAGTCAACAGCGTTTTTACGATTTCACAATTATTTCATAATGTAAGCGTGAGAGGGAAATAAAGAAGCAATAGAATGTGTGTATAACTATGTCGGACGAATAATGGTTTTTGTCGTCATTTTAAAGACGGATTATTTGTGAGTTTTTTAGAATGAGTTTATGCTCTGTTGATTTGCCGAATTTACTTTTATATCATATAAAGTAAAGGAGAGGGTAATATGAAAGATTTAAAACATATTGCGTTTTTCGAAGCACTGCTTCGTGATACGGAAAACGAGCTTATCAAAAAAGCAAAGTCCGAAGGCAGAGTTATAATCGGCAACAACTGTGCCCAGCTTCCGGAGGTGCTGCTCAATCTCGGCGGCTGTACCTCGGTGAGAATGAGAGCTCCGAACACAAGCTCCATGGAGATAGGCACCTATTACATGACAAGCTTAAACTGCGAATATTGCCGTGCCGTGATAGAACGCTGCGTCGAGGGCGGCTACGATTTTCTCAACTGCATATTCGATGCCTACGCTTGCAGCCAAATGGCTGATGCCAACGACAATATCGAAAAGCTGAAGCTCTGTGCAAAAAACGATCCCAAATTCTTTGTCGCACACGTCGATACCCCGATAAAGGGCGATGACAATGCACTACGCCACCTCATTCGTGTGACAAGGCTGAGAGTGCTAAATAGGCTCAATGAGGAGTTCGGCATCGACGTTTCGGATGAGGCGTTGAGGGCTGCGGTGGATGAGCACAACGAGCTTTGCCGTGTCATAAATGAGATAGGCGAATACAGAAAAGCCGATAATCCAAAGATAAGCGGCTATGAATTTGCGGTGCTGTGCCTTGCTTCGTATTGCTGTCCGCATGATATGATCATTCCCTTGCTCAAGGAAACCGCGGAAGAGCTCAAAAAGCGTAGAGCGGATGCGAAAAACCCCTACAGGATCAGAGCGGTGCTTGCAGGCAGCGAGATAGACGATCCCGATTTCGTCAAGCTTATCGAGAGTGCCGGCGTATATGTATGTGCAGACCGCTATTGCTTCGGCTCCTTCCCCGGCAGAGAGGAGATAATCCTCAACGACAGCGAGGACGTGCTGACGCAAATATGCCGCCACTATGTCAAGACCTGTCAGTGCCCGAGATACATGGATGCAGAGCGTATCGCACAGCGTAAGGATTACGTTTGCGGACTTGCAAAGGAGTATAACGCCGACGGCATCATAGTTCAGCAGATGAACTTCTGCAACTTCTGGCCCTATGAGCGTGCCGCAATGTTCCACATAATACCCAAGGAATACGGTATACCCGTTTTGAGCATTGACAGACCCTATATAGTGGGAAGCTCCGGACAAATCAGAACGAGAGTCCAAGCCTTTGCGGAAAGCGTTGAGATCAAAAAGCTTCAGGGAGGTAAAGGATGATGAAAAGCAAAGTCGGAACCGTTTCGGCAGGTAAAATGTACAACGGAGGCACCGCAAGGACTCACCGTGAATGGCGCGGCCTTGCGGATACATGGTACGACTACAAATGCTGGGTCAAGAATTGGCTGAAGATGTTTGCCTTCCTTGCCAATCCCCAGTGCATCAAAGGCTTCTTCAGGTACCGTTGGATGCTCGACTACATGGCAGCGATCGACATGGTGGACAGAAGCACCGAGGGCACAAGAGGCACCCAGCTTCGTATGGCTCATACCGTTTACGATTTTATAGTCACTCAGCTTATCCGTACCCTGACGCTCATATTCGAGTCGGATCAACGCATAGGCGGAAGCCCCGAAAAGGACAGCAAGGTCGTCGTTATGGATGAGAACATGATGGAGGAGATAATGTTCGGCTTCCCGACACTGACTCCTCTTGCACCGCAAATGTGCTCGGTATTTGCAAGAAGTGCGGTATCTCAGCATTCGGCAATATACTATATAGACAAAGCCGAGGAATACGGTATCACCGGTGACGTATGCACCATGCCCAAGGCAGAGCTCGGTGTTGCTATAGAGGAGGATCACCCGATACTCGGTAAGTGTATGCTCCACTCCAACACCACCTGCGATACCTCGCTTATGGGCAACAGCATTGAGGACAGACGCTACAAAAAGCCTGCCTTTGCGATAGCGGCACCGCACTTCCTCGAGGATGAGCTTATATTCGACTATGCAGTCGATGAGATAAAGGATGCCATTGCTTTTGTAGAGAAGCAGACCGGTGAGAAGTGGGATTGGTCGGCGTATTTTGAGAATATGCGGCTTTTCAACGAGAACACCAGAAGCTTCCTTGAGATAATGGAGCTTGCGAAAACCGATTATCCTCAGGTGCCGGAGAACATATATGCACTGCACCGTGACGTTTATTATATGCGTATGATGAATGCCACAAGCGCAGAGTATCTTGAGGTCGACAACAAGGTTCGCGAGCTTATGTACGAGGGCTATAAAAACAAGGAGCTCCTGTGCGTTGAGCCTCGCCACAGGGCACTGATGTGGGGCGTTCAGGCAGAGTTCTACACAGCCTTCCCCAACTGGCTAATCACCTGCTGGGGCATACTCCCCGTTGCACACTTTATGAATCTGACCTCCACGGAGATATACGCCGACACCGACACTCCCGAAAACAGGGAGCAGGCTTACCGCGATCTTGCGGATCTCTACATAAAGACCATCATGCGTAACCGCTCCGAAACCGGCTACCGCTACGGTGTTGAAGAGATGTGGCGATTCTGTGAGGAATTCAAGTGCGACATGATAGTAATGTATGAGCAGATGGCGTGCAAGGCGATGACCGGCTACCATGGGATCTACGAGGAGGAAGCCGCAAAGCGTGGTCTGCATATCGTGTGGGTCACTCACTGCCTGCTTGATCCTCGCAAGGCATCACGTCAGAATATGCGTGATGAGGTCAACCGTTATATGCACACCGTTCTGGGTGAGGAGCCGCTTGATCCCGAGCTTGAAGTGATCGCAGACGAAAATGCATGGTGAGGTGAATGTGATGAAATATATATTGAAGCTTGCCGGCATAGGCGGCGGACTGTTTGTTGCAAGCATAGTGGTGTATATGCTCAATCTGGATATGAAGCTTATGGCAGCGGTGCAACCTCTGCTTGAGCCTATATACGATAACATCGAGCGTAGCCCGATGCCCTGAGGTGAAATTATGGTTTTTGAAAACGGATACGAATATATTACAGATAATACTATAGACAGCTTCCTCGGCAAGCTGAGGGGAGAGGGGCACTTTATCCATGAGTCCTATGACAACTATCACGGATATATCAAGGTGCTCGGCAAAAACCGCCCTCTGCTTGACTGCAAGATCATCGACGGAAGATATAACTACGCCGTTGAGGTCGTGGGGATGAGGATAGTTCTCGATGCCCTCGTCACAGACGATCATGCGATAAACGGCTTCGGCTATGCCAAGGGCAAAAAGGATATGAAGGTCACCGGCGGAGCGATCAAAAGAATAAGGCTCTCGGATGGCTATGAAGAAAAAGTCGGAACATGGCAAGAATCTAAATAATACCCCTCCTAATGTGCGTTCGGATAGAAAAGCACCCCCATGAGAAATCATGGGGGTGCTTGTGTTTGCCGCTTGCGATATTATTTGAGGCGGTGGAGCTCCTCATCGCTCATGCGATGCTGCGGTGCTATATTGTACAAAGCCTCGGCACGCCGACGTACGACCTGTCGGAGATTAAAGGAGCCCTTTTGTCTGCACCACTCATAGGTGGTGTAGTATGCGATATCCACACCGAGAGGAGCAAGCATCTCGGCAGGCTCCGGACTGAGCATCACACCGGATACCTGTGCATTCTTTGCCATTTGCACAAACCAGTCATCAATAGTGTGAACGGTGTCAAGTATGTTGATCTCACCAAGGAGATCAAGCCTCAAAAGCGCACCGGTGACCTCGGGGCCGTTGCTTTCGGCAACAGCAAGATAGCGACAGCACAGGATCCACATACGCTCGAAATCATTTTTTGCGGCAATAAACTCCGTGAATATCTCCTCACGGTTAAGTCGGACATCCGCAAGCATTTTCTCGATAATGTCCTTTTTACTTGAAAAGTTCAGATAAAAGGTGGACCGTGCGATATCCGCAGCCTTACATATGTCATTTACCGAAACATTTTCATAGCCCTGCTCACGAAAGAGCCTGACCGCAACTTCCGTTACTTGCTTTCTGATATTCTCCGCCATACGAATTCTCCCTCGGACAAGGTGTCCATTTCTTTCGTACAGTATATTTCAATTCGAGCTGTTTGTCAATTGCTTCACACACTTTTTTGGATAAGTTTACGATCCGATCGGAAGTGTGACGGCAAAGCGGCAACCGGCGACTGCAAGATTTTCGACCGTGACCGTACTGCCGCAGAGTGTAATAAGCACCCAAAATCGGTAGATGTTCTCGACTCCGAGTATCGCCTGACGCACCTGCTCGTCAAGTCTGAACAGCTTACACTGCGGCATTACGGACTGATTAATTATCTTAGACAGCAGAAGAATATTCCCGTCAATTGCCGATAGCATTCGAGTGTTAAACGCTGTCTTGTCAACTCAAGTTCAACTGCGGTTGAAAAAAGTTCACTAAATCCAACATTCAATTTTTGGAAAGTACGACGAAATTGTCTAAAAATGTTGAGAAATCCGGAAGGCTGGCATATAATTGAATCGCTAAATAAAATTCAGATAGGAGATCAACATGAAGAAACGCATATTGTCCCTTGCACTGTGCATCATGATGCTCATGACACTGATACCGACGGTCGCGATGGCGGATGCCACCGCGATAAACGAGGTAGATATTTATGTTGACGCACCCTGTATAAACGGGGTTGCCCGTGAAGCAGACTACGCTCCCTATGCCGAGATCACCTGCACGGAGCAGTATTGGTGGTACGATACGAACGGAGACGGGGTCGCGGAAGCGGAGAGATGCACCGTTTTCGATAATCCGGATGCGGACTACTATCTTCACATGGAGCTTCTGACCGACGAATCAAGATGCTTCGCCTCGACCCATAACGGAAGCGGCTATGAGTTTGCCGGTGTTTTGAGATTAAACGGCTCCGTTGTTTACGGTAGTGCTGCCGCAGTAAGCAGTGACGGTAGGCTCATGATCGTGGATATAAACCTCGGCAAGCCTCAGCAGAGCCACAACACAAGCGGTTACAATGTCATTTGGCACGAGGACTTTGAGGGCAACAGCGACTGGAAGGAATCAGACCACGACGGTGACGGTGAAACATGGGCGTACATCAGCTCGGCATCCTGCTGCGGCAACAAGGGCGTAGTTTCCTATTCCTATAAAAACGGTAAAGGAGTTCTCACTCCCGACAACTGGCTGATATCACCCGAGGTCAAGATCGGCTCCAACTATGTTTTCAGCTTTTCCGTAAAGGCACTGGATCCCCGGTACCCAAACGAAAAGATCGGTGTTTACATTTCCGTTAACGGCGGAACATTTACCCAGTACGGCACCGATCAGACTGCAACCGCCGACTGGCACATTCTGAGTGCCGACCTCTCGGCATATGCAGGCAAAACGGTAAGAATAGCAATAGTCCACCACAATGTCAGCGATCAGTTTGCCGTTGTTGTCGACTGTGCTTATATGCTCCAAAAGGCAAGTGCCGCATATCCCTTTGTCGATGTTCAGATCTACGGCAAGCATAGGCCCTACGCCGATGCGATCCTTTGGGCAGCAAACACCGGCATAACCTCCGGCTACGGTGGCGGACTGTTTAAGCCCGATCAGGACTGTACAAGAGCACAGGTCGTCACCTTCCTTTGGCGTGCTGCAGGCTGCCCCGATCCGCATAGCTACAGCAATCCGTTCAAGGATGTTCAGAGCGGCGGAGCAATGGCACCGTACTACAAGGCGATCCTTTGGGCAGTCGAGAACGGCATAACCTCCGGCTATCCCGACGGCAGCTTCAGACCCAATGAGGTCTGCACAAGGGCTCAGTTCGTCACCTTCCTTTGGAGGTACGAGGGCAAGACCGTTGTGAATATCAGCAACCCGTTCAGAGACGTAGGACAGAGCCCCTACTATCAGGCGATACTCTGGGCGTATTCGACCGGAGTTACCACCGGCTACGGCAACGGCTACTTCAAGCCCGACAGGGTATGCTCCAGAGCAGAGGTCGTCACCTTCATCTACAGAGCCGAAACCTGATAACACTTTGAGAACAAAAAATGCACCCTTAGAGGGTGCATTTTTTCTGTTGTTCTCGGTTGCCTGTCGACTGACGACTCTTACAAAGGGAGAGCCAAGAGGGTGTGTTGTTTGATCACACGGGCTCGTATCCGATCAGCCGAAAACGGAGAGGAGGAAGCCGGCGGCTATTGCGGAGCCGATGACTCCTGCGACGTTGGGCCCCATGGCGTGCATCAAGAGGTAATTCGACTTATTATACTTGCGTCCTACATCCTGCGACACTCTTGCCGCCATCGGAACGGCGGACACTCCGGCAGAGCCTATGAGCGGATTTATCTTTCCGCCGGAGAGCCTGTACATTATCCTGCCGCCGATAAGTCCGCCGAGGGTCGATATCGCAAACGCCGCAAGTCCCAAGGCGATTATCTTCAGCGTCTCCCAATTGAGGAAGCTTTGTGCGACCATGGTTGCACCGACGGAGGTGGCAAGGAATATCGTGACGATGTTCATCAGCGAGTTTTGCGCGGTATCGGAAAGCCTGTCGGTAACGCCACATTCACGGAACAGATTGCCCAGCATGAGACAGCCTATAAGCGGAGCGGTGGAGGGAAGAAGCAGGATAACGACTGTCGATACCACGATGGGGAACAGTATCTTCTCCTTTTTGCTTACCTCTCTTGTCTGCTCCATTTTGACCTTACGCATTTTATCGTTAGTCATCAGTTTCATGAGCGGAGGCTGAATAAAGGGTATGAGTGCCATATAGGAATATGCCGCTATCGCTATCGGGCCCAAAAGCCACGGAGCAAGCTTTGAGGCGGTGAATATCGCCGTAGGCCCATCGGCACCGCCGATTATGCCTATCGAGGCCGCTTCTCCGCCGGAAAAGCCGAGAAGCACCGCACCGAAGAATGCAACGAACACACCGAGCTGTGCCGCAGCACCCAAAAGCAGGCTCTTGGGATTTGAAAGCAGCGGGCCGAAATCCGTCATGGCACCGACACCGAGAAATATCAGTGAGGGATATATGCCGGCCTTTACGCCGATGTAGAAGAAATCCAAAAGTCCGGCGTTTTGCATGATATAGCCGTAGCTGTGATAATAGGGACTGCTCTCGTCAACGAATGCCTCCCAAAGCTCGGGATGATACATGGCATTTTCGCCCTGCCCGACAAAGTAGCTCAGATTCGTCAGCAGGCAGCCGAAGGCGATACCGCAAAGAAGCAGCGGCTCGAACTTTTTGCCGATACCGAGGTACAGCAGCAGAAAGGCGATCGCTATCATAAGGATGTTTTTCCAGCCGCCCTCGGTGGTGAAAAACGCCGCAAAGCCCGATTCCAGCACAAGCTTATGCAGAGTTTCCAAGATATCCATAGGCCGCCCCCTCTCAGCTTATCAGCACAAGGGGATCGCCCGTTTTGACCGTTTGTCCCTTGTCGACAAGGAGCTTTGTAACGGTGCCGCTTTTCGTCGATGCGACCTCGTTTTCCATCTTCATCGCTTCGATGACAAGAATGGTATCGCCCTCATTGACACTGTCACCGACATTGACGGACAGCCTCAGCACCGTACCCGGCATCGGAGCCTTGAGTGCGTCGCCGCCGTCACCGTCACCGCTTACGGGCTTGGGAGCGGCATTGACCTCCTCCTTGACTTCCTTGACGGTGGGGAGAGCGGCATCGTATTCGTCAAGCAGGATCGCAGTGCCGTCCTCAACCTCGACCTCATAAACACGGTCGTTTAAAGTTACTCTGTATTTCATTCGTCCTTTACCTCCCTTATCGAAATGAAGCGAAGCTCATTCAAGGGCTTGCCTAAGGAGTCTGCGACTATCGCCATTATCATTGCGGCATCACGGGGATCGGTATCATAAAGCTTCAGCTCACCGGCAGAGCCCGGTGCTTTTTCATCTGCCTTGACCTCGGTGACGGATACCGTCACGGCACTTTTCGGCTTGGACAATATCTTACCCATTGCAACGATTATGAGCAGCAAAAACGCAATGCCCAAAAATACCACGGCATAGCCCAGCAGGGCGGTTATAAGCGCATCATGCAGCGGCATTTGAAGTTTAAGCAGTGTAGACATACTCACATCTCCGTTATCGTGTAGCGAACCCGTTTTTCACGGAGTTCACTGCGTTTTTCGAAAAAGCTCTCCGCCACCTGAGGGAATGCGATATAGCTCAAAACATCCTCCTCACAGGTCGCAGTGTCCCCAAGCTCCGCCATTGCCTTTTCAAAGGTATCGGTCGGCAGGGTATCGGCGTAGCGACCGCGTATCGGCTCCTCTCCGCCGAGGATCCTTGACCTGACCTCGGGATCTATGGGAGCGGGAGGATCGCCGTATTCGCCACGGCAATATGCCTTCACCTCGCTGCCCACGTTCTTATAACGCCGACCTGCCAAGACATTCTGCACAGCCTGAGTACCGACCATCTGACTCGTCGGCGTGACCAGCGGAGGATAACCGAGCTCGGCTCTGACCTTGGGCGTTTCGAGCAAGGCCTCGTCTAACTTGTCCAATGCGTTCATCGCCTCAAGCTGGCTGATGAGATTCGACAGCATACCGCCCGGTATCTGATAGCTGAGGCACTGCGTATCGGTCGCCATGGATATGGGGTTTAAGAGACCCTTTTTGAGTGCATCGTTTCGTATGCCCTTGAAGAAGGTCGCCGCCTCATCGAGTGAAGCGGTGCAAAGTCCCGTGTCATAGCCGAGCTCCGACAGAGCATAGCTCAAGGTCTCGGTCGCAGGCTGAGAAGTACCGCCGGAAAAGGGCGATATCGCCGTATCTATAACGTCGGCTCCTGCCTCGGCTGCTTTCATACACGACATGAACGCAAGCCCCGTGGTGCAATGCGTATGCACTGCGACCGGCTTATCGACGGCATCCTTTATGGCGGAAACAAGCTCATAGGCGTTTTTCGGCGAGAGGATGCCTGCCATGTCCTTTATACATATGCTGCCTACGCCCATTTGGGCAAATTCCTTCACAAGCTCAACATAGTTTTGCAGAGTGTGTACCGGACTCACGGTATACGATATCGCAGCCTGTGCCTCGGCACCGCAAGCCAAGGTCTCCTCAACGGCAACCTTAATGTTGCGAGGGTCATTGAGTGCATCGAATATGCGGATGATATCGATACCGTTTTTGACCGAGGCTCTTACAAAGCGGCGTACTATGTCATCGGGATAATGATGATAGCCGAGAATGTTCTGACCACGCAAAAGCATTTGCAGCTTGGTGTTCGGCATCTCGGCTCTTATCTTACGCAAACGCTCCCACGGATCCTCACCGAGATATCTCAGACATACGTCAAAGGTCGCTCCGCCCCAGCACTCAACGGAATGATAGCCGGCTCCGTCAAGTGTCTTGAGTATCGGACGGAAGCCGTCAAAGGGAAGCCTTGTTGCCACAAGGGATTGATTTGCGTCTCGAAGCACGGTCTCGGTAAAGCGTATTTTTTTCATAGCCCTTTCTCCTTTGCTATCGCATCACGCCATTTTGCCGATCCGCTGACGGCAAAACGCTCTGTCACACCGTCAGTTTCCACCGAAAAGCCGTTTCTTATTCCGAGTGCCTTGAGCGGATGAACTGCGTCGATATCCGAAAGGGCAATGCCCAGCCTGTGACTGTTCATCTCACCGGGGAAGGAGGCAAAGTAAAGCTCCTTATCCGTGAGCCACAGTCTGCCGCCGACACACTGATCACCGTAATAGTGCCCTGCGGCATCGCAAAGCAAAAGCTTTGCCTCCGCTTCAAGCTTTTTGCCGACGGAATCAAGGGCATCGGAGCGTCTGCGATTGTGTGCCCTCATGTAAAAGCCCATGAACGCACCGCCGAATACCGCAGTGACCATCGCGGTGGCAAAGGCATCGGAAAACTCGCCTCCGCTCAGAGTCCTGACACCGATTATCATCAGTCCCAGCATCAGACCGAAGGCGACACCTGTTTTAAGCGAACTGCCGTACTTCATCGCTTCCGTTCCTCCAACGACGGTATTCCTCGAGCTCATGATCGAGGCAAAGGCTTATGACGAGGTTTATGATCAGTGCATCGTCAATGAAGCCGAGAATGGGAACATTGTCGGGAATAAGATCATAGGGAAGTGCAAGGTAAATGAGTATCGCCGCACCGCCGATTATAGCCGTGAGAGGTACACGCTTGTAATTGCCCCTGTAGTAATCGTTGAGCATATATACTATGTCCTGAGCCTCTGCGATACTGTCCCCCACAAAGGGCACCTTGACCAAGGGATCGAGCTTAACGGAGGTCGTTTCGAGGAACTCCAAAAGCTTTCCCGTTGAGGTGTAAACCTCACCAAGCCATTTTTTCAGCTTTTCCATGTCTTTTATGCACATATGCTTTTCCCCCATTATAATTTGTATTTATATTATTGTATCACAAATATGCTGCACAGTAAACAAAAAACCTTTGCCGGCAAGTGGACTAACTGTTTATTACCGAGAATGTTAAACTATGTCTTGATTTTGGTTCGATTTTGGTCTACATTTATATTGAATAAGTTTGGATTTCCACTCAATGAGAGGTAATGATATTGGGTATTTCGAATGTTTTTGAGCTGCTTAGCGGCGTTGCACTGTTTCTGTTCGGTATGGCTCTTATGGGTGACGGCCTGAAGCTCGTTGCCGGTAATAAGCTGGAGATCATACTGTATAAATTGTCAAGCACGCCCTTAAAGGGCATCCTCCTCGGCACCGGCGTTACCGCCGTTATCCAGTCCTCCTCCGCGACCTCCGTTATGGTCGTCGGCTTCGTCAACTCCGGTATGATGAAGGTCAAGCAGGCGATCGGCGTTGTCATGGGTGCCATTATCGGTACAAGTATCACCGGCTGGATAATCTGCCTTTCAAGCGTAAGCGGCGGCTCCGGTTGGCTTGAGCTCGTGTCTACCGATACCTTCACCGCCATTATTGCGGTCATAGGCATAGTTTTCCGTATGTTCTCCTCAAACGCCACAAAAAAGCACGTCGGAAACATCATGCTGGGCTTTGCGGTGCTCATGTTCGGCATCAACACAATGAGCGGCTCCGTTGCCGGTCTTCGTGAGAGCCAGACCTTTATAGATATGCTGACCGCATTCTCCAATCCTTTGCTCGGCATCCTCATCGGATTGGTGTTCACTGCCGTGATCCAGAGTGCATCGGCGGCTGTCGGTATCCTCCAGGCACTTGCGATAACCGGTGCCATCCGCTTTGACACAGCACTGCCCATCATCATGGGCATCGCCATCGGCGCATCCGTCCCCGTTCTGCTTTCCGCTCTCGGTGCAAGCAGCAACGGTAAGCGTACCGCACTGTCGTATCTTTTGGTCGATACTCTCGGTGTCGTGTTCTTCTCGGTGATCTTCTATATACTTGATGCCATCGTCGATTTCTCCTTTATGTCCATGACGATGACCTCCGTGAGCCTTGCGCTTTTGAATACAGTTTTCCGCTTCATCATCGTGCTTATGCTTGCTCCCTTTATCGGTCAGCTCGAAAAGCTGGGCAAGCTCCTTATAAAGGACAAGGAGAGCGATGTTGCGGCACTTCGTGATATGGACAGGCTCGAGGAACGCTTCCTCGCTCACCCGGCGTTAGCACTGGAGCAAAGCCGACTCACCGTAAACTCAATGGCGGAAAAGGCAAAGGAGAACCTTTTCGATTCCTTTGCTTTGCTTGAAAAATTCTCCGAGGAGGGCTTTGAAAACGTTGCCCATACAGAGGACATTGTCGACCGCTACGAGGACAAGATAGGCACCTATCTTATGGCGGTCACCGGTAAGGAGCTGAACCTCGATCAGCAGGAGGACGTGAGCAAGTACCTCCACACCATAAACGACTACGAGCGTATAAGCGACCACGCTCTGAACATTGCCGAGTGTGCAAGGGAGATCCACGAAAAGCATATCACCTTCTCCGAAAATGCAACAAGGGAGCTCACCGTGCTCAAAAATGCCGTGACGGAGATAGTCACGATGGCGGTCAAGGCCTTTGTCGAAAACGATCTTGCCCTTGCCTACAGAGTCGAGCCTCTTGAGGAGCTTATCGACAATCTCTGTGACGAGATGAAGTATCATCATATCGAGCGTTTGCAAAAGGGTCAGTGTACGCTTTTGTACGGCTTTGTTTTCGATGACCTGCTCACAAACTTTGAGCGTATCGGTGACCACTGCTCCAACATCGCCGTTGCGATGATAGAGCTTGACTCCGACTCCTTCGATACCCACGAGTACATAAACAGCCTTGCCGCAGCACACAACCACGGCTTCGACGAATACTATGAGGAGTATAGCAAGAAGTACTCTATATAAGGAGGAGCCATGCCAACTGTACTTATAATCCTGTTTGCATTTTTATGTGCAGCCTCCGGCTGTCTGTTCGTCAAGGCAATGGAGGAGGAGAACTATCTCAAGGCGACCTTGTTCAAGGGTCTTGCGACCTTCTTTTGCATAGGCGTTGCCGCAATATCGCTGTTCAACACGAAGGATCACGATTTTGCGGTGCTCATTATCATCGGACTGTTCTTCGGCTTTGTCGGCGATGAGTTTTTGGCACTGCGATTCGTATACCCCGAAAGGCTCAATACATACTTTTTGAGTGGTGCCGGAAGCTTTGCGATAGGTCATGTGTTCTACCTTATCGCCCTGTTTTCCGTTGCACCCAAGGCATGGATCGCGGCACTTGCGATAAATGCCCTTGTCCTTGTGCTTGAGTACATAAGCTCGAAACGCAATAAGCTTGAGCTCGGTGTCCTATATGTCCCCTTGGGTGCATACTGTGCCCTTGTCGGCTTTATGGGAAGCTCCGCAATAGCAACGGTGTTCACGCAATTTTGCATCGGCACGCTGTTCTTTGCGATAGCCGGTGTGTGTTTTATCGTGAGTGACAGCATACTTTCGGTGCAGTCCTTTTCCGATCATCCGTCTAACGGCAAAAACCGTACCCTCCACGCTCTCTACTGGACGGCACAGTTTCTCATTGCCCTAAGCCCGATATTCATAAAGTAAGCTGAGGGGTTAAGCAAAGCTTCGTTCCGTTCGGAACGAAGCTTTTTTCATAATTGCGATGAAAGCAAAAAACATTGCCATGCCGCTATGGGCATGGCAATTTATGATCATTCCGCTTGTGCGTAGCGTTCGGGGATCAGGTGAGCGCGCATGAGTGCGAATACTATCGTGGGTATTAAAATGAGCTGAATAACGGTGCCGGGGAGACTTTCGATGACGCTGCCTGCGATCCAAGCCTCCATACCGTACTTTCCGCTCATGAATATATAGGTCTTCGAAACACCGGAGAGCACACGCCCCAAAAGCATTGCGGTTATCTGGCTTATGTACAGATCGGCGTAGGTGCTTTTCGTATGCACCGCTTGCATCATGAAGCCGGACATACCGCCGTAGATCGCAAGCTCTATCATCATGGAGGGCAGATAGGCAGCGGCAGGCATCGCAGTCAAAAGCGACGACAAAATAGGCCCTGCCAGTCCGCAGAATAAGCCGTATCGCCAACCGCATATCAGACCACACAAAAACACGGGAAGGTGCATCGGACAAAGCACCTTTGCCGCATCCTGTACCCCATGCAAAGCAAGCGGCAGTACATAGCACAGTGCGATGCATATCGCACATACAGCGGATTTTTTAGTCTTTGTCATATCCATCAACGCTCCCCGATGATCTTTTCCATCCAAATCGTATCGTACCATCTTCCGAATTTGTATCCGCAGCGATTGAATCTGCCAATGAGCCGATAGCCCTGCTTTTCGTGAAAGCGGATGCTTGCGTCGGTGACATAGGGCTCATCGACTATGTCGAGTGGTGCTTGGGTTATACAGGCGTAGGCATTGACGATGCCCTGCTTTTTGAGCTCCGCCTCAACAAGGGAGTAGAGCATTTTGCCGATGCCCTTGCCGCGTTCATCCTTGGCAATATAAATACTAAGCTCAGCCGATCTGTGATACGCAGCTCTTTCCCCCAAGGGTGAGGCATAGGCGTAGGCTATGGGCTTAAAGTCCCTTTCCGCAACAAAGTAAGGGTATGCGGTGAGGGTCTTTTTAATTCTGCGTTCCATCTCGTTACTGTCGGGAGCGGTGTATTCAAAGCTTATCGCAGTGTTCTCAACATAGTAGCCGTATATCTCGGCTATCGCTTTCGCATCCTCGGCTCTTGCGATCCTGTATTCGACAGTGCTCATATCATCACCTCACACGATAAAAGGATAAACCGAGGCTCATTATCTGTCAAGCAAAAATCCTGCGAATATAATATACCGGAGCTTGCGGTTATCGGAAATGACTTGTACCGAGGCGTACAAGCAAGGGCGAAATCGCCCCGATTAGCGGAGGGAATTATTTATGACGGAGGCAAAAATGAAGATATATCTTTCGCCCTCGCAGCAGTATTACAACAAATATGCGGCGGGGGATACGACCGAAAAGGAGCAGTGCAACCGCATTGCGGTATACTGCGAAAAGGCACTCCTACGCTGTGGCTTTGAGGTCAAAAGAGCGGCGGAGGGCACAAAGACAGAGACGGCGATAGAGGAATCAAATGCTTGGGGAGCCGAGCTCCATATCCCCATCCACACCAATGCCGGAGGCGGCTCCGGCTGTGTCGTTTTCGTTTCAAGGCTTGAGGGGGATAGGCTAAAAACAGCACAAGCTATATACGATGAGCTGTCGAAAATAACCGTGGCAAACGAAAGCTACGGCGTAAGAAAAGCAAACTTCCTCGAAATACGGGATACCGTGGCAAAATGCATCTACGTTGAAGCCGAATTTCACGATAACGTAAGGGATGCGGAGTGGATAATCGCAAACGTGCGTTTGATCGGTGAGGCAATATGCAAGGGCATATGCGAGGCGGTAGGCGTTGCGTATACAGGCGAAGACTCGGAGGCGGAAAAAGCCAAGGCATGGGCGATAGAGCAGGGGCTCATAAGGGGCTTTGCGGATGGAGATTACCGTTGGAAGGAGCCCTTGACCCGTGAGCAGCTTGCCATCATCGAATACCGAAAGGCAAAAAAGGACGGTGAAGTAAATGCTGAAAAGTGAAAAGGCAGTGGAGCTCAAAGCCTTTGTATGTGCGGCAATAGCGGCGATAGGCTCGGTGATAGGCTGGGTGGGCTGGCTGGTGGTCATAATGCTCCTGTGCATGGGGCTTGACTATTTGAGCGGTACCGCCGCGGCAATGTCCAAAGGCGAATGGAGCAGCAAGACGGCAAGACAGGGACTTTGGCACAAGCTCGGTGAGCTGACTGCGCTTTTGGTGGCGGTGCTGTGCGATCTTGCCCTCGATCAGATAGTCGGCTCGGGAGGCTTTGATCTGCCCTTTGAATATTCGGTGCTTGCAACACCGGTCGTTGCGGTGTGGTATATATTCACCGAGCTCGGCAGCATGGCGGAAAATGCCGCAAAGCTCGGAGCACCGGTGCCGACATGGCTCGGTAAAATGCTGCGGAACGTGCGTTCGGCGGCGGAATCCAAGGACGTGGAGGAATGAGCATGACTAAGGTAGAGATAAGCAAGGCGGCGGCGACCGTCAGAGACAGAGAGGTATTCACCTCGGGCATGGTCGGAGCAAAGATATGTTTAAGCTTCGATGAGGCATGGGACAGACTTGAGAAAACTGCGGTATTCTCCTGCGGCGGCAAGCTTACGGATGTTCCCGAAAGCGAATGGGAGGACGGCGTTTGCACAGTGCCGCATGAGTGCCTGACACAGCACGGTGTTGCACTGACAGTCGGAGTCTACGGCGTTAATTCCGACGGCAGCGAGGCGATACCCACCGTGTACGCCACTCTCGGCTACGTTCACCGTGGAGCGGAAGCCTGCGGTGAGGTGGGTACGGCACCGACCCTGCCGATTTGGATGAGGCTACAGGAGCAGATAGGCGACGTTAGGGAGCTTGACTCTGCTGCCGAGGATCTTGTCACGGCGATAAACGAGGCACTGACAAAGGAGGCGGCGGTCGATCTGCAAATGGATGTTGCCGACGGAAGCATACGCTACAGCACCGACGGCGTTACCTATACCCCTATTGTCGCATTGAGCATGCTCAAGGGCGATAAGGGTGACAAGGGCGATGCCGGAGAGAGCGGCGCAGCCTCCCTTTGCATCATATCTGCCACCGTGTGCGAAAACGGCGCCCTTGTTTTCGAAAACCTGCCCACCGGAAAGAATGCGTATGAGTATGCATATGAGGCGTATGCTGAAGATCGCTGTGTACTGCTCAATGTCACAAACGGCGCAGGGGATTGGAACACGCTCTTGAGAATGAGCAGGCTCGATGAAAACGGCATAGACTTTTCAAACTACGAAAAGACCTCGAGTGGCGATGAGCCGCGTTTGCAATATGTGAAGATAGAAAGCAACGGCACGGGAGCGTATTCGTATATCACTCCACTTACCGCTGCACTGCCGACGGTAACGGCTGCGGATAACGGCAAGGTGCTGAAGGTAGTAAACGGCACATGGGTCGCCGCTAACGCATAAGCAGTGAAGCAATAAGACGGCAGCTATAGCAATGGAAAAAGCAGATGAGGTTTCTGCTCTCGGAAACCTTATCTGCTTTTTGTTGTGTTAATCTACTGCCAAGCCGCCGTAGGAGAGGGCCTTGACCCTCCCGTCGGCTGAAATATTGAAAAGACGGGACGCAAAATGCCTTGGCTCTAAGCAAGGTCTGTGGTCTGTTTTACATTTTATAAAAAGCGGAGGAGCAGGGAGGAACGGCGGATCTTGCGGTGGTGCTTCCGATGGGCGTTGCCGCAAAGGGTAGGGCAAATTCGCTGTCACCACGGTTCACGACACACAAAACATTCTCATCCTCCGCACTCCTTATGATGACGATGACATCCTCACCGAAGCACTCTATGCTCATCTTGCCCTTGCGTAGAGCCGCATAATGCTCTTTGAGCTCACCGAGCTCACGGTAATAGGAGTAGAGCCCCGAGCACATGGGCTCAAAGGGAGCGCGGTTAAAGGGGTCGCCGCCGCCGTCGAGACCTTCCTCATCGCCGTAGTATAGGCAGGGTATGCCCGGCACGGCGTATTGGATCGCAGCACAAAGCCTTTGCAGTGCGGTGCCCTTTTCCGATTGCCTTGCCGTGGGAGAAAGCCTTGACTGCTCCCTTCGAGTGAGCGTGGCTATATCCTTACCGCAGGACAGCAGGGTGTGCAGCCTTGCAACATCGTGTGAGCCCAAGAGATTCATGAGACACTCATAGATCGGTGTGGGATAATTGTACATCTGCGACAGCAAAAGCTCACGGAGCTCAAAAGAGCTGCAAAGTCCCAGCGCAAAATCGGTCACTGCGGTGCGGAAGGGGTAGTTCATCACACTGTCAAGCGAGGCTCCGAGGGCATAATTGCGACGGTGCCCGTAGCTTTCCTTTGTGACGGCATCCTCCCAGACCTCACCTATTATGAAGGCATCCGGCTTTTCGGCTTTGGCGTTTGCCCTTATGAGCTCCAAAACATCGTCCGGTAATTCATCGGCAACATCCAGCCGAAAGCCCGAGGCACCTCGTCTGAGCCAAAGCTTTAAAACGGAGCCGTCTCCGCTTATGATGCTGTCCTGCCACATGGGATCGTGCTCGTTTACCTCGGGGAGCTCTCTGAAATCCCACCAGCATTTGTAGCCGCAGGGATAGTTACCGAAGGAGTACCATGAGCGATACGGCGACTCATCGCCCTGCCACGCTCCGGACACCGGATATGAGCCGTAGCGGTTAAAATACACACTGTCGGCACCGGTATGCGAAAACACAGCGTCGTTTATAACATGGATACCGAGGCGTTTTGCTTCGGCACACAGGTTTACATAATCCTCTACATCGCCGAGGATGGGATCGACCTTCGTGTAATCGGCGGTGTCGTAGCGGTGGTTGGAAGCTGCTTCGACAATGGGATTCAGGTATATGATACCGACACCGAGAGATTTGAGATACGGAAGCTTTTCGGTGATCCCACGAAGGGTACCGCCGTAAAAATCATTCGGCGTGTAATCGCTTTCGAAGTCTCTTGCCTGCCAGCGAACCGGCTCATTTATGCTTTTGTGAAGCTCAATGTCCCGACCGAGAGAGCGGTGATATTCAATGCCCATTTCGCAAGCACCGAAGCCGAAGCGATCGGGGAATATCTGATACATGACCTTGCCCTTTGCCCAATCGGGGGTGGCAAAGCCCCTTTTATATACGGTAAGGCGAAACGCCTTGCTTTCGGCGGCTTTGGATACAAAGCGGTACTCATATGCACCGATATCGCTGAGTCTTATGCTGCAACTGCGTTTAGCTCCATCGGCGGTCATCTTGTACTCCGACTGTGTACCGTCACCGTAAACTCTTAAACAGAGCTCGGAATCGGAAAAGACATAGGCGGTGAGAGTGAGCTCCGTTTCCGTCTCAATGGCACCGAGAGGGCAGCGACAGGCTTCATCATAGGGCTCATGCCAAATATACTTTTTAAGCTCCGAACGCAAAATCGCCGTTAAAGCCGCAGTCCTCGGCTGCATATCAAAAAGGTAATCGTGATCCTCCTCAATGCATAAAAGATTACCGAAGCAGTTCACGACTATTTGCATTGCGGCATCCATCGAAAGCCCACGGTCATCCAAAAGCAGCCGCAGCAGCTCCTCCGGCAAAAGCCCCTCGGGGGAGGGCAGATACTCCGCAATATCCTCGATGCGGCGGCATTTTTCGGCGGCATCGGCTATCGTTGCGGCAGAACGCAAATACTGTGCCGTGAAGGGGTGTACCGTGTCATCCGATGTCCATACGCCGTTTATCAGGCTGAGAGAAAACTCTCTCGGTCTGTGGTAGCGTATCGTAAGCTTATAGTCATCCGACCAAAGCTCATCGTAAGCACCGTAGGTGAAAACGCTGCGTTTTAAAGCATCCATATATAAAGCCTCGCATATTCGCAGGCACTGCCGTCAAAGCCGAAGGATGCCTCCATTGCCTGACGGATGAGCGATCTCATGCACTCCCTGTCACTGTAGCAATCGAGGGCAAGCATGACCGCATCCTTCATTTGATGAGCGTTGAAATCGGAAAAGCTAAAGCCCGTACCCTCACCGGTATAGCGGTTATAGGGCAATACGGAATCCTTGAGCCCACCCGTTTCACGGACGATGGGGAGAGTGCCGTACCGCATAGCTATCATCTGCGACAAACCGCAGGGCTCAAAGCGAGATGGCATGAGATAGAAATCTCCTGCGGCATATACAAGATGGCTGAGCTCCTCACTGTAGCCTATATATGAGCACAGCCTACCGGGATATCGATCCTCCGCCTCACGCATAAAGCTTTCGTACTTTTCATCACCGGTACCGAGGAGCATGAACTGCATATCGTTATACTGCATCAGCTCATCAAGCATACGCTCTATGAGGTCAAAGCCCTTTTGCTCCGTCATCCTCGTGACCATGACAAAGAGCGGAACATCGGCTCGCTGCTCAAGACCGCATTTTTCCTGCAATTGAAGTTTACATAATTCTTTTCCTTTAAGGTGTCTCTTGTCGTATTTCGCAGGGATCAGGGGATCGGCATGGGGATTGAACACCTCAGTGTCGATACCGTTTATTATACCGGAAAGCTCATGTGAACGGGCACGGAGTATGCCCTCCAGACCCTCACCGAAATAGGCGGTTTTTATCTCCTCGGCGTAGTTGGGGCTGACGGTGTTTATCCTATCGGCAAAGACGCAGCCGGCTTTGAGGAAGTTTGTGCAGCCGTCAAGCTCCATGAACTCGGGGGTGTAATATTTATCGTCAATGCCAAGCAGGTCTTGGACATAGTCAAAGCCGAATTTCCCTTGAAATGCAATGTTATGAATGGTCAGCAAAAAACGAAGCGGCTTTGTGATACCGTGAGCCGTGGTCTTATACAGCATGGGAAGCATGGCGGTGTGCCAGTCGTTGCAATGCAGAATATCGGGCTCAAAGCCGAGCCTCGGCAGGGCATCGAGCACGGCACGGGAGAAGAAAGCGTATTGCTCACCTTCCTCATAGCCGCCCTTGTATATTTTGTCACCGAAATAGAATTCGTTGTCCACGAGATATATCTTAACGCCGCAGTGCTCAAAATACTCTATGCCGCAGTATTGCCTACGCCAGCCAAGGTTTACATAAAAATCGAAAAGGTGCTCGACCTTATCGGCGTATTTATCCTTTATACAGCGATGATAGGGCGTGATGACCCTTGCATCGATACCGAGTGAGGAAAGCGATTTGGGCAGAGTGCCGACAACATCGGCAAGTCCTCCGGTCTTGCTCAGCGGAGCACACTCCGCAGCGGCAAGCAAAACCTTGGGCATGGTGCTTCGTCCCTTTTGCTTTAAAAGCTCTCTGAATTCCTTTTTCATTTTTCGCTCCTTTCGACGGGGATAAATTCGTAGTATTGGCAGGAAAGCGGCGGTACGGACAGCAGGGCACTGCACGGCATATTTTCAAACGGCGTTTCCTCGGAGTATACGAGCTGCTTTGACTCATAGCCGCTTCCGCCGAAACGCGGTTCATCGCTTGAGAGAAGCAGTCTCAATCTTCCGCTTGAGGGAAGCCCGATCCGAAGGCTCGGATTTTCGTTGGGGATGAAGTTGCAAACGCAGACTATACGTCGTTTTTCGCATTTTCCGCTACGCATAAAGGCGATACAGCTCAGTGCCTTTTCGTCAACATTCAGCCACGAAAAGCCGTCCCACGACTTGTCCACCTCATAAAGCTCCGGCGTATCGGTGTAGAAGCGGTTGAGGGCTGCGTAATATTCACGCAAGCTGTCATGCGTCGGGTATTTAAGCAGCAGCCAGTCAAGCTCCTGCCTGTAATTCCATTCGATGAACTGACCGAACTCGGAGCCCATGAAGCACAGCTTCTTACCGGGATGGGCAAACTGATAGCCGTACAGGGCACGGAGGGTGGAAAACTTCTGCTCATAGCTTCCGAACATCTTATCCAGCATGGATTTTTTGCCGTGTACCACCTCGTCATGCGAAAAGGCGAGGATGAAGTTTTCGGAAAAGGCGTACATCATCGAAAAGGTCAGCTTGTCATGCAGAGCCTTGCGATACAGAGGATCGGCGGAAAAGTAATCGAGAGTGTCATGCATATAGCCCATGTCCCATTTGAAGCTGAAGCCCAGACCGCCGACCTCGGGCGGCATCGTGACCATGGGATAGGCGGTGGATTCCTCCGCTATGGTGACGGCACCGGGATAATTGCGAAGCACCGCTGTGTTGAGACGACGGAGGAAATCAACGGCATCGAGATTGATATCACCGCCGAATTTGTTGGGGGTGTATTCTCCCTCCTTGCGACAATAGCTGAGGTAGAGCATTGAGCTGACCGCATCGACACGGATACCGTCAATGTGGTATTCCTCAAAGAACAGGCAGGCGGAGGATATCAGAAAGCTCTGCACCTCCGGCAGTGCATAATCGAAAATTAGCGTACCCCATTCGGGGTGGCTTGCCATACGCTCCTCCTTACATTCGAAAAGCGGCGTGCCGTCAAAGAGAGCAAGCCCATGCTCGTCTCTCGGAAAATGAGCCGGTACCCAGTCAATTATAACGCCGATGCCGTGACTGTGGAGAATGTCCACAAAGGCGGCAAAGGCATCGGGATCGCCATAGCGTGAGGTCGGGGCAAAATACCCCGTCACCTGATAGCCCCAGGAGCCGGGGAAAGGGTACTCGGTCATCGGCAAAAGCTCAACATGGGTAAAGCCCATTTGAACACAGTAGCTCGAAAGCTCCCTTGCCGCCGTCTCGTAATCGGGAACGCCGCTGCCCTCATGTATACGCCATGAGCCGAGATGCACCTCGTATATGCTCATGGGGGAGGCAAAGGGATCACGCTCACTGCGGCAACGTAGCCAATCACCGTCGCACCATTTGTGTGAGCCCTCCCATACTATGGAGGCTGTGTTTATACCGGACTGCGAATATCTTGCAAAGGGATCCGATTTGAACACCGATCTTCCGCCTTTTTGGGTGACACGGTACTTGTAAAGATCGCCGTTTTTAAGTCCGGGAACAAAGCAGTACCATATGCCGCCGAGCTTTTGCATCGGCGTTTTATCCCCATCCCAAGCGTTAAAATCACCGACAAGGGATACGCTTTCGGCGTTCGGTGCCCATAGGACGAAGCGGTGCATCTCGATTTCGGGGATATAGCGGCAACCGAAAAGCAGCCATGCTTTTTCGGCGTTGCCGGTGTTGAACAGGTACACATCGTCCTTTGGTATGTATTTTTTCGCAAGCTCCGTATACATGATGCTTCTCCGTATATAGTAATGTCTATATTATATACGTTCGGAGCTTTAATTCCAATATCTTTTTGACAAGCGGAGGGAATAATTATATAATCGCCTTGAGGTGATATAATGTTCAAATTCAATCATTTTAACTTTAACGTACTCGACCTTGAGCGGAGCCTTGAATTTTACGATAAGGCATTGGGGCTGAGTCCCGTTCGTGAAAAGACCGCCGCCGACGGTTCCTTTAAGCTGGTTTACCTCGGTGACGGTGTGAGTGATTTTTCCCTTGAGCTCACTTGGCTTTCGGACAGAAGCGAGGCATATGACCTCGGTGATGAGGAATTTCATCTTGCCTTCACCGTCGAGGATTTTGCCGCAGCTCATGAGCTGCACAGTGCAATGGGCTGCATATGCTTTGAAAATCCGTCCATGGGCATTTACTTCATCCAAGACCCCGACGGGTATTGGATAGAGATAGTACCTCTGCACCGGTAAACGTCTGTCACCGATACCTCAAAGACGATAAACGTCTGTCACCGATACCTCAAAGGCGGTTTTCTCTATCGGCTCATTGCCTATGAGCTTTATGTAGCTTCGACTTTGTATCCTGCCGTCGAGCTCGATCTCGGTGCCGACATCCCAAAGCGAGGCTTCCCTTGCCTTTGCACCCCATGTGATGCAGGGGAGATAGTCGCTTCTTCCGTATCTGCGGTTTACCGCAAGCATGAGATCGCATATGTCACGTCCCATGGGAGTGGTACGGAGATTCGGTTTCTTGCACAGGGTGCCCTTCAGGTGTATGCGGTTCTCGTCATCGTCATCGACGAGCATAAGCTCCTTTGCGTAAATGCTGATAACAAGCCTTGCACCCTCTCCGCTCTTGTTGTTGAAGGAGCGGAGCTCTCCGCATATGCGAAGCTTCTCTCCGTCACTTATCTCAAGCTCATCCGCAAGCTCCCGACGCACTATTATGTTTATCCTGTCATATGCACCCGAAAGCCGCATTACCTCAAGCGGAAAGCCGAGAAAGCTCTCATTGCGGCTGTAATGTGAGAATGACGGTGCCTGTGCTACCGTACCGCACAGTACGGCAATGTTGTTGCTTATATTTTCGTCCATCGGTAGTCCTCCTTGATTCGTTTCAGTATATTAAGAAGGTGTGCTTGAATATGACGCCCATATAGGGTATAATCAATACAAACGACCTGAAAGGAAATATTATTATGGATATCAAAGACATACTCGCCATTTGCGATCATACCCTGCTTCGTCAGGACTGCACCTGTGAGGAGATCAAGGCTCTTTGCGATCAGGCGATCAAATACGGCTGCGCATCCGTGTGCATACCGCCCTCCCACGTTGCCGGAGCAACACGCTATGTCGGTTCGAATATGAAGATATGCACCGTTATCGGCTTCCCCAACGGCTATATGACCACTGCGACCAAAGCCTTTGAAGCAAGAGAAGCGATCCGAAACGGTGCCGATGAGATCGACATGGTGATAAACCTTTCCATGGTGAAGGACGGCTGCTGGGACAAGGTCGAGGAGGATATCTCCGAGGTCAGAAAAGCAACTGCCGGTAAGATACTCAAGGTCATAATCGAGTGCTGCCTCCTCACCGAAGCGGAGAAGATAAGACTCTGCGGTATTGTTGCAGCCTGCGGTGCGGATTATATCAAGACCTCCACCGGCTTCTCCAAGGGCGGTGCAACGAGAGAGGACGTTGCCCTCTTGCGTAAGTACTCCCCCGAGAGCGTAAAGGTCAAGGCAGCAGGCGGAATAGCCTCACTTGAGGATGCGGAGGAGTTTATAAAGCTCGGTGCAGACCGTCTCGGTACCAGCCGTATCGTTAAGCTTGCAATGCAGCTTGAAAACGAAGCGGGTGCCCCCGAGGAGAATTACTGAGCAGCTCGAAGCAGTGAGCAAAGGTACATTGCAGGTACCGACAGTATCAGCCAAAAAAACGAATATAAAGGACAGACCTGACCTAAAAGATTAAATGGTCTGTCCGAGTAATCCCATATACGCCATTGCAGCACAAGATTCACGATACAGCCCACGGCAAATTCAAGCAGGCTGATGGCGATGGCGGATATGAGACATTTTGCCCAGAGGGGGAGCGAGGTGCCGCTCAGAAGATATATGAGCGTAAAACAGGCTCCCCCGCAAAGCAGCATAGTCCAATGACTGTAGCCACGCCAAAGAAGCTCCACGCTGCCGTACAGTCCGGCACCTATGAGAAATATGCATAGCAGCGGCAAATCTATCACCCATGGTATTTTGCCCACGGTCGGAGTATTTATTTGTTTTTGAGAAAAAATACTTGACATACGGTGCGGATACTGTTATATTAGTAGAGCTGAAAATGAAGTATGAGCGGTGTCCGCCCTCATCACCGGATCGCAAACGGCGTATCTCGGTCAATAGAGATCTCACCTGAGGTGGGGTTTTTGCGTGCGGATGCCGAAGGCGTCCGTTTTTTCGTTTTGGAGGTGTTTGACAATAGCAAACCAGAATTATGAGATCAACGAAGAAATCCTCGATAAGGAAATTCGCGTTATAAGTGACAGCGGAGAACAGCTCGGTATAATGTCATCCGAGGAGGCCCTGAGGCTTGCCGAGGAAAGGGAGTTGGATCTTGTCAAGATCTCACCGGCGGCAAAGCCCCCTGTCTGCAAGATCATGGACTACGGCAAGTTCCGCTTCGAACAGGCAAAGCGTGAGAAGGAAGCCAAGAAGAATCAGCGTGTCATGGAGGTCAAGGAGGTGCGTATGTCACCGAATATCGACGCCAATGACTTCAACACCAAGCTCAAGAGTGCTCAGAAGTTCCTCGCAGACGGGGACCGTGTCAAGGTATCCATCCGCTTCCGCGGCAGAGAGATGGCACACACCCATATCGGTGAGACTCTGCTTCGTGATTTTGCCGCCAAGTGCAGTGAGATCGCAAGCCTCGATAAGGAGCCCAAGCTTGAGGGACGCAATATGTCGATGTTCCTTTCGCCCAAGTCCGCAGCGGCTATAAAGAAGGCACAGAAGGAAGCAAAGAAGGTCGCCAAGGAAGACGGCGAAGAAGCATAAGTTTGTATATTACAGGCTTGCCTGTTAATAATGCTGTTTACAGCTACCATACGGAAGGAGAAATAACCATGCCCAAACTTAAGACCCACAGTGGTGCTAAGAAGAGATTCAATCTCACCAAAACCGGTAAAGTAAAGCGTGCCCACGCTTTTAAGAGCCATATCCTCACCAAGAAGGACACTAAGCGTTGCCGTCGCCTGCGTTCCGGCACCATCGCTGATGTTACCAACGAAGCAACCATCAAAAAGATGATCCCTTACAAATAATCGTAAGGCTACGAATAGGAGGAAATGACAAATGGCAAGAGTTAAGGGCGCAATGATGACCCGCAAACATAGAAACAAGATCCTTGGTCTGGCTAAGGGTTACTGGGGCAACAAGTCCCGCCACTACAAGATGGCAAATCAGGCAATGATGAAGTCCGGCCGCTATGCATACGTTGGACGTAAGCAGAAGAAGAGAGACTTCCGTCAGCTTTGGATCACCCGTATCAGTGCTGCTTGCAAGGCAAACGGCATGAACTACTCCACCTTCATGCACGGCCTCAAGCTCAGCGGCATCGACATGAACCGCAAGATGCTCAGCGAGACCGCTATCCACGATCCCGCAGCTTTCACCGCTCTCTGCGAGAAGGCAAAGGCAGCTCTTTGATCTTAAAAAATCCGCTCCCCGAAATGCTTTGCACTTCGGGGAGCTTTTCCTTGTCTTTTGCACTGCTGTGTGCTACAATTTCAAAAGGTGATGCACTATGTCTAAACTCAAATATTTTATTACAAGACTTCTTGATATGAATTACCGTCAGATGTTCCGTAAGATCGACGAGGTACATGAAAAGTCCGGCAAAAACCGTGTTTTCATCTTCTTCGATATGATCTACTGCGGCATAGTATACCAAGCCGGTTATATGGATTACTGGCTGTTTGAGATGTACGATCTCAATCGCAGCCAGCGTAAGACGGTGCTTACAAGGGGTAAGAATAACGCCTTTATTAAAAAGTACAACGATCCGAAATATATGCCCGAGATCGAGAACAAGCTGAAGTTTGCGAAAAACTTTGCTGAATTCATGCACCGTGATTGGTTGGATATGTCCACCGCCACTCGTGAGGAGCTTGATGCCTTCACCGAAGAGCACCCTGTTTTCATGGCAAAGCCCGTTGACGGTATGTGCGGTAAGGGCATCGAAAAGCTTGATGCGACAGCGTTCGAGGGCGATCTTTATGAGCACCTCAAGGGTCAGACGAGCTATGTTCTCGAGGAATGTGTCGTCCAGCATAAAAGGCTCATGGAGCTGCATCCCTGCTCCGTCAACACCTGTAGGGTGATAAGCTTCACAAAGGGCAGTAAAACCAAGGTCGTCGCAGCATATCTCAGGATAGGCAACGGCAAGTATGTTGACAATTTCAATAACGGCGGTATGGTAGTGCCCATTGAGGAGGACTGCGGCAGGATAATCTATCCGGCACTGGACAAGAGCGGTGCTCTGCATGAAAGTCATCCGATGACCGGAGTTCCGATAAAGGGCTTTGAGATACCGCTGTGGGATGAGGTCATAAAGCTTGTCGAAAGAGCGGGACAGGTAGTTCCTCAGGTCGGTATCGTCGGCTGGGACGTTTGCGTTACGGATAACGGGCCTCTGCTCATTGAGGGCAACGACTTCCCCGGTCACGATATATATCAGCTTCCGCCTCACAGGACTAACGGCATCGGGGTTTTGCCCAAGTTCCTCCGTGCCATGGAGGATTGAGCATGGATGTCTTGCTGTATATCCTCAAGGAGTGGTACGGTATGCCGCCGAGTGTCCCCGTAGTGTTCAGCTTTGCCGTGTTTGCGATGCTGGGCATATATGCCGCAGTGGCGATCGACAGCTCAAAGCTCAGGCTTTGGCTCATGGTGGGACTCGTTGTGCTCTACCTTGTGTGTTCACCCGTTAGTGCGTATGACTTTTTGGGTGTCGGCGTTTATTCCACCTTCCTCGGCGGAACGGTGACACTGGTGCTTGCCGGCTACGTCATAGGTCACATCGTCAGACCGATAAAAAGGAATATTAAAAACCGAGCTCGTTGAGCTCGGTTTTTATGTTATGTCATGCTATCACCTTACCCAAGACTCTGAGGGGAAGCTCGGGGGAGATGACTATATCATCGTACATGGGATTGAGCGAATGAAGCACAAGATGATCTCCCAATGCCTTGAGCTGCTTGAGATACGCACAGCCGTCGTACAGGAATATGCCGATCTCACCGGTCATCAGACTGTGCTGCTGACTGACCCAAACAGTCTGCCCATCGTGGAAATCGGGCTCCATACTGTCTCCCGATACCTTAACGCCGAAGTTGGCACTGTCCGGCACCTCGGGGCCTACCTCGGTCATATCGTAATGCTCACTGTCAAGGAACTGACCGGTACCGGCGGATACGGAGATCGAGTACAAGGGAAGGCTCCTTGCGTGTATGGGAATGGGCTCCGGTGCTATCGAATACCGTCCGCTGTCATGCAAAAGCGATATGTAGTCCATGGCAAGCTTGCGTCCCGCGGCATTGAGTCCGGATAGGATGCCGCCTCCGTTCGGATAGAATTCCGAGGATATGTCCTTTATCCCCAGAGCACGGCACAGAGCGAGAAACTGAACGGCACTCGGCAGCGTGCTGCCATTCTCCCATTTGGATATCGCCTGATTGGTCACACAAACTCCGTACCGTTCCAAAGCGGTTGCAAGCTCTGCCTGAGAAAGTCCCGCTTCACGACGCTTTTCACATAATATTTTGCCTATATCCATCATATCAAAGCCTCCGATCTATTAAAAGTATACACTATACAAAGAAAAATTTCAAGATAAAAATTATCTCAAACGGATAAAATTTTACTTTACATATCCGAAAAAGAGAGTTATACTGTCCATAGTATCCCGAAAGGAGAATGACATGGACAGGGCGATACTTCATTCGGACATAAACTCCTGCTATGCGAGTATTGAAAGGCTTTTTGCACCGGAGCTTTGCGGTAAGCCGATGGCGGTTTGCGGCTCGGCTGAAATGCGGCACGGCATAGTATTATCCAAAGACGAGATAGCCAAGAAGGCCGGGGTCAAGACGGGGATGACGATATGGCAGGCGAAGGCGGTATGCCCGGAGCTTGAGATAGTCAGTCCGCATTTTGAGAGATACAACGAATATGCTGCGGCGGTCAGGGCGATATATTCCGATTATACCGATCTTGTGGAGCCCTTCGGTCTTGATGAGTGCTGGCTGGACATAAGCTCCTGCCTTGCCTGTCCCGATCCGGTCGCAACGGCTCACGAGATACGCCGAAGGGTAAAGGCGGAAACGGGGCTGACGGTCAGTGTCGGAGTGAGCTTCAACAAGATATTCGCAAAGCTCGGCTCGGATTATAAAAAGCCCGATGCGGTCACTGTAATAAGCAGGGAAAATTTCAAAAGCCTCGCATGGGAGCTTCCGGCATCAGATATGCTGATGGTCGGACGGAGCACCGCAAGGCAGCTTGAACGTGTAGGCATACGGACTATAGGTGAGCTCGCTTTGGCATCACCCGACAATCTCAGAGCGATGCTCGGCAAAATGGGAACGATGCTCTACGCATTTGCAAACGGTTTGGACAGCTCAAGGGTGCACAGGATAGGGGAGTCGCCTCCGCCGAAGTCGATCGGCAACAGCACGACCTTGGCAGCGGATGTCACGACTGCGGATGAGGCAAAGCAGGTTTTTTTGAGCCTTGCCGAAAATGTCGGAGCAAGTCTGCGGAAAAGCGGCTATATGTGCCGCAGCGTTGAGATATCGCTGCGGTCGCAGGATCTCATATGGAAAAGTCATCGCTGTCGCCTCATAAGTGCAACGGATATAACGACCGAGCTCAGGGATACGGCGATGAGCCTTTTTGCCGAGGCGTGGGATCGCACACCGCTAAGGAGCATGGGGCTCAGGGCAACGGAGCTTGTCAGAAACGATTTCCCCGAACAGATTGACATATTATTAGATTATGTTAACAAAGACAGGCAAAAGAAGCTCGACTCCGCCATCGACGGCATACGCCGAAAATATGGGGCGGAGTCGATACAAAGGGCATCGATACTGGGCAACGAGGTCGCCCTCGGGCATCAGATATGCACCTTGCCGGATCATGTGTTTTTGACGGTTTGAAGCATACCGAGGGGAAAAACGAATTGTTGCCTCGATAAGCCCTCTCAGTCAGCTTCGCTGACAGCTCTCCCAAGGGGAGAGCCAAGTGCGGGCGTGGCGATTGACGTGAGCACCGAAGGTGGTAGGGGAGAATCCCCAACCTCCCGATCATTGGAAGTACGATGACATTAAGTGCTTAAAAAATAAGCAAACCTCCTCAAATGATCAAAAATGTATCGCCGTAGGGGTAGGGACTGCCTGCCTCACGCTGCATCCAGTCGATGATACCATCCTTGTCACGAACCGCCATGCCGGAAAGCCTGTCAACACCGAGTTCCTTGAGCTTGGGGCACATGGGCACGGTTGGACCTATGAGTATCGTTTCGGCGTTGCGGCTGAGCTCCAACAGTCGCGGCATGGTCTTGTTGACACAGGCAGAGCCCGTGATTATAACGATGTCGCATTGTGGGAGAAGATACTCACAGGCGGAATCGGGATAATCGCCCTCCCTCGGATCACGTTCGATTATATAAAGATTTTTGCAGCCCTCCACCGTCTCCGGTGGCATTTTGAGATGACCGATGAAGGCGACCGTCTTGCCTTTAAGCTCAAGTCCGACGGTACACACACGTTCAAAGGGAACATCGATCTCGAGCTCCTTCATGCGATCGGGACTGTTGTAAAAGGCGTTTATGACCGCCATGGCCTCGCTCGCCTCCTCAAGATTCCAGCTCATAACGCCTTTTGCCGCATCTTTTGCAGGCAATCCTAAGAGACTGTCATACATACGATCTATGCTGCTTCCTTCGGTGTACATGGCGATACCGAAGGAGCCGTTTGAAAGCTCTGCTCCCGTCCAACTCTTGCCCTTGACTATCCGTGTTACCGTGAGCGTCGGGTCTATGCCCTTGACAAGAGTTTTATAAAAATCCTTCATTGTGCCACTTCCTTTTAAAGTTGTTGCACTCGGTGCAATGTAAATGATATAATAAACGAAATATGTATATTTCGAGGTAATGCAATGTATTTTGACACCCATGCTCATTACGACAGCGGCTCATTCAATGCCGACCGTTTGGAGCTTCTTGCTTCCATGCCTCAAAGCGGCGTGGAGCTTATAATAGACCCCGGCTGCGATCTCATAAGCAGCAAAAAGGCGATCGCACTTGCAGAGGAGTTTGACTTCGTGTATGCCGCCGTGGGCTGGCACCCGGAGGATATCGACAAGCTGAGCGATGAGGCACTCGAGGAGCTCAAGGAGCTTGCAGGGCACCCCAAATGCGTTGCCATAGGTGAGATAGGTCTTGATTACTACTGGGACGCAAGCCATAAGGAGGAGCAAAAGGAGCTCTTTTGCAAGCAGATAGAGCTTGCCATAAGCCTCGCCAAGCCCGTTATTATCCATGACAGGGAGGCTCATGCCGATTGCCTGGAGATCGTTCGCCGTTATCCGGAGCTTAGAGGCGTATTTCACTGCTACTCCGGCAGCGTTGAGATGGCTCGTGAGCTTTTGAAGCTGGGCTTTTATCTCGGCTTTGACGGCCCCGTGACATATAAAAACGCAAGAAAGGCACTTGAGGTGCTTGAGATGTGCCCCATGGACCGTATGCTTATCGAGACCGACAGTCCCTACCTCAGCCCCGTTCCCAACCGCGGAAAACGCAATGATTCGAGAAATCTTGTCTACGTTGCGGAAAAGATAGCGGAGATAAAGGGTATCGATAAGGAGGAAGCCGCAAGGCAATGCACCGAAAACGGAAGGAGACTTTTCGGAATATGAAGTACTTACTCGAGGGAGCACCGAATGCAAGAGACTTGGGCGGTATCAAAGCCGACGGCGGCGTGATCGCAAAAAAGCGGCTCATCCGAAGCGGTGTCATAAATCAAATAAGCGATGCCGATGTCGCAGTGCTCAAGGAGCTGGGGATCTGCACGGTGGTCGATTTTCGCACCGATGAGGAGAGAGCTCAAAAGCGTGATCGCCTAATCGACGGCGTCGGCTATGTGCATTGTCCGATAATCGAGATGAAGACCGACGGAATTAGTCGCGATAAGCCCGAGACCGAGGATGAGGAGGCAGTCCGCACCGTCGCAATGGCAAGACGGCTTATGAAAAAGCACCCCGACGGCAGGGTTCAAATGCGGTCGCTGTATCCGATACTTGCAGGTACGGAGCACTGCATCTCACATTATCGCGTATTTTTTGAGACGCTTTTAAAGCAGGAGAGCGGTGCTCTGCTGTACCACTGCACCATGGGCAAGGACAGAGTGGGCGTCGGCACGGCACTTGTTTTGACCGCCCTCGGTGTTCACAGAGACGATATAGTCGAGGATTACATGATAACCAACGAACGCTGTGCCGAGGGCACAGAGCGGCTCATCGAAAGCTGTCGCCGTTATACCGACAGCGAGGCGGAGCTTGAGTTTATATACGAGCTCGACCGTGTGGATGAGAGCTTCATAAATGCCGCCTTCACCGCTGCGGAGGAGCTTTGCGGCAGCATGGATGCATATCTTGAAAACGCAATGAAGCTGTCAAAACAGGATATCGCAAGGCTGAGAGCCCTGTATCTGAGCTGAGGATATCACGGGATCAGTCGTCGGTCATGGAGGTGTAGCAGTCGTCGGGCAGGGAATCGGTGAGCTCCTGCAAAATACCGCTCAAACCGCCGCTTCCGTAGATCGAGCCTCCTGACCTGAGCGATGAGCTCGGCTGAACGAAATTTGATAGCATGAGACGAACAGAGGTGCCCTTACCGGTGCCTCTGCTTTCTACTATAAGCGCTCCGTCGTGAAGCTCCGCTATGCTGCGTACCGTGGCAAAGCCCAAACCTGTGCCCTCGGCGGCGGAACAAAGCTCCGTGCTCCTGAGCTGTCTGTTAAACAAAAGGGGCAATATCTCCGGAGATATGCCCTCGCCGGTGTCGTTGACGGCTATGATCGTGTTCTTATCGGTGCGCATGAGCGATATACTTATACGTCCCTTGTCACCGCAATGCTTCAAACTGTTCGATATGAGATTCAGCATCGCAAGCTCCGCCAAATAGCGGTCTATGCTTATATACAGGTGCTCGGGGGCCGTGAATTCTATCTTCAGATCCTTGTCCAAAAGTATCCGAATACTGTCGATAAGCTTTGCGTAAAACTCCGAAAGATCGGTGCTCTCGGCGTAAAAGGGATACTCGCCGTGGCGTATGAGCTCGATGAGGCTGAGATTATCGATACAGCGTTTTATGCGGTAGTAGCACCTGTTGACGGATGCCGCATAGCCGCGCAGCAGCTCATCATGTTTCATCTCCGCAAGTCTCGATATACAGCTTCCGCTCATTTTGAGATTAGCAAGTGTCGTGCGTAGGCTTGCGAATACGGTGGGCTCGGCGGCATCCGTATCCGGCTTTGGCAAAAGTGCGAATACGGTCTCCGTATCGTGGGAATATACATTGACGGTGCAGCTTTTCTTTCCGACAAACGCCGTTGCCACAAAGCTGCCGTTTTTGTGATCGAGGATATACGAGGGGAAAAGCACCGATGCTGCCTTCCCGGTAAGATCACCGCCGCCAAACTCGATCGCCGCAGCATTCATATAGCTTATGATGTCCCTCTTAACAAAAATCAAAGGCTGCGAAATGACCGAAAGTGCCGAGGCGGGGATTCTGTGTTCTGCCATGTTTTATCAGTTCTCCTTTTATCTCCTTGTCAATAATTCTATCAAAAACAGACAAAATATACAATAGCCAAGCTAAAAACGGGCGATTTTTGTTTCGGATTTGGCTGTATCGAAATATTGCAATTTTGCAATAGTATATGTTACAATTTAAGCAAAGCAATTTGTAAATTCTATAATCGGAGGAATTATTATGATTAAAGTCGCTATCAACGGTTTCGGACGTATAGGCCGCCTTGCTTTCAGAGCAGCCATCGCCTCCGACGACATCGAGGTCGTCGCAATCAATGCTCCGGATAAGAGCACAGCTCAGCTTGCATACTGTGTTAAGTATGACTCCGTTCACGGTCGCTTCAACGGCACCGTAGAGCATGATGACAGCTCCATCACCGTAAACGGCAAAAAGGTCGCCGTCGTAGGTAACAGAGATCCCAGGCAGCTTCCTTGGGGTGAAATGGGTGTTGAGTATGTTCTCGAGTGCACCGGTGCTTTCCTCACCACCGAGGCAGCACAGGCTCATATCGATGCAGGCGCATCCGTTGTCGTGCTTTCCGGTCCCTCCAAGGACGATACCCCCATGTTCGTCTGCGGCGTAAACCTCGATAAGTACACTCCCGATATAAAGGTCGTTTCCAATGCATCCTGCACCACCAACTGCCTTGCTCCTCTTGCAAAGGTCATAAACGACAAGTTCGGTATCGTCGAGGGCCTCATGACCACCGTTCATGCAGATACCGCAACTCAGGAAGTCGTTGACGGCTTCTCCAAGAAGAATTGGAGACTCGGCCGCTCCTGCATCGGCAACATCATCCCCACCAGCACCGGTGCCGCAAAGGCAGTCGGCAAGGTAATTCCCGAGCTCAAGGGCAAGCTCACCGGCACCTCCATGCGTATCCCCAGTGCCGACGTTTCCATCGTCGACCTCACCTGCCGTCTCGAAAAGGGTGCAAGCTATGATGAGATCTGCGCGGCAGTCAAGGAAGCCTCCGAGGGTGCAATGAAGGGCATCATCGAGTACGTCGATGAGGACGTTGTCTCCTCCGACTTCATCACCGATCCCCACACCAGCATTTTCGATGCAAAGGCAGGCCTCGCTCTGAATGATAACTTTGTAAAGCTCATGGCGTGGTACGATAACGAATGGGGCTTCAGCTGCAAGATGCTCGACCTCACCCGTCATATCGACTCCGTCCGCAAGGCATAAAAAAACAGCTTGCAAATTTTAACACGGTATGATA
>CAYUQN010000009.1:0-38477 GCA_964446815.1 uncultured Oscillospiraceae bacterium | reverse complement strand
ATAATAGTAATAATAAAATCGATTTGCAAGAGCGAAACGGAAGCTTGTCATGAGCCTTATTACGTCTCCTTTCTGAAAGATGGGCTTACTATAGCACTGCAAAGTGAAAAAGTCAATAGGGAAAATGAAAAAATTTCAGCCGCTTTTTAAAGCGGCTGAAATAAATTATATCATAAACTTTTTGATAGCCTCACCGACGGTATCGGGATCCATGGTAACGCTGATCACAAATTCAATATTTTCTTTTTCGGAGAAATCATCGAGCCAGGAAAGGAATTCGCCGAAGAGAACGGGATCCTTGTTGCTGACGATTTTATAAAAGTTATCGACAAAAACATGAGTTATATCGTAATTGCCGGAATGAAGTCCGCAGATAAAGCCCTTTATGAATTCATAAGAGCCCGTATCATAGGAGCCTGCTTCAATAAGTCTTGCCTGATACGGAATGTCATATGTGAGCTTTTTTTCCTTTTCGATGCATACTACGTCGCCGTTTTCCATTTTAACAGCTTCACGGACGAGCTCAACGAGCCTTTTGGTTTTTCCGGATCCCTTCAGACCCAGGATCAACTTAACCATTGTGACCACACTCCTTTAAGTCTTTATATAATTAGCTTAACATTATTCCTTGTTTAAAGCAAGTCCTTTTTTGTTAATATCGATCAGGGCTTACCGAGCATTTTGAACATATTCTTTTTGTACGCCTCGACACCGGGTTGATCGAAGGGGTTGACACCTGACATATAGCCGGATATCGCACAGGCTACCTCAAAGAAGCAGACGAGAGCGGCAAAGCCTGCCTCATCCCTTGAGGGGACGGAGACGACGATATTCGGTACACCGCCGGATATGTGAGCGGCCTTGACCGCCTCGGAAGCGGTGTTGCAGATATCCCCAAGCTCCTTACCTGCAAGGTAATTGAGTCCATCGGGATCGCCCATTTCAAAGGGAACGGTGAATGAGCAAAGCGGCTTTTCGAATTTAACCACGGTCTCCATAAGCGTTCTGGGGCCGTCCTGAATATACTGCCCCATGGAATGGAGATCGGCGGTAAGCTCAACGGAAGCAGGGTAAATACCTATACCGTTTTTGCCCTCGCTCTCACCGTAAAGCTGTTTCCACCACTCCGCCATAAAGCGGAAGGAGGGCTCATAGCAGCCGAGGATCTCAATACTTCTGCCCTTACTGTAAAGATGCTGACGTGCTGCGGCATATTGCCATGCAGGGTTCTCGGGAGAACGCAGATCGAGCTCACGCATTTCGGCTATAGCGGAGTTTATAACGGCCTTGACATCTATACCGGCAACAGCCATAGGCAGAAGTCCCACGGCGGAAAGTACACTGTATCGTCCGCCGACATCATCGGGAACGACGAAGCACTCCCAGCCCTCGGCATCCGCCATGGACTTGAGTACGCCCTTTTGACTGTCGGTAGTTGCGAATATATGCTTTTTGGCGGCAGTACCGTATTTCTCACGAAGAAGCTTTCTGAATACACGGAATGCGACAGCAGGCTCCAGGGTGGTACCGGATTTGGAGATGACGTTAACGTCAAAATCTCTGTCACCGAGCTTGTGTATGATATCGCTCAAAGCATCGGGAGACAGACCGTTTCCGGCGAAAAGTATCATGGGGTCGTCATCCGAGGGGACGGGACGCAAAAGCTCGATAGCACCCTTAGCACCGAGATATGAGCCGCCGATACCGATAACGACGAGAGCCTTTGAGCGTGAACGAATTTTTGCGGCTGCATTGAGAATGGACTTGAGCTCACCCTCCTTTATGCGAGAGGGGAGACCGAGCCAACCGGTAAACTCATTGCCTGCACCGGTGCCGTCGCAGAGATCTCTGTGTGCTTTAGCTGCTGCTGCAAAATCGGGACCCGAGGGATCGAAAAACGCCGCAGCACCCGATAAATCCACCTTGACCATAAGCTGCCTCCGTAACATTTGAATTGCATACATTATACTACCCAAAAGCAAAAATGCAAGTAAATTGTGCCAAAAGCAAATTAAGACTCTATATTTAGTGTTACTTAATTCCTAAAAAACTTGAGACAACGCTCAAAAAGATATCACCGAAGTCCATCCTCGGCACATCGTGGGAGGCAATTAGCTTAACAGTGTATGCCTCCTCACCGTTTATTTTAACTCTCAAAAGCCCCAGCTCATCCCCACGGGACAAAGGAGCAGCCACCTCATCGTATAGCTCAAGGGAGTAGTCTAAATCTCCGATACCCTGCTTTTTGATCAGCACCGCCTCGGCACCGGAGTATTCAGGCTGTACAGCACTTTCAACACCAAGCTCCACCGCAACATATGGCAGGGGAGTATTCAGCCTCAAGGGGCAGACCGTGTAATTTGCAAAGGCGTAATTTAAAAGCGTTTTGGCATCGGCATTGCGTTTGTCAACGCTGTCTGCGTGCATGATGACTGCTATGTACTCAACACCGTCTCGCATTGCAGTAGCGGAAAGACAGTACATAGCAAGACTTGTGAAGCCTGTTTTAAGCCCCGTACAGCCGTCGTAACAGTAGACGAGCCTGTTGGTGTTCGTGAGCCCGAACTCACCGTTTCGTATGAAATCCATCCATATCGTCGTATAATCCTTTATGAGCTCATGGGATATCAGCTCCTTTGACATAAGGGCGATGTCGTAGGCGGTGCTGTAGTGCTCATCGTCATCGAAAAGCCCCGTGCAATTTGTAAAATGAGTATCCTCCATACCGAGCTCGGCAGCTCTTTCGTTCATTTTGGCAACAAAAGCTTGCTCCGTTCCGCACATATGCTCCACCATAGCCACAGCACAGTCGTTAGCCGATACAACGGCGATGCATTTTAACATTTCATCGACGCTCATTTTTTCGCCTTCCTCGAGATAAACACAGCTTCCGCCGAAGGATGCAGCTCTTTCGGAGGCGGTGACGGTATCGGACAGCTCAAGCTCACCGGAGTCTATCGCCTCGACTATGAGCAGCATCGTCATGACCTTGGTAACACTTGCAGGCGGCATACGTTCGTGAGCGTTCTTCTCATAGATGACCTGACCGGTCTCCTTTTCCGTTAAGACAGCGGACGGAGCGGAGATATCTATATCCCCATCCTTCAAGGTATCGGCAAAGGGTGAAGCCGCAGAGAACGAAAGAGCGGCGATAAGTGCAAGGACAATAGTTTTCATGGCATATCCCTCCGAGACATACTATGCCGCGGCAAAGGCGGATAATGCAGGTTGACAGGATTATGCTTTATTCGACATATGTGAATTGGAAGTTCTCGGACAGGTACATTAAAAATGTCTTGCAATTACAGTGTTTTAAACAATTTCAACATAGTTTTCAACAGCCATGTTGATAATAAAAGCAAAAAAATATTCAGCATAGAGTTAACATAACAACAAATTAAATATTAAAAAATCATAAAAATTCACAGAATAGTAGTTGACGGAAATATGCGGCAATAGTAAAATTATAAGGACTTGAATCCGCGGAGGACAAAAATGAAGCGACGTATAAAATCTAACAGTCAATATTTCCGTTGGGGCCTGACGGCGTTTATCGTCATTGCCGCAGCGATACTGTTTTATTTCGGTTTGGACTATCTGGGCAAGGTGTTTGCCATATTCGGTGACCTGATGGATATCCTCAGTCCCTTTGTTTGGGGCTTTGTGATATTCTATCTCTTACTGCCCTTTATGAATATTTTCGAGAGCAAGGTTTTCAGCCCGCTGACAAAGAATCTCTACGACTCACATCCCAAGATGAAGCGTCGTAAGAAGCTTGCAAGGGGGCTGTCGGTGCTGTTCTCGGAGCTTTTGCTGATCCTGTTCGTTGCCGCATTGCTGTATCTCATAATCCCTCAGCTTTATGAGAGTGTAGAGAAGATAGTTGTGGCGGCACCTGATTATGCCATGAAAGCGTATGACAGTGTATCGAAGCTCTTTGACAAGAACCCCGATGTTGCGAAGTACGCCGAGGCTATATTCGGAAATCTCAGCAATACGTTGACCAAGTGGGCACAGAATACCGTGCTTCCCAATATGGACAGCATTATATCCAATATTACAAGTGGAGTGTACAGTGTTGTCATGGCGATATACAATGTCGTCATAGGCATGATAGTTTCCATCTATCTGCTGTACAATAAAGAGTCCGTCAGGGCACATTTCAAGAAAGCACTGTATGCCCTCTGCAAACCCAAGACTGCAAAACGCATAAACAGCGGACTGAAGTTTTCGAATCAGACCTTCCGCAACTTCATAAGCGGACAGCTTACCGATGCACTCATAGTCGGAGTCCTCTGCTTCATCGGATGCAGCATACTCAACATTCCCTTTGCACTGCTCATATCCGTTGTAGTCGGTGCGACTAATATAATCCCCTTCTTCGGGCCCTTCATCGGCGGCATACCGTCGGGACTTTTGGTGCTGATGGTAGACCCCTTCAAGTGCCTGATATTCGTTATCTTCATCGTTGCACTTCAGCAGGTCGACGGCAATATCATCTGTCCCAAGATCATGGGCGGAAGTGTCGGTATAAACGGCTTCTGGGTCATGTTTGCTATCATCCTCGGCGGCGGACTGTTCGGCTTCTGGGGAATGCTTTTGGGTGTACCCGTGTTCGTCATCATCTACACCGGTGCCAAGTATTTGATAGATAAGCGTCTCAGGAAAAAGAATCTTCCGCACGACAACAGCGATTATGAGGATCTCGACTATATAGATCCGCAAACCGGTGAGGCTGTTAAAGTCCCCAAAACCGTCAAGACCGCACCCGAACCCGAAGACGAAGGCACCTCCGGATCCGAATGAAAAAAGCTCCCCTGTTGGGGAGCTTTTTTTCATCGGTGAGCCAATTTTTCGGATGCGGCTTTGAGGGCAAGACACAAAGCGTCGGCATCCTCAAAAGTCGAATAGCGTGAGAAGCTTATACGCAAGGCACCGTCTATGACCGCTGCAGGCAGACCGATCGCCTCCAAAACGTGACTTCTCGCACCCTTTTTGCAGGCGGAGCTTCGGGATACGAAAATACCCTCCGCCTCAAGGAAATTCATAAGCACCTCGCTTCTCCAGCCGGGGAGGGAAATGCTCAGAATATGCGGAGCACCGCCGCCGATGAGCACAGCCTCCGGAACGAGGGAAAGGAGCTTTTCGGCGGTATATTCCTTGAGCCGAGCCATATGAGCGATGGAATCGGAGAAGGACTTTGCCGCCACATCCGCAGCAACACCGAAGGCGGCGATCTGCGGCATTGCCTCGGTACCGGCACGAAGTGAGCTCTCCTGTGCTCCGCCGAGGATAAGGGGCTTGATTTTCACACCCGATTTGATATACAATGCACCTATTCCCTTGGGTGCATGGATCTTGTGACCGCTCAGAGATATCATGTCGGCACCGCAGCTTTTTGCGGTGAACTTGACCTTCATAAAGCCCTGTACCGCATCGGTGTGCAGCAGTGCAAACGAGCCCTCATCATCCAAAACACGGCGTATTGCGGCAATGTCCGTTATTCCGCCGGTTTCGTTGTTGACGGTCATGAGACTTACGAGCACGGTATCGGATCTCAGTGCGGCTCTCACAGCCTCGGGGGACACGGAACCGTCCGCCTCGGGGGACAGTCTTGTGACCTCAAAGCCACGGCGTTCAAGCTCAAGCAGCGACTTTCGCACGGCATCATGCTCCACGAGCGAGCTGATAACGTGCTTGCCCTTGTGCTTCATGCTTTCCGCACCGGAGAGGATAGCCCAGTTGTCGCTTTCCGAACCGCATGAGGTGAAGAATATCTCCTGCGGCTTACAGCCGAGAGCGGATGCAATGCTGCGTCTTGCGGTGGCGAGTACCCCTGCTGCCTCACGACCCTTTGTGTGGGTGGAGCTGGGATTGCCGTAGTACGAGGTCATGACCTCATATGCTGCTTTAGCCGCCTCATCACATACTCTTGTGGTGGCGGCGTTATCAAGATAGATTTCCATTATGAAAACTCCTTAGGAGAAATGTACGATGAAATATATTATATACACTTTGGGCTGTAAGGTCAACCAATATGAGACACAGGCGATGGAAACCCTCCTTCATGAGCATGGGCATTTTGCGGCAGAGGAGGGTGAGACCGCCGATGCCGTCATCGTCAATACCTGTGCGGTAACAGCCGAGGCAGGACGTAAATCGAGACAGGCAATAAACAGACTTCGTGAGGAAAACCCCGATGCCGTCATAGCCGTATCCGGCTGCTATTCTCAGCTCAGTCCGGACTCGGTGGAGCGTCTCGGAGCTGATGTCATCTTCGGCACGGGGGATAGGATAAAGCTTGTTGCCGCAATTGAAAACGCAGTCGAAAACGGTGAGGGAGCAAGATATATCGACAGACCCTTTGAACGCAGAATGTTCGAGGAGCTACCGGCAGGAGCGGCTGAGGGCAGAACAAGGGCACTTTTAAAGATACAGGACGGCTGCGTCAACTTCTGCACTTACTGCATAATACCGTACACAAGAGGCAGACTCAGAAGCCTTCCCATAGCGGATGCCGTGGCGTTTGCGGAGAAGATCGAAGACGAGGGCTACAAGGAGCTTGTCCTCACCGGTATAGAGATAGCGTCCTACGGTGTCGATCTTGAGGGTAAGCCCGACCTTGCGGATGTCGTATGTGCGATAGCGAAGGCGGCACCGTCGGTGCGTTTGCGCTTGGGTTCAATTGAGCCGACAGTCATCACCGAGGAATTTTGCCGCAGACTCTCCGATGCAGGGACTCTTTGCCGACATTTCCACTTGTCATTGCAATCGGGCTGCGATAAGACGCTGCACAACATGAACCGCAAATACGATACCGCTACATTTTACGAAAAGACCGAGCTTTTGCGACGCTATTTCCCCGACTGCGGCATAACCTGCGATATAATCGTGGGATTTCCCGGGGAAACCGATGAGGATCAAGCAGAGACTCTTGAGTTTATGAGCAAGGTCAAATTCTCCGATGCACACATTTTCCCCTACTCACGCCGCCCCGGAACACCTGCGGATAAGATGGACTGTCAGATAGACCGCAAGACCAAGGCAAAGAGGTCGAAGGAAGCGAGACTAAAGGTACAAAAGAGTAAGATCGAATACCTCCGTTCTTGCATGGGCAAGACCCTTCCCGTGCTATTTGAAACGAAGAACGGCGATATGTGGCAAGGCCATAGCGATACCTACGTTTTAGTCTCCGCAAAGGGAGATGAGCTCAGAGGAGAGGTGAAAAATGTGAAGATCCTCTCGGTTTCCGGCGAAACTCTTATCGGAGAGATTGACTAAATGCCAACAAAGTATTATAATTTAGCGTACTAATGAAATAAAGAAGGTGGAGAGATGTCTCGGAATACGGTGTATAACTTTTCGGCAGGACCGTCGGTGCTGCCCCGTGAGGCTTTGCTGAAGGCACAGACCGAGCTTTTGGATCACAAAGGCAGTGGAATGTCGGTAATGGAAATGAGTCACCGAAGTAAGGCGTTTGGCGAGATATTCTCGGAGACGAAGGCAAAGCTAAAAGCGGTGCTAAATGTACCTGACAGCCACGAGATACTGTTTTTGCAGGGCGGTGCTACCTTGCAATTTGCCGCCATACCCATGAATCTTATGGGAGAGGGCGGAAAAGCCGATTATGCGGTGACGGGCAATTTCTCGTCGATAGCCGCAAAGGAAGCGAAAAAGTACGGTAGCGTGAATATCGTGTGTGACAGCTCCGATGAGGGACACAGCTATATACCGCAAAATGTCAAGGGCTCTGCCGATGCAAGCTATTTCTATTACTGTGCCAACAATACGATCTACGGTACGGAGTGGCAGTATGTTCCGAGCTCCGACAGTCCCATAGTCTGTGATATGTCATCGAACATTTTGTCAAAGCCCATAGACGTATCACGCTACGGACTGGTATATGCGGGAGCGCAAAAGAATATGGCACCTGCCGGACTTACGGTCGTAATAGTTGATAAGTCGCTATCCGGCAAGGCACTGCCCATCACCCCCAAGGTCATGGATTATAAGCAGCTCATCGAAAAGGATTCGATGATAAATACACCGCCGTGCTGGTGCATATATATGCTGGGCAACGTCCTTGACTGGCTTACGGACATGGGCGGCGTTGAGGCTATGGAGCAGCTCAAAAGGGAAAGAGCGGCAATGCTGTATGAGCTCCTTGACGATAGCAGGATATTCATTCCCCATGCAAGGAGCGATTCACGAAGCGATATGAACGTCACCTTCCGTACAAAAAGTGCGGAGCTTGACGAGGAATTTATAGTCGGAGCCGAGAGCAGAGGACTCCTGAACCTCCGCGGTCATAGGCTCACCGGAGGAATGAGAGCGTCGCTGTATAACGCAATGCCCATGGAGGGGGTTGCGGCACTTGCGGCCTATATGAAAGATTTCGAGGTAAAGCACCGTGTATAGAATAAAAACGATAAATCATATTTCACCTGTGGGACTGGAAAAGCTTTTGAAGCTGGGCTGCACCGTATCCGAGGATGAGCCCAAGCCGCAGGGCATAATAGTCAGAAGTGCGGATATGCATTCCTTTGAGCCGAATCCCGAGCTTATAGGCATTGCAAGAGCCGGAGCCGGCTATAACAATATACCTGTAGAGCGGTATGCCGAGCTCGGCATACCGGTGTTCAACAGCCCGGGTGCAAACGCAGAGGCGGTAAAGGAGCAGAGCATATGCTCACTTGTCATGGCATCGAGGGATGTCATAGGCTCCGTTGAATGGGTAAAGAGCATTGCAGACCGTGGCGAGGAGATACCCTCACTGGTGGAAAAGGGCAAGTCAAAATTCGCAGGTCCCGAGCTCATGGGCAAGACCATAGGTGTTCTCGGCCTGGGAGCAACCGGAGCATTGGTGGCAAACGCCTGCCTTGCGATGGATATGAACGTTATAGGCTATGATCCTTTCATGTCGGTCGATGCGGCATGGCGTCTTTCGAGGGAGGTGTCCCGTGCGGAGGATATAGCGGAGATATACAAAAGCTGTGACTATATCAGCATAAATATCCCCTACAATGAGGATACGCATCACCTGATAGACGAAAAGGCATTTTCCATGATGAAGCACGGTGTGCGTATAATAAACGAATCCCGTGCCGAGGTCGTGGATGACGATGCAATGCTCAGGGCACTTGAAAGCGGCAAGGTCGCAAAGTATGTGACCGATTTTCCAAATGAGAAGATACTCGGTGGAGTTAACGTCATCGCCTTGCCTCACCTCGGAGCCTGTACCCCCGAAAGTGAGGATCGCTGTGCCGAGATGGCGGCAAAGCAGCTTTACGAGTATCTTAAAAACGGCAATATCATAAACTCGGTCAATCTCCCCAATGCCAAGCTTGAGCGTATGGGTGTGTGCCGCCTTTGCGTCATCCACCGCAATGTCCCGGGTATGATAAACAGGATACTCGATCTTATAACCGAAAAGAATATCAACGTCGAGCACATGATAAACAAGCCGAGAGGTCGCTATGCATATACGATGATCGACCTCGGTGAGGAGATAAGGGAGGATACCGCAGCCATCATCCGCAGTATGAATGACGTATTGCGAGTAAGGGTACTGTAAATTCTCCTGTGTGAAAGGAGCGATAAGATGAAAAAAACGATCTCTCTTTTACTTAGTGCGGTGCTTTGTGTCGCCTTGTGTGCCTGTCGCCAAACGGAGACGGAAACGCCCACCGTTACCCCGACTCCGAGTGTTGAGCCCGTAGGCTTTACGAAGGATGACGGCAAGCTCGATACGGAGTCGTACTATAACCCCAACGGTATGAAATACGCTTCTATCATATATGCCTATGACGGTATGGGCAGGGTAACGAGTGAAACAAGACTCGGACTAAACGATGCCGAGGAGGGCATACTCTACCACGAATACCTCGATAGCGGACTGATATCGCAAAGCACCTTTATGTCCTGCCAAAGTGACGGAACTTATACGGAGCAGTACAGGATAAGCTATACATACGATGAAAACGGACTTTTGCTGTCGGTTAAAAGATGCGAGGGTGAGACCGTTATGGGCAGCACCGTCTATGAATACGATGAGCAGGGAAGACTCATAAACGAAAAGCAGTACGAGGGCGAAAGCTTTTGTATGGCGGAGTATTCCTATACCTACGACTCCAACGGCAGAGTAATAAGCTGTCGCCGCAGTGACTATATCGAGGAGAGCACCAGCGAGAACAATTACGGCTACGATGCCAAGGGCAGACTGCTTACCGATCAGTGCTATGACACACAGGGGAATATGCTCAGCAGAACGGAATACAGCTATGACGAAAACGGCAATGAGATAAGCTGTAGCGTGTATACCGAGGGCGGTGAGCTTATAAGCAGCACGAAAAAGACCTATGAGTACGATGATATCGGCAATATAATAACCTGCGTGACAGCTCATTCCGACGGCACCCCCGGCACCACGGTAAAATATACATGGCAATACAGCAAGGGCTGATCGATAATTAACAAAATTTTTATATATTTCCTCCCTACTTGTGATATGATATGTAATCACTATTAAGCTTGATTCAAGGTGACATTTTGATGAGAAATTGGTTTGTTCGTTTTATGACAGGTCGCTACGGGGGAGATCAGCTAAACCGGCTTTTGTCCTTCGTCAGTATTGCATTTGCGGTTCTGGCTATCATAGCGGGCATAGCGTTTCCCAAGAGCCCTACAGGGGCGGTGCTGTGGGTTTTGGCACTTGCACTTATCGCCGTTGTGTATTATCGGGCGTTTTCAAGGAATTTCAACAGACGTAGGGACGAGAATTCCAAGTATTTAAGACTCAAATACAAAGTCTCATCATTTTTCAGGCTGAGACGTGAACGTTGGAATCAGCGTAGGGACTATAAGTTTTTCACCTGTCCTGCCTGTAAGACCACTCTGAGAGTACCTAAGGGCAAGGGCAAGATCAACATAGTATGCCGCAAATGCGGTTACTCCTTCAGGGCAAAGAGCTGAGGGATGTTCGGCTTTGTTGCGGCGAATACCGCCAAGCTTTCACGGTCGCAGTTTGCAAGATACAAGGCTTGCTACTGCGGACTTTGTCATGCCCTGAGGGAAAAGTTCGGCTTTGCCGCAAAGCTTAGCCTCACCTATGACATGACCTTTCTTATCCTGCTGCTGAACTCGCTTTATGAGCCGACGGAATATCACATGGAGGCTCACTGCAGCGTTCATCCCATAAGGAAGCAGGGCTATTGGCAGTCGGAGATAAGCAGCTACGCCGCCGATATGAATGTCTTGCTTGCTTACCTCAATTGCAAGGACGATTGGAAGGATGACGGGGATCTGCTGAAGCTTGCGGAAGCAAGGTCACTTTCCTCTGCGTATCACGAGATATCCAAGAAATATCCACGCCAAAGTGCTGCAATAGCCGAGGGCATGAGGCGACTTGACGAGATCGAAAAAAGCCGTCAACCGCTTCCGGATGCGGCATCCGCCGCCTTCGGAATGATAATGGCGGAGCTTTTCGTTTGGAAAGAGGATCACTGGAGCGACAGGCTTCGCAGGCTCGGCATGGCATTGGGTCAGTTCATATACATTATGGATGCCTGCATTGACCTCAGGGAAGATAAGCGGTATTATAAATACAATCCGATGCTGTACCTGTACGGTAGGATAGACGAGGAGGAGCATTTCAGGGATATACTGAAAATGCTGATGTCCGATTGCGTTAAGAGCTTTGAAGCTCTGCCCATCGTTCAGGATGCGGATATACTCAAGAACATACTTTGTGTCGGTGTTTGGAACAAATACAACAAGCACTATAATATAAAAGGAGCATTGCCTGATGGTACAGGACCCCTATAAAGTCCTCGGCGTGTCACCCGATGCCACGGATGAAGAGATAAAAAAAGCATATAGAGAGCTTGCAAAGAAGTATCACCCCGACCGCAACCCGGGTGATGAATATGCGGCACAGAAGATGAATGAGATAAATGCCGCATATGATCAGATCAAAAACGGCGATACCGCACAGCAGACAGGCTACGGCACCTACGGCACCGGCTACGGTGCAGGCTACGGGCCCTTTGGCGGCTTTGGCGGCTTCGGTAATTACGGGGGCAGCTATAATAATTATAATAATTATGAGGACAGAGCGGAGATAAGAGCGGCACTAAGCTATATCCGCAACGGAAGATATACCGAGGCACTTACGGCACTGTCGCAGGTACCGGTCTCGGAGCGTGACGGCAGATGGTACTATGTCCACGCCAATGCAAACTACCGTGCCGGTAACAGGATCGCCGCACTTGAAAGTGCAAAGAGAGCGGTTGAAATAGAGCCTGATAACACACAGTATAGAAGATTCCTCGATATGCTCCGGAACGGCGGTAATGAATACGGTCAGTATTCAAGCCAGCAGGTAGGCTGCTGTGATCCCTGTAGCTGCTACCTTTGCTTCTCCATGTGTACACCTTGGGGCGGTTGCTGCTGCTAAATGAATTCTAAACGGACTGCTTTGCAGTCCGTTTTTTTAATAGAATAAAGCATTTATCTCCGCTTCGGTGAAATCGTCGAGAGCGTCAAAATCCATTGCATCACGGTAGAGAGCCTCAAGCTCATCGTGATATTTCTTTGCAGACTCAAGGTATCGCACAGCCTCCTTGATCAGTGCCGCAGCAAGCTCATCCCTGCGCCGCAGCTTATCCCTACAGCTTGAGAGAACATCCTTCGGAACAAGCGCGTCAAGCCTGACCCTGCGTTTCGGCCTCAGCGACGGCATGAGCGATGCTGCGATAAAGCCAAGACCCTCATCCGGCAAAATGACAGCCTCGATCCTTTCCGGAAGCAGAGGAGACATACAGCAAATAAGTCTTCCGCCGAGCTGAGCGACAAGCTCCTCAAAGTAAATATGCGACAGTCCGAGACGGTCATCTATCAGATAAATCTGTTTACATAATTCTGTAGCGGTTTCGGTCAATACAGTTTCACCCTCACAGCCTATTGAGTGAATGTATCGGTCATACCTCACCCGATTGGAATTGCCACCAAAATCGGTACTGAGCTTTGCTGCACTTTTTGCACAGCTTTTAACGCCGGATATCGTTGTTTTGCTCAATAATTCGGATATTTCAGCGGACTTCACATTACCCGCCGCAGCCAAATATCCGTATGCAGCTTTGTACATATCACGGTATTTTTCGGTGAGCTTGGGGATCCTGTCATCGTCAAGCTCCGAACAGAATTGCCCTAAGTTTACATAATGTGAATCGTATCCGAAGTGCCTCGGCTCTAAAATATGCGGTGCGGTGGCATCCGCATATCCGAGCCTCATCTCGGGAAAGTAGATCCCATCGAGCGAATTTGGATCTCCCGAGCACAGTATGTATTCCACCGAAAAGCCCTTTTCCTCGGCAACCGCGGCAAGCCTTCTCATGAAGCATGATTTGCCGCAGCCGGGTCCGCCCTTTATCAGCCTCAGACGATCGCCCTTGTCTGAAGCAAAGCCGTCGTAAAGCGATTTAAAGCCCTCGGCGGAATTGGCACCCAAAAAGAATTTCACAGACATAAAAACCCCTCCGCAGATACAAGATCGTTCCTTGTATGCTATGCGAAGGGGCTTTGATTTGTTAAATCAGCGGAAGTCTGATTATTTCGAGATCCTTTTCAATTGCGTAATTGACCGTGTTTTGCGTACCGCCGCTTTTACCGTCGTAGCAGGCTATGAGTATGCTTGAGGAATCGACCATATAGCGGTTACGCTTCATCATACAAGAGGGTGTGTAGCTGTCCGAGAGGAGCACCGTGCTGTCACACTCCATAAGAATATCACGGTAGCGTTTGCGGTTTACGGCGTTCCAAGCCTCGTCCTGACCGTCATAAGGAACGGCAGCCTCAAGGGTGATATCGCCCTTACGCCGTCTGAGCTCAATGACAGCCTCGGCACAGTACATATCGCAGCCGAGAGCCATACCGCAAATAAAATGCCTGATACCCGACTCGTAAACTGCCTCGATGGTGAGAGCGAGTCTGTTTTTGAATTTTATGCAGCGTAGGTCATTTTCATCGTAGCCCCAAGGGAGCTTTTGAGGTCTGTGCCCCGTAAAGCAGCAGCTCTTACCGTGATCCATATGACACCTTCTTTCGCAAGTATTCTATTACCTGCAAGCATATTTGTCAAAGCCTATTGACAAATTCCTTGTGTGGATTATAATAAAAGAAACCGAATAGATATCTTCAGGGCAGGGTGTGATTCCCGACCGGCGGTAAAGTCCGCGAGCCGAAAGGCATGATCCGGTGTAACTCCGGAACCGACAGTATAGTCTGGATGGAAGAAGATGCTTGCATTTATGCTGGTGCCTGAAGGATATTTTCTTTCGGGCATTTATTTTTCGGAGGAAACGAAAATGGAAAAAAACCTGTTGGATCAGCTAAAGGACAATTTAAGCTTTATCCTGACCTGTCTTGCCGTATTTGCGACACTGTTCATTTTGGCACTGCTCTTTGAACGCTTTGTATTAAAGCAGCGTAAGAAGCTCGGAAACACTCATTTTCTTGCGTATACTGCGATATTCTCCGCAATGGCAGGCGTGCTGATGTTTATTGAGATACCCCTGTTCTTTGCACCCGGCTTTTATGAGATCGACCTCAGCGAGATACCGGTCATGATCTGCACCTTCTATCTCGGGCCCGTTGCCGGTGTTGTGTGTGAGCTTTTGAAGATCGTTGTCAAGCTTGTGCTCAAAGGCACCTCGACTGCGTTTGTAGGTGACTTTGCAAACTTTGTTGTAGGCTGCTCCTTTGTTCTTCCGGCATCCTGCATATACCACCTTAAAAAGAGCAAAAAGACCGCACTTTGGGGCATGGTAGCAGGTACCGTAGTCATGACCATATTCGGAAGCCTGTTCAATGCAGTGTACCTTCTCCCCGCATTCTCCGAGCTTTTCGGCCTGCCTCTTGAGGCGATAATCGGTATGGGCAGTGATGTCAATTCCGCAATAAACAGTGTCTCGACTCTGGTGCTCTTTGCCGTAGTCCCGTTCAATCTCTTAAAGGGTGTGATCGTCACACTGCTTACCATGCTGCTGTATAAGCACATATCGCCGCTGCTCCATAAGGGTGACGCAAGGCTACAGCGTAAGCACACTAATAAGACTTAATGACATCGCCGAGCCTGCGTATACTCAGAACAAGGTTCAGACATTCGTTAAAGTAGATTATTCCGATATATGCCGCCACGGCATACTTCGGCAGCAGAGCCCATACCAAAACGACACCGAGCAGGGCATCTAAAATGTTGATCCCCATGCTCCAGAGCTGCTGACCGAGCCCCTTCAAGCAGCCGTCTACCACCGTGTCAAGGTACATTATCGGTATGAGCGGAGCCGTGAGGCGTATGTAATACCCGGCATCGGAGGAGGAGTAGACCGCCACCCCGATGCCCTCACCGAAAATAAACATCACAAGAGCCACGGCGACAGAATAGCCGAGGCTCTTTTTTATCAGAGAGACAACGGCAGCGGATATCTTCTTTGTATCGTCACGCATTTGGGCATCGGTAAGCTCCGGAACGATGAGCTCCGAAAGAGCGTTGAGCAAACAGGCAGGAAAGGCGATAACGGGCATGACCATACCGTGTATCGTACCGTAGGCTGCAAGAGATCGGTCTGCGGAATAGCCCGATGCCTTGAGCCCTTTAGGCACCAAAAGCTGCTCCAGCATGGAAAGAGCGCTTCTTGCATAGGCGGAGAACGCAAGAGGCAAGGCTATCCTTAGCATACGCTTCCCAAGTCTCAAAGCCGTGACATCACCGAATACCGCCCTGCGATCGGTGAGGAAAAAGCCGAGCATCAGCACAAAGGATATCGCATCTCCTATGACACTGCCTGTAACGACTGCGGTGCAGTTTGCCTCGATATCGCTTTTAGAGGTATCTTTAAGCAGGAGGATGACAAGTCCGATCGTGAGTATTTGCTCCAAAAGATGCACGAGTGAGGACTTCCACACTCTGCCGCAGGCTACAAAGTATCCGCTCATGGCAGCAGAGAGGGAGATGAGCGGCAAAGAAAGTGCCATGACTCTTAGCGGCTTTACCGTCCTTGCGTCGCCTATCCACAGAAAGCCTATAGCCTCCGCAAAATGCCGCAGCAGAAAAAGTGCGGCAAAGCCGAAAAACAGAGCATAGGCAAAGCAGCGTCTCATTGCCGCACCGACTGCCTCCTCACGCCGAAGCCCTATCTCCTCCGATACGAGTCTTGTAGCGGCAAAGCGAACACCGGATATCGCAAAGGTGCTGCACAAAAAGCCCACAGACAGCACAAGTGAAAAAAGCCCTATCCCCGTAGCACCGATACGACCGGTAAGCCATACACGGTACGCCATGGATATGAGGCTCATCAGCAATGATGTAGCAGTGAGCAGCACCGTATTCACAATAAGACGTTTGTTTCCCGACATACGAAAACGTATGCGGACAGGGCATTACATATGACAAAGCCGTTCGGTTTCCGAACGGCTTTGAGTCAGTTTTGAACATTATAGATACGTTTAACGTGCTTGGCACCTCCGCCGATGATGAATATCGCGGCAAGGAGATTGATAAACATTGCGGTGGATATGATGCCTCTTGTCGGCAAAAATTCCGCCAAAGCACCGGCTATGAGCTGACCGGTAAGATTACCCACAGTATTTAAAGTGCCGAAAGTTCCGTTGAAGCGTCCCTTCTTTTCATCCGGAACATAGTGCTGAGTTGCGGATATTCGAATGTTGTAACTCGTTACGCCGAGTATTCCCACACCGAAACACATGATCATCATGACCCATATTGGGAAGAACAAATAGCTTCCCTCAAGGAATGACAATGTTATGTAAACCGCAAGAGCTATCGCAAACTTCTTTTCAACAGGCAGCTTCACCTTATAATGAATGAGACCGCCCATGCCACGGCCAACTGCCATCATACCCCAAACGAGCATATAAATATACTCGCCGTTATCAAATGTGCTTTTGAAGTAGGGGAGCGTTATGGAACCGGTGGCACCACCGGCAAAGGATGAAAAGACGAAATACAGGGCAATAAACAACAGACCCTTTTCGCTTACAAGATATTGCATACCTATGCGAAAGTCACCGACAAAGCGTTTAAGACCGCTTTCACCGGAGTTTTCGCTGAGCTTTTGCTTTTCGATATAATCCTCGCTTGCACCGATCCTCGTCTCCATGACCGCTGCGATGAAATAGGTGCAGGTGTTGCAGAGAAAGAGCGGAACGATGCCCACCGAATTGTATACCAAAGCGGATACGGGGATCATTACCATGCTGAGAGTTTCCAGGGTGCTTGCTATGGAATATGCCTTTGAGTAGTTGCCCTCGCTGATGAGCAGGGGATAAAAGCTGTCATAAGCTACATAGTATACACTGTTTATCGTACCGAGCAGCAGACAGAAAACGGCAAGCATGGGGAAGCTGAACAGTCCGAATATCAGGGCAAGAGCCATGAGCAGGTAAAGTCCGGAGCTTATAAAATCGAGGGTATAGATAGTCCGCTTTCGTGAAAAACGGTCAAGAAACGGGCCGCAAAGCACGGGGGCTATCGTATTCGGCAGCATATACATAACATTGTACAGCGCAAACATAAAGGTGGACTTTGTGTAGTCAAGCACCAGAAGGCTCATTGCAAAGCTTGACAGGGCACTGCCCAGCATGGAAACAACGCTGCCGAGGGTGATTATCGTAAAATCCTTTGTCCAAAGGGGGTTTCGTTGCAATTCTTCGTTCATTAGTCCTTTTCTTCCGTCCAATCGACGGGCTTAGTGGCTTTATCCACTATCCGAAATGCCTTTCCGGCGATCTTAGCCATCGGGGTATCGGACAGGGAATCGGAGTAAAATTCTTCCGTATGGCAGTCGGGATATTCCTCACGGAAGCGGCGTACCTTCTCCTTACCGGAGCAGTTGAGACCGTTTATCTTACCGTTGCGTTTATCCATCTTTGTTCCCAAAAGCCTGACACCGAGCTTGTCCGTTATGGGCTTCAGCAGAAACTCGGGGGAGGCGGATATTATAAGATCGTCATCCTTCTTTTGCTTGAGATACCAGTCGGAGAGCTTGTGCTCATGCTCCTTCCAAAACTGTTCGACCTCGGAATCGACATCCTTTATCCGAGGCAGAAAGCCGAACACCTTTTCCTTGAGATTCTCCTTGGAGCTGAGACCCACAAGGTAGCCGATGCCTGCGACCGCAGCGGCAGGGATCCAAAAGAGATAGAGAGAGGGACGGCGTTTAAGACTCCAGCGGACGAAGCTGTATGATGAATCGGGATAAAAGATCGTCTTGTCAAAATCATAAGTGTTCATGCTATCAGTATTCTCCCTTTCCGGAACAGCGCAGTGCATTTAATACACAGATTATAAGGGACGAGCCCTTGGCGGCAGAGGCAAACCAAACGCCGATGACACCGCAAAGTGCAAGCACGGCGATGAGAGCATTAACAAAAAGAGCAAGGATGAGGTTTTGCTTTGCCGATGACCTGCTTCGCTTTGCTGCATATATCATGAGCGGAAGCCTCGATATGTCATCATCGAGAAGATATGCCGTGCGTACTCTGCGTACCTGACCGTAGGCACCGGTGGCAACGGATACATCGGCAGCACCCAAAGCCGCTGCGTCACGCTCATCGTCACCGACAAAAGCAACGAGACCGTCGGCAGTGCTCCTACACAGCTCCTTGACCGCAATCGCCTTTTCCTCGGGAATAAGCTCCGCAATGACATCGTTTGCACCCAATGCATAGCCGAGAGTGCTACCCGTACCCTCGGAGTCACCGGTGAGCATAACGGTGTTTTCAATGCCAAGCTCACGCAATCTGCGAACGGTATCCTTTGCACCGCTGCGTATGCGATCGTCAATAACGATATAGCCGCCGTATCTTCCGTCGGCTGCAAGGTGGATTATCGTGGATTCGGTCTTGACGCTGCTGACCTCGATACCGTGGGCATTCATAAGTGCGGCGTTGCCGAGCAAAACACGTCTGCCGCATACAGTCGCCTCCATACCCCTACCCGGGAGTTGACGGACATTTTTTATAAGAGAACGTGACGGAAGCTTGGGACAGGCTTTCCTCAATGCCTCTGCCACAGGATGTTCAAGATCCGCCTCCGCAGCTGCCGCAAGAGTCAGAAGATCCTTAGCGGATATGCCAACAGGCTCAACGTGGGTAACGGTGAAGCTTCCCTCCGTGACGGTACCGGTCTTGTCAAGGGCAAGAGTGGAGATGTTCGAAATATTCTCAAGCCCCGAATGTGTACCGACTGCAGCACCGTTTTGAAGTGCGTATACGATACCGCCGGAGAAACATAGCTCAACGGAGGACACCAAGGAGCAGGTCGAAGCGGCGATCAAAAGCATGGCACCCTTTGGCACCCAATCATTCCAGTTGCCGTCGATGATCGAGGGTATGATCGCGATCAAAACGCCGATAACGACAAGCAGGGGAGAGAGTATCTTTGATATGCTTCGAGATTTAAGCTCAAGCTCCGCAGGACTGGAAGCACCGCTGTACATCGAACGGGGTAGGCTCTTTTTACGCTTACCGCCGACGGTCGGACGCTTCAGATAACGACGCTTTGTATATTGGATAAGGCTTTCAACACAGCGAAATATTATCATAGTACCGGCAGCCTCGGCATACAGTCCCACACAAAGCATTCCCACAGTGGCAACAACCACAAGGAACTCGTCCTTAAAGAAGCTTCCGTGAAGCAGACATTCAAGGGCGGAAAGGATAATGTTGAAGCCGGAGACGACATAGGGCACAAGGTACAGAGACAGCACAAGATACGAGCTGAGTAAAGGATAGCTGTCGCTCACCTCGACTGCGGCAATAAGCAGTGCCGTAGCGAGCAGAATGATAAGTATTTCCCTGCGAAGCACGGGATTTTGTAAAGGGCTCTTGTTCTTTGACATTTCGTGCTCCTTTTTTTGCATAGTTATACAAAAATAATTATACACCCAAAGACTATGATTATCAAATCTGCAACTACATAATTTGAAACGCAAAAATTATTTCTTGACATAATTATTACATAGTGTTATTGTGATAATGATAAACTGTCGATGGAGGTGCAAGGTGAGAGGATCAACGCTGAAGCAGATACTCAAGGAGCAGAATACCAACATAAACGAACTGTCCCGACGGCTGAATGTTTCTCCGCAAACGCTCTACAGCATGGTAAAGAGGGACAATCAGAAGGTCGATTTTGATCTTATGATACGCATATGCTCGGAGCTGAATGTCCCCGTTGAGCGTATGTGTGAGGATGTTTCCTTGCCGTCTTTACCCGATAGTGACGAGCTTCGTATGCTCAGCCGCTACCGTCGCCTCGATTCATGGGGTAAGGAGCTTACCGACACGGTGATCGATAGGGAGCTCAAACGCTGTGAGGCACTGAGTATCCGCAGTGATGATGAAAAGGAAACGAAGATAATTCCGCTCTACAGCACACCTGCTGCGGCAGGCTACGCATCTCCTGCCTTGGGTGATGACTATGAGGATTATTCTGTCCCCTACGACAGCAGGGCAGACTTTGCCGTTAAAATAGACGGTGACAGTATGGAGCCATATATAGCAGACGGAAGCATCGCCTTGTGTAAGCGTGGAGCGATAATTCATGACGGCGATGTGGGGCTGTTTTTCGTTGACGGGGATATGAAGTGTAAGCAGTATTGTCAGGACAGCGAGGGAAATGTCTATCTGTTTTCAGCAAACAGAAAGCGTTCCGATGCCGATGTGCACATAAAGGCATCCTCCGGAGTCACTCTTTTGTGCTTCGGTAAGGTACTGCTGAATACCGTCATACCCTTACCGGAATAAGGAGCAAGACTATGAAAACACCGTCTAAAAAGTATAAACGCATAGCTGCGATAGAGACCAAAAAGCCTACCCAAACCCTTGCACTCACGGGCATAGGACTTGCAGCAGCGGCAATTGTCTTTGTGATAGGCTGTCTGTTTGTTCCGATAAGCGAGCTCTATAATGTCAGCGGCATCTTGGAGCTGCTGCTGAGGCTGCTTGTCATCGTGATACTTGCCTACGGCTGCTTTATGCTGCATGAAACTCTCCATGCCATGCTGCTCAAAAAGTATTGTGGAGACAGTGTCCAACGTGTGAATATCGGGATTCGTATGTTTTACCACACGAGCAAATGCGGACTTGAGCCGAAAGCCTTCTTCACGGTAAAGCTTTTGCCGACAGTGGCTATATTTGTACTGCTTCTGCTGATCTGCATCCTGCTTCCGGAGTCCCTGTTCTGGGAGGTTTACATAATACTTGTAATGGACATAGCCTGTGCCTCACCGTACTATTGCATGGCGTATATCCTCCTGAGATCGAAGAAGAAAAACGTACTCATCCTTGAAACCGACGACGCTGTCATCCTCTCCTCGGAGGATTGAAGTAAACACTGTATACCCCCAAAAATGTCGACCGAAAAGGTCGACATTTTTTGCCGCATATCGCTTGATAAAACTTGACAGCAATGGAAATAACTGCAATTAAATCGAGAGCACCGAAATTATAGAATAAATTGTTCTATTTCCACCATGATCTCAATCTAAGTGGTACATTATATAATTATAAATGTATAAATTGTGTGGCGAATGGAGCAGGGAAAATGGAGTATTTTGACCATAATAACGGAGCTATACATTTTTTATTTGCGGATACCGATGACAGCTATTATCTGCCGAGCTCAGTTAGGGTACCCTATGCCGTGTACCTGAGATTTTTTCTGAAAAAGAATAAGCGCAGTGTCGCGCTTATGTGCAGGGAGGGTGAGCTTGCACCCTTTTTTGCCGGTGACAGTACATCGATAGAATATATAAACTCCCTTTTGAGCAGGAAGAGCGAAACTTCGATCTTCGGCAAGCTCAAATCCAAGCCCTCGGGCAATGCCTCTTTGATAGCGGAGGTTATCAGTGATGACGAGAAAGCTGTCATTATAATGAAGCTTTCCGAGTTCTGCTCTCTCATAAGAGAGGGACGTAACGAAAAAAGCTTTGACGTGATAAGATCCGCCGTTAAGAGTCGAGATAAGGGTGACGGAAAGGGAATACTGCTTTTGACAGCGGGGAACGATGCAAGGGACAGTATAGACTATCTTAAAAGCGAAAGGCTCCGCCGGCTTTGTCCGGAGCTGAACAGAGCTTTTGAGGGCGATGTTCAGAATCCGTATGAAAGACTTGATGAGCAGCTTGAAGGCCGCTGCTGCTTTATGGGAACTCTTGATGAGAACCGCCTGATACCGGCACTGAAAAGAAGCTATGCGATAGAGGGCAGAGCGGACTGCGTCAGAAATTTAAAAGAAACCGCAAAATTTTTAAGCGGCTACTACCGTATGTGCTACACAGCAAGATGCCGAGTGACGGATGATCTGAAACTTTTGGGCTTACCCGATAACCCGAAACGCGAGCTTTCGCTCATTGACGATTATCTCGGCAAAGCAAGCAGTGCGGTACTTGCCCAGTTTATAAACAACAAGTGCGACAACGGTGAATTTGACGCACTGATGGTAAAGATAAATGATAATGCGTATATCCATTCGGCTTACCCGATATATTCCGCTGCGATAACGGAAAAGCTTGAGCAGATCAGGAAGCTGTGTGAAAATGAATATATCGAACAGGATACAGTCAAAAGGGCAAAGGAATGTGAGACAAGGCTCAATAGCATAGCCCTTATGGGAGATTTCGAAAGGCATAAGGTTCAGATAAACGAGGGCTTCAATTCTTTGAAAAAGAGCAAAGCATACGCCGATGAAAAGCTTGAGACGATAAATTATATGCTTGAGCTGTATTACGAGGATGATGAGCTGTTCAAAACCATATCGGGACTTGCACATTATGTGTTCAGAGAGGGAGTTCCGGAAAAGGTAATGGACACCATGGGGGCGTATATGAAGGCCTTGAGCGACGGTGTTAATAACCGAAAGCGCAAAAAGGCCGAAGCCGATCTTAAAAAGCTGCTCACGGAGCTCAATTCACAGCTCATACCCGGCACGGATGAGGAGATCGAGGATGAGATCATAGACGAATATGAGCTGCTTACCAAGGAGATAAAAATAGAGTTTACAAAATAACGACGGAGAACGGATAGAGATATAAGGAGGAGCATCCGCAGATGGCACGCATTGGCATAGACTTTGGCAGTACAACAACGATTGTTTCGGTGTATAAGGCGGAAAACGAGGCACCCGTTGCCATAGCGTTTAACGAGACCGGAACTCAAGTGGCGATCCCCACAGTGCTAGCCGAGGCAAAGACCCTGTCGGGAAAGACCGCTTACTACATTGGCACCGAGGCGAAGAACAGACATAAAGCGATACACAATTTCAGGGCATTCAAAATGCTCCTTGCCGAAAACGATGAGAGTTTGCTTGCATCAAGAGGCTTTGAAGGTCAGTATACACCGACTAAGGTCACAAGGGTATTTTTGGACAAGGTGATAGCCAAGGTCAAGGAACGCCTCGGAGTGAATACCATAGACGGTATAACCATCGGAGCACCGGAGATATGGACGAGTGAGCTTGTCGAGGTCGAAAGAGAAGGCAGAATGTACAGCGGACTGTCCACTAACCTTGACGGCAGGGCAATACTAAGCGAGATATGCACCGAGCTTGTAGGCAAAAACGCGGAGATACAGGTAGTAGGTGAGCCTGTAGCGGCAAGTGCATATTTTGCACATAAGTTCTATAAGCAGAAAAGGAGTGCGTTTGACGGGCACATTCTTCTCATCGACTACGGCGGAGGCACTCTTGATATAACGCTTACGGAGGTCAGACCGAGAGCCAATATAGACGGAAGTATGTGCATGGAGGTCTCGGCACCGTTCAGAACGGGAGCCGGAGAAAACCGTGAGCGAGGCAAGATAGGCAAGGCCGGTATCGAGTATATGGAAACACTCACCCGCATGGCGATAAAAGAGGCCTTCCCTGGTACGGTGATAGAGTGCGATGAGGATTTTTATGCTGCGACCGATGCCGTTGAGTCATGGATCATAAGCCACTCCGGACTTCAGCGCGAAGTCTTTGAGGAGTATAAGGACGATTTCAGCCAGCTCAGCGATCCCGAGGTCGTAAGCATACTCAAGGATAACAACTACTATTACGCAGGAGAATTCAGATACCGTCAGACGGATGTACGCTTCACATATGAGATGATGGTAAAGGTGTATAACGAGGTCATATGGCCGGTACTCGATGCCACTCTGGAAGAAGCACTTGCATATACCAAAGAGCACCATATCAACAGCATGGCAAGGAATAATGACAGCTTCAAGGTGGTGCTTGCAGGCGGCTTCGGTAACTTCTATCTTGTCAAGGATCAGATCGCAAAGAAGCTCGATTACAACCATAACGATAAGCGTTGTGAATACATAATGAGCAAGAGCACCGAGGGTGAGCTTGCCATATCCTACGGAACGGCACTTATAGCCGAGGGCAAGATAAAGCTCAAGAATACGGCGCCGTTCTCGATAGGTGTTGCGGCGTATGACAGGAATAATAAGTATTCCAAGACCTATGCACTGCGATTCAATGAGGAGATCGAATGTGATAAGCTGTACTTCCAAAGCGACCTCGGCGGTAATCCGCAAAGCTTCGTGGCAGGTGGCAAGGCGATAAACAAGTTCATAATCAATACAACGGATAATGACGGCAAGGCCTGCATCATGACACCTAAGCAGGAGTTCTTGAAGCGACTCGGCAATGCCTTCTCCGGAAACGTATTCGCACCGCACCTTATAGCTTTTTCTATGAGCACCTCAGGCACCATCTCGATCCATGTTTTCCCGAATTGCTATACCGTTAAGGAATGTGAGAAGACAAAGATAGAGCCGATAAGGCTGACAAAAATAAGCGAACTGTTCAACACGCAGGAGCTGGAAAGGGCGTTCCCCGATGAATATTGACAGAATTATCGATTACCTCAATTCGTTGAAGGAAAAGGGTGAGCTAAGCTGTAAGGATGTTTTCTGTGCCTTTGACGATATGATCGCATCATTTGACAATGCACAGGGGATAAATGCCTTGCCCAAGGGCGATATCTCCGACTATGCAAGCATCATATCGAGAGTGAGCAGGAACTTTGCCGATATTGCGGTAGCGGCTTCATCGCAGATGGACACGGGACTCAGCCTGTCTATGATAAAGAATAATATCGGCAAGATAGACGCAAGCATAGAAAAGCTTGACGAAAAGCTCGGTGCTTCAAAGGCAATGCATGATGAGCTGTGTTCAAAGCAGAAAGAAGCGGAGAAAAAGGAGCTTGAATATGCGGCGGTTTTAAAAGAGCGTGAGGAGCTTGAGCATAAGATCGACGAGCTGCACCGCCGTGAAGGTGAGCTCATTGAGCTCAAACAACGCTTCAGTGCCGAGACCCAACGCTTCCTTGACCGAAGCGATGCATATCAGGCAGCGGAAAAAGAGCTCACGGAGCAGAAGCAAAAGCTCGAAATCTATTCCGCAGATCTTACGTCAAAGCAAAGCGATTACGATAAGAGAAAAGCTGCCGCCGATAAAGAAGCCGAGGAGCTCAAAGCAAAAGCGACGGAGCTTGATATTAAGCTAAATGAGCTTGACATTAAGCTCAGTGAGCTGAAGAGAAATGAGAACGAGCTGAACGAAAAGAACGCCGAGCTCAAAGCAAAGACTCAGGAGCAGACGAGACTGCAAGGCATAGTGACCACTATGCAGTATACGGATCTTCCGGCACTCGAAAAGACGATAAGGATGCTCGAAGAGGAGAAGCGTAGCTGGGAGGGTCAGATACTGGCAAAGGAAAGAGAGATATCGGAGAAAAAAGAGCACAACAAGCGACTTTCCGAAGAACTCTTCCGTAAGACAGCGGAGTGCACGGCGGAGCAGACCACAGCGGATAACAGCGAAAAGGAGCTTACGGAGCTCAATATAAAGTATCAATCACTGCTCACGGAGAATGCCGGAAAGAAATCGGAGATAAATACAAGACGCAATATGATAAAATCCTTGGCATCCGAGACCGAAAGCTACTCGACACAATGCAAAACGGCGCTTCTTGAGCTTCAGGAGAAGCAGGAGCAGGCACGCAAGGCAAAGGACAGATACGAGGGCATAACCAAGGAATACAGAAGCAAAACGCAAATACTCGAACGCGCTCTCACGGATCTCATGGGAGAGAGCAACATGGGTTATGTAAACCTCGGCGACTTTGACAGGAAGCTCGGTGAGCGTATAAAAGGGCTCAGAACGGAAGTCGACAAGTGTGCTGCGGCACTTGAAACACTTATGAAAAACGCCGAAGAAAAATATGGCAAGAGATAAGGATCGGGAGGAACAAAAATGATCAAATATTCCGATACACATTGTATGGTATGCGGTTTGGAGATCGCAGAAAATGAGCTGTCGACAAGATGCAAACGCTGTGGATTTCCTTTTCCGGCTTTGATAGGCGGCAGTGAGGAGGAAATCGAAAACGCAAAGAAGAATGCGGCACTGTACGCTCAGGACTACCGCTCAAAGTATTGGACTTCCGCAAAGATATACCTTGAGGTGTACAATCATGCCGTTGACAATAACGGTGGTGTTCGAACTCTCGGAGCGGAGGACATCTTCCTTGCGGAGACCAAGGACTTCCGTGAGGGCGAGATCAAATGGCACGGCGAAAAGTTCGCAAGGCTCACGGGAAATATCACGCTCAAGGTAAGCTATGGCCACGACGGCGAGAAACGCAACGTTATAACGCTTGCTGTTGAAAATCCCTCCATAACCGACTTCTGGAACGCCGGCGTAAAATACGAGGGCAAGGATATGTACCGCATCGCCATCGGCACCCCCCAAAAATTCTCATTATCCGAAGCCTTTGAGTGCGTGTAAATTAAAAATCTATACATTATAACGAATAGAAAGGATGTCAAAGTATGGGATTGTTTGATGTGCTCCGTGACAAAAAGGAGCAGAAAGCGATCAAGGAGAACAACCAGAAGAAAGAAACCGCTGCAAAAAACAGAGAAACTGCAAACGATACAGTTGAGAAGATCGATAATGTTCTCAACAACATCGGGTACTTAGATCCCGATAAGCAGAACCATATCCGCAAAGTCGTAAACGTAGCCAAGAATGACCTCAGATACAGTCAGACCATAGCATCCTGCGACCTTTCCGAGGGCGACAGAATGCTCGGTGTCCTTGCGGATCAGCTTGCAAACGCACTGAAAAAGAAGGATAACTCGGCATCGACCTCCGCACTGAAGATAATCCAGAAGGCACTGTATATCAGAAAGGACATAAAGCCCTATTCCGAGAGCAGCCTTGAGGAAATGGTAGAGTATTATGAGCGTGTTCTCCGCTGCGGTCAGCTCATAATGAGTGCTCACGATAAGCTGTATGATACCAATGTTACCCTCGCCGGTCTCAATAGAGATAAGGCAAACCTCGAGAAGCAGCTTGATGAGGCTGAAAAGAGAGTACAGACCCTTGTTGACGAAAATCCCGCTGCCGCACGCTTCGTCCAGAGATTCAACCCCAACGGAACTCAAAAGCTCAGCGATTGCAAGGGAGCACAGGAGCTTGCCGATGCATATGCGGAGTTTAAAAGCACTAAAAAACGCCTCACCGGTACCGTAACCAAGATCGGCAAGTACAACGATACCGCACATAAGAACCAAATCAATATCGATGAGCAGATGCAGGTCATCGACACCAAGAATACCGCAATGACCGCAGAGCAGATAGCCGACATGAATGCACTGCTCAAGGAGTCGCAGGATGTTCTCATCAAGATGGACGCGAGCAACAAGGCGGCAACCGAGGTCATTGATGAGTATTACGATGTTCTTGAGGCTATCGGAAACGATCCAGATACCAAGATCAGAGTGATGAATGACTACGAGTACTACCAAGAAGATCAGAAACGCAGAAAGAGACAGGAAGAAGAGGGCAGACGTTTTGAGCAGGAGCTTGAGCGTCAGAGAATGCGAGAGCAGGCAAACGAACAGGCAAATGACCTTGAGAATGAGCAGGCACTCGAGAGTGAGAACACTCAGAGACAGACCATAACCAACTGATAAGGAGGAATAACAATGGGACTTTTCGATAAATTCGGCAACAAGAAAAAGGCGGAACCTGCCGCACCTAAGAAGAACATCAGAAAGATGACACAGTCGGAGTACAGGATATACGCCGAAAGCAGCCTCAATGCAGCAGAGCGTCATTGCAATACCACGATACAGATGCAGCTTCGTATGCTGGAGGACAAGAAGGACACCGTGTATTACGATTCCGCATATACAAATGCCCAGTCCGTCATTAAGACCGCATACTACACTCTCAGCATGATAGGCATAATGAGAGAGAGACTCAGTGAGCTCATCCTCCATAACGAGCTTGCAAAGGGTGTAAACGAGCTCACCGACGCTGTGAATATGATAAACCGCTTTGCCACCAATGCTGAAAAGCCCAAGGTAAACAAGCTTATCAGAATGACAAACAAGGCAGAGAAGATAAAGACCAAGGAATACGAGCGTCTTGCAAGTGCAAGCAGCACCATAGAGAGATCGAGGATCATAAACGTAGAGCAGCGAGTTGACGACGGTCTTGTCGATGAGCTACTTGCAGGCTGCGACGTAAACGAGTTCCTCCGCTCCGGACGCTATATAACTCAGCCCTATGACCCCGAGCGTGATATTGACTACACCGATCTGGATGATGACGGCGATGTCTACAACGAGTTTGTCAACATCGAGTTCACCGATCTTAAAGAGTGATAAACGAAAGGAGCCGTTATGCAGAGCTACGAAGAAACCATACAGCGTATGGATAACCAGTGTATGTCCTACATAAGACAGGCGGATGAGGCATACTATGAGGCCGGCAAGCATACCAAGAAAGAGTGTCAGCTCCTCCAAAGTGCGGCGGATATCCGCGGCAATATGGCAAGAATAAGCACCGGTGCCGAAAAGCGTCACTATCAGCAGCTTATGCAGGAGCTTAATACGAGGATCAGAGACACCATAAGAATAATGGATCCCGACTACTTTAACCGCCACCCCGTAGGCGGAAAGTCCGGAGCCGCCTCGACCAATACCTCAAAGCCTTCGGATAACACCAAGACCGAGCAGAAGACTCAGAAGAAGGATCAGGCAGTAAGCGATGAAGTCGTTGCTTCATGGATCAAGCCCACTCCCAAGCATTCCTTTGACGATGTTACCGGTATGACCGAGGTCAAGGAAAAGCTCAGAAGCTGCATTGACGATATCAAGCTTCAGGCGATAAAGGACTACCTCGGAATACGCAAGAACAAGACTCTGTTCTTCGTAGGCCCTCCGGGCTGCGGTAAGACTTATATAGTTGAGGCATTTGCACATGAGCTTGCAGATCAGGGCTACTCCTTCATATCGCTCAGCAGTGCCGATATTCTCGGTAAATACGTCGGTGATTCCGAGAAGATAATAAAGAGACTGTTCGAGGAAGCACTTGACCGTGCTCCCTGTATCGTCTTCCTCGACGAGATCGACGGTGTATGCCGCAACAGAAACAGCCCCAACCTTCCGGAATATGCATCGTCCATGACGACTGCCTTCCTCATGGGCTACAATACCCTCTCCAATTCCACCGCACCCGTTATATTCGTCGGTGCGACCAACTACCCCAGCAGGGTCGACAGTGCAATGCATGACCGTCTTGAGGTCGTATTCCTCGACTTCCCCGATGCCGATGCAAGGGCTTTGAAATTCCGTCAGGAGCTTGGAGAAAAGCTCAAGCTCATGGAAGACTTCAGCTTTGACGAGATGGCGGAGTGCACTGCGGCAAACGGCTATGCCCATTTCAACTACCGTGACATAGTACGCCTTTGCGAGCTTATAAAGCTTGAGGTGCTCAAGTCCGGTATCAAGAAGTACGGCGATGAGACTCAGACCATTGAGGCACTCAAAAGCGGCGAATACGGCATTTCGAGAGAGCTTTTCTGCGGTGTTCTCTCGGGCTTCCGTCCTTCGGACAAGCGTTCGATCATCGACGAGATCGACAACTTCAACAAGGCATATCAGACCGGCGAGCTTTTTGAGGAGACCTGAGAATGGCAAGGGAACAAAACGGCATATGCGTAAGCCCACCGAGAATGAGCTTTGCGGATATAGCCGGCAGACGGGACATCGTTTCTCTGCTCAGAGCACTTGTTTATGACGAGGATATCGACGGTGCCATAGGACTCAAAAAAGCAAGAGCCGTCGTTTTGTGCGGACCGAAGGGCTGCGGTAAAAGCAGCCTTTCGACTGCACTTGCAGGTGAGCTTGCACTTGAGGGCTATGTGTGTGCCGAGGTCAATGCAGCGGATTTGCCAACGGATATGACCGAGCAGGTGCTGAAGCTCCTTTCAAAATCGCCCTGCGTTCTGACGCTTAGAAACGTTGAAAAGCTTTGCGATACCGGTGAGCTTGACCGCTTACTTGACCAAGCGGAGACTGCATGGAATCCGCTGATCGTCGTCACTGCAACCGAATATGAGATCGCAAAGGGACTTACGGCACTTAGGGAGTTTAACTTCATATATGTCCCCATGCCGCAAAAGTTTGAAAGAGATGCGTATTTCAGAATGAAGCTCGGTGATAGCGATGCAAGCAGAATAGCAAAGCTTTCCGATGAGTGTAGGGGCTACAGCTATGCTGAAATGGCCGCTACGGTCAATTACTTGCTGCTTCTCAGCAAGAATAATATGCTCAATGATAACTATGATGATATAGAAAAAATCATCGACGAAGCTATAAGCTGCACGATACCGCCGGAGAGAACGACTGCGGAAAAAACCGTGATCTCATCCGGTAGCGGAGCATACCATGAAAGAGACTTGCCTGGCGGACTGTATGACGATGATGACGATGACGGCTTTAGCGGTTTGGATATGTTTATGAAATGACACGATGCGGCGGATAGTAATATCCGCCGTTTTAGGAGGAATATACAGTGAGCGTAAGACTGGAAGTCTCCGCACGGGAATCCTTCAATTTTGCAGCAAATAATTATAAAAACCCATTCATAAGTGCATTGACCGTTTATGAATGTGCAGGTAAGAATATCACCGTGAGAATATCGGCAAAGCCTGAGTTCATATTTGAATATAAGGCAAACTTCACCCCCACAGCGAATATTTTCACAATAACCAATATTTCGTTGACAGCAAATGAAGATTGCTTCCGCAAGTATGTACAGGAGGCAAAGAAAGGTGTCCTTGACGTAGAGCTGTCATATTCGGATGAGCTGGAAAAGGTGATAGCCTCGACCCAACTGACGGTGAATATACAGCCGTATTATCATTGGGATAGGGAGACCGATGAGGCATCGGCAATATCCTTCCTTCAGCCGAACTCAGCCCCGATAGCCAAGATCATTAAAAGGGCAGGTGAGCTTGCAAACGCCGAGGGCGGTGGTATGTATGCCTACTATCTGCCCGATGTTGCTCCGCCGATAAAGCAGGCTGAGTGGATATTCAAGGCGATATCCGAGCTTGTACTGCATTATTGCCCCCTGCCTCCGTCCTTTGAAAGTGCAGGTCAAAAGATAAGGATACCTGAGCTGGTACTCGACCGGGATCATATGCAAGGCAATTGCCTTGATCTGTCGATCCTATACGCAAGCTGCCTTGAAGCGGTATCGATACATCCGCTGCTTTTCAGTGTAAAAGGCCACGCTTTTGCGGGCTTCTGGACAAAGGAAAGCTCAAAGCTCGATGATATGCTGATAAGAGATAAGGCAACTGCGGCAAAATACATTTGGGATCCCTCCACGGAAACACTCGAGCCCGAGAATCCAATAGTTCCTATAGAGTGTACGCTTATGACCGATAATCCGGATAATACGCCTTCATTTAAAGCGGCTATAACTTCTGCGGTCGAAAGCTTTAACGAGTCAGAACTTCAATATGTAATAGATATAAAGGAAAGCCGCAAATCGGCGTACTATCCCATGTTCACACTGCCCATCGGAAGAGACGATGAGAAATCGGAGGAAGCCGCACTCCTTGACAGTGGTGACGAAGCCATCCGCTCCGAGGTGGCGACAGCACCGGCGGAGAAGCTTACGAAGCTTGAACGCCTGTGCCGTCAGGCAATGGAGTTTGATTTCGGAAGCAGCCTTATCTCAATGAACGCGTCCGAGACCGCAGTCGGCTTCCCGATAGACGCAGCAAAGCTGTTTGGCGGCGAATATTCGATAGAGGCGATCCGCACCCTGCTTTTCGAAAGCTTTGAGGATAGAAAGGGCGTACAGGGCTTTTTGCTTGATATGATGAAGCGAGAGCGTGAAGCCCAAAGGGATAGCGGAAGCACAGTCGTATACCTCGCCGTCGGCAAGCTGCTGTGGACTTCAAACAGCGGAAGAAATGTCGAATCGCCCCTGTACCTTTTCCCACTCAACATCTACCGCAACCAAAGAGGCGAAACGGTATTCGGCGTAAAGACAGACGAATGTGTGTTTAATCCGGCACTCAAGGAGCTGCTCAACAAGGAATACGGAATGGATCTCTCCTCACTTTCGGATAAACCCGACGAGAAATATCCGGAGCAGATCAAGCAGCTTAGAGCCATAATCGACGGTAATGGTCGAAGCATTGAAGAAAATACCGCCGTTATCGGTGTTTTCAAAATGCCAAATGCCGCAATATACAGAGCCCTGCATTCCGAAAAGCTTGCATCTCACCCCATCGTCAAGGGTATACTTGACGGTAGCATGACGTGGGATAACGAGATAGTGACGGATGAGAAGGAGGAGAGCAATATATACCCCTTCCCGACCGATGGTTCACAGCGCAAGGTGATCCACAGCCTACCGCATAAGAGGGCACAGGTCGTATTCGGCCCTGCCGGTAACGGCAAGAGCCAGACCATAGCAAATATCATCGCCCTCAAAATGTCACAGGGAAGGCCGGTGCTTTTCGTTGCCGAAAAGCTTGCAGCCCAGCAAGTGATATACGACAAGCTCAAAGAACTCGGACTTGATACGTTTACGCTGATGCTGTCTGCGGATAAGAGATCGTCCTCCGAAGCCACAAGACAGATCGAAAGTGCCCTGAAGCAGATCGGAAGACACCGCAATGCCTCCGCTGTAACGACTGCGATAAGCAAGTACGGTAAGCTTGTGGATGAGCTCAAAGCGTACTATGAACGCATAAGAGCAAGTGACGAGGAAGGTGAATCGCTTTTGGGGCTTTTGCTTGAAGCCGAAAGCTACAGAAACGTAAAGGATATATTCGACGGCAAGCTTCTCCCCATGCACATGAAAAACCCGAACGCAGGGGATCTCATGCAATCGATGGCAGACTTCCTCAGTGAAGAGAACCCCGAGCCTATCGCGGACGTTTTGCGATTCAAGGGACTTGAGGAATCGCTTGAAAAGCGTATGGAGATAGCGGAGCTTATAGACCGAGCCCGGGTCAATAAGGCAGATATCGAGGATTCAACGCATGACTTTGCCTATGCCCTCGGACTGCCCGAGATCGCCTCGGATGCGGAGCTTTGCCTTGAATATATCGCCATACTTGCCAACTGCCCCATAGTCGGCAAGAACATTCCGAAAGCCGATCCTCGGAAGATAGAGGAGCTCAATTACCTCTCCGACAAATTGACATCCATATCCCCCGAGAGCATTGAATATCAGCGTGTTTACACGAGATTCACGGAGCTGCTCACCGAACTTGATGAGGCTTCGGATATAAGGGACGAGCTTCCCTATGACGGTGGCTACCGTGTGTCGGGAGCCATTCGCCCCGAAGAACGTGCTTCGACAATGAAGATCATGGCATATAAGAAGTACGAGAAGGAGCTCATGAAGGATAAACGCATAAGGAGCAATGAGCACCGCTATGCACTGTTTACCGCAAGCAGACTTATAGCAAGACGTGAAGCCGATGAGCTTTTGACTGCCGCAAGGAAGCTCAAAACAACAAGCTCCACCTATACCAAAACCAGAGACGAGGCGCTTCGGGCATCCACAAGGACGAATTCGGGATACTCACCGGAAGAACACTTCGCCATGTGGAAGACCGCGAACCTCAAGGACGTTGACTATTCAAAATATGCCAAGGCTGTAAAACGCTTCAGAGAAGCGGGATTTGCCGGACTGCTGACTACGGCAAGCGGAAAGATCGCAAACGGTACGGCGACAGCGGAGGATATACTGCCCTCCTATGAAAAAGCACGCTGTGCCGCAAAGATAAACGAGCTTCTTTCAAAGCTTCCCGATTCCGTGTATGTTGACGGCTTGAACGACAGCAGTAGACTCAATCGCATACAAAAGGCTGAAAACGAAGCAAGAAAGCAGTATAGAGCAAAGCTCCTTAACGATACCGTAGGGAAGATGCCCAACATCGGAGTAGGTGTAAAGGATGATCCCGAGCTAGGTGCCATTCAGAGACTCATTCGCCGTAGCGGCGGCACCCTCCGTGAGCTGTTCTCACTGGGAGGAAGTGCCTTGATCAGAATATGCCCCTGCATGATAATGGGACCCGAAACCGCAGCAGAGCTCATACCGGAGGACTTCCCGAGCTTTGATACGGTCATATTCGACGAGGGCTCACAGCTACCCACATATAAGGCATTGCCCTCCGTGGCAAAAGCGGAGAAGTGCCTTGTGATCGGTGACGAGAAGCAGCTTACCCCGACCTCTTTCTTCGTCAGAAGCATTGAGGACGAAAACGGCATTGCAACGACAAGAGAAGCGATACTTGAGGATGCGATAGTTTGTTCCATGCCCCAGCTCATGCTGAACTATCATTACAGGAGCAAGTACGAGAGCCTTGTTGCGTTTTCGAATGACAGGTACTACGGCGGCGAAATAGTGACCTTCCCTGATTGCATTACGGATAGGGTTGGACTTGACTATATCTTTGTCGAGGACGGAGTTTATAAATGCGGTACGAGCCGTAACAATTACCCCGAGGCAAAGAGGGTAGTTGAGCTTTGCTGTGAGATATACTCCGATCTGCCCAAGGATACCGAAAAGACCCTCGGCATAATAACCTTCAATATCGAGCAGAAGAAGCTCATAGATTCCGTGATAGCAAGCTATGCGGCAGAAAAGCCGGAGCTATGTGAGCAGCTTTCAAACCTCGTTGACGTTGTGAACCTCGAAGCCTGCCAGGGCAAGGAGTGGGATGTGACGGTGATATCACCGGCATACGGCCCCGATGAAGAGGGCAAGCTTCCCACAAGCTTCGGCCCCATGAACCGTGAGGAGGGACGCAATCGCCTGAACGTCATCATAACGAGGGCAAGGGAGCATATGTATGTCGTCTCCTCGATGAAGGCGGATATGTTTGCCGAGAACGCCAAAAACGGCACAGCCGACCTCCGAGACTTCATAGCATTTGCAAGCGGTGAGGCAAAGCTTGATACCAAGAATACGGCGGCAAGCTCATACTCAAGCGATATCGTTGAGGATATATGCGAGGCGTTGTCCGAAAACGGTCGCACCACCCATACCGACATCGGCTGCAGCGATTGCAAGGTGGATATCGGCGTGCTTGACAGTGAGGGCGAACGCTATGCCTTAGGGATAATCCTCGATGATTTTGACGGATTCTTTGACGTGATCGACAAAGAAAGCCTGATACCCAATATGCTTTCCGCCAAGGGCTGGAAGCTCTATCGCCTGCATACCGTCAATTGGTATAAGGACAAAGACAGGGAGCTCTCAAACATACTCAAGCTCCTTGACTGATACAAAGTAATATGAAAAAGGCTCACCTTTCGGTGAGCCTTTACTTTACCTATATGAGTATGTACCGGATGCGAAGTAGTTGAGGGGGTTAGTCCTCGAACCGTTTAGCCAGACCTCAAAGTGGAGGTGGGGACCGGATGACATACCGGAGGAGCCGACATATCCGATCGTCTGACCCTTGCTGACGGTTTGACCAACGGAGCAGGCACGGGAGCTCATATGAGCGTATAGGGTCTGCAAGCCGTTGCCGTGGTTTATCATAACGTAGTTGCCCCAGCCGCCGTTCCAACCGTCGGAGGAGGTGACGACCTTACCGCCGTCTGCTGCCCAAATAGCGGTGCCGTTTGAGGCACATATATCGATACCGCCGTGGAGCTTATACTGACCTGTGATGGGGTGGGTGTAATATCCGTAGTCACGGGTGGAGATAACGTTGCAGTAGGACGGCCACATAAGAGAGCCCGTGCCGACGACCTGACCGCCGCCGTTACCGTTATTGTTCTGCTCCTGCTTAGCCTGCTCTGCAAGCTGCTTTGCCTTGGCTGCTATCTCGGCTTGGAGTGCCGCATCCTGCTCCGCTATCTGACTGAGCAGAGCGGAGTTTGCGTTGATATCACTCTGGAGGGAGGAAATAAGAGCGGTAGCTTCGGCAATATCATTTTCAAGCTGAACGGAAAGAGCGGTGAGCTCCGCCTTCTGCTCCTTCATCTCAAGCTGAGCAGCCTCATATTCGGCTTTAACGGCTTTAAGATCGGTGACAGCCTGCTTATATGCATTCTCAAGCTCACGGTCACTCTTAATGATATCGCCCACATCGTCAATAAGACTGAGGAACTCACCGATGGAGTTGGCACCGAAAAGAACCTCGATATAGCTGTACCGACCGTTTTCCTCCATGCTGCGTATCCTTGCCTTGAGCTTTTTAAGCTGCTCATCGGCAATCTCCTGAGCCTCATCGACCTCGATGGCTTTTTGCTCAATAAGCTTTTCATGGAGAGCTATCTGCTCCTCAAGGTTCTGGATCTGCTGAAGCGTCAGAGCGTTCTTTTCGTCAAGAGCGGTTTTAAGCTCGACAAGCTTGTCCTGCTGACCTTTTAATGCATTTATAGTTGATTGAATATCGCTCTTTTGATCCTTTAGCTCATCACGCTGATTCTGAAGCTCATCGATCTCCGCCTGAGTAACGGCCTTGGCCTCCGTGGGAGTAAAGATGAGAAAAGAAGAAAAAACGAGTAAAAGTGCAAGAAGAAGCGAGAGTACGGATCGAGAATTAATCTTAGACATAATGCACCTCCGTTCACGGAGAACTATTATATCACACTTGTCAAGTCATTGGTTAACTTGTTGTAAACAGTTGTAATTATTTAAGATCTGTCGAAAAAACTATTCGGACTTTTTACAAACTGAAAGCTCCGCCGGAACAAGTCGACGGAGCTTTGTGCATATTTATCAGCCGCCCCAAGCGGTGGGGGAGTAGGTAAAACTAATACCGGGGTAGTAGCTTTGCGGATCGACTCTTGAGCCGTTGACCCAAACCTCAAAGTGCAGATGCGGTCCGGTAACACGACCGGAGGCACCGACATAGCCGATGGTCTGACCTGCGGAAACGGTCTGACCCGTGGAAACCGCACGGGAGCTCATATGAGCGTACAGCGATTGCAGACCGCCGCCGTGGTTGATCATAACGTAGTTGCCCCAGCCGCCGTTCCAACCGTCGGACGATACGGAAACGGTACCGCTTCCCGCTGCCCAGATAGCGGAGCCATAGCTTGCACCGATATCGGTGCCGCCGTGCGTGCCGTACTGACCGGTAACGGGATGGACACGATTACCTTGAACGCTGGTGATATATGTGCAGTAGGAGGGCCAAACGGTGAGCTTGCCGCTGCCGCCACCTGTACCGCCGCCACCTGTACCGCCACCACCGGTGCCGCCACCTGTACCGCCACCACCGGTGCTGGGTCTGTTTTGCTGATTGAGCTCATAGACCTTCTGATTGATAAGGTCGTCCATTTCCTTACGCTGAGCATTGAGCTGACTGAGTATAGCGGAGTTGGCGTTTATATCACTTTCAAGAGAAGCTATCAGCTCATTTGCCTCTGCGATATCCGCCTCAAGCTGAGCTGAGAGATTTTTAAGCTCTGCTTTCTGCTCCTTGAGCTCGAGACAAGCGGCTTCGTATTCATCCTTAACGGTCTGAAGCGTCGTTACCGATTCCTTGTAGGAGTTTTCAAGCTCCTTATCGCTCTTGATGATATCACCGATATCATCCATAAAACTCAAAAACTCGGAGATGGAGCTTGCACCGAACAAAACAGCAATGTAATTATAGCGACCGTTCTCCTCCATGTTACGGATACGGATCTTGAGACGCTGCAGCTGCTCATCGGCTTTTGCCTGAGCTTCCTCGACCTCAACGGCCTTTTGCTCTATAAGGTTCTCGTGGAGCTCTATCTGCTCCTCGATATTTATGATCTGCTGGAGGGTGATGGCGTTTTTCTCATCGAGGGCGATTTTGAGCTCAACAAGCTTATCCTGCTGACCCTTGAGCGAGTCAACGGTGTTTTGCAGTTCATTTTGCTGTTGTTTCAGCTCATCACGCTGCTCTTTAAGCTCATCGATCTCCGATTGCGTGACGGCACTTGCCTCAACGGGTGCAAAGCAAAATACAAGACTTAGCACCATTGTAAGGCAGAGCAAAAGCGAAAGCACTGATTTAAAACGCTTCATGTATAATATGCCCTCCAAGCTAAAGGTTAAAAACTTACTCATACATTATACACTA
>CAYUQN010000008.1:0-41658 GCA_964446815.1 uncultured Oscillospiraceae bacterium | reverse complement strand
GGCGAAAGCCTGTGCGTGAGGAAAGTCCGGGCTCCACAGGGCAAGGATAACGGGTAACGCCCGCCAGGGGTGACCCTCGGACAAGTGCAACAGAAATATACCGCCGAGCAATCGGTAAGGGTGGAAAAGTGAGGTAAGAGCTCACTCGCCGGCCGGAGACGGTTCGGTGCTGTAAACTCTATCCGGAGCAACACCGTGGGAGGACACGTGATCGGCCCGATCGTCCTCAGGAGGTGGCTAAAGCCCATCGGCAACGACGGGATTAGATAGATGACCGTTTAAGACAGAACCCGGCTTACAGACTCACTCAAAAAGAAAGCACCGTTTATCGGTGCTTTCTTTTTATCTATGCAGATATCACAGCTTTTTCAGTATTGACTTTAAAAGCTCCCAGGTTCTTTTAGTCGAAGCAACATTCAGCTTTTCACCGGTTGTGTGAATGTCCATAATATCTGGGCCTATGGAAACGCAATCGAGGTCGTCTATCTTTTCGGAGAAAAGGCCACATTCGAGACCGGCATGGATCACGGTGACCAAAGGAGCCTTACCGTACTGCTTTTCATATTCGGAAACCACGGTATCACGCAAAGGGGAATCCTTGCGATACTCCCACGCAGGGTATTCGGAGCCGTAATCCGAGTCACCGCCACAGTCTGTTATTCTGTCGGAAACAAGCTCTATGAGCGCTTTCTTCTCGGAACTTACGGAACTTCTGAGGCAGAAGGTCATGTTGACGATGTCGCCATCGGTACGCAAAACGCCGAAATTGAGGGATGTTTCGACCAAGCCTTCTATGTCGGCACTCATAGTCTGAACACCATCGGGAACGGAGCACATTGCTTTTAAGACCGCTTTTGTCGATCCGGCACTTGCTGATGTGATCATTCCGCTGCCGAGGGCTTTGAAGCTTATATCCATATAAGGGTCAGTGTTACCATATCTCTCGACCGCTGTTTTGGCGAAGCTCTGAACCGCTGTAAGAATATCTTGCTCCGCAAGCTTGGAGGAATATGCGATTTCGACAACAGTGGAGTTTGCTATCGCATTGTCCTTCTCGCCGCCGTTGATCGAAACAAGGCGGATATTGAAGCTTTCATGGAGCTTCATAAGCAGCTCACCCATGAGTACGTTGGAGTTTGCACGGCACTTTTGGATCTCGGCGCCGGAGTGACCGCCTGTGAGACCGGAAACGACGATCTCGGCATGAGACAGCTCATCCTCCGAAAGATCGAGCTTAAAGCTTCCGTATACTCTTGCACCGCCTGCACAGCCCACGGTGATGATGCCCTCCTCCTCGGAGTCGATATTTATCATTCTGCGACCGCTCAAAACGGAGGTATCGAGGAATACGGCACCGTCCATACCGGTTTCCTCGTTTATCGTGAAGAGAGCTTCAATGGGAGGATGGGGAATGTCATCGGAATCAAGCAAGGCCATTGCCATTGCAAGGGCTATACCGTCATCGGCACCGAGACTTGTTCCCTCTGCCCACAGCCATTCACCGTCTGTTTTAAGACTCAGAGCATCATTTTCAAGGTCAATATCGCAGTCGGCAGTTTTTACGGCTACCATATCCATATGGCCTTGAAGTATGACCGGAGCATGATCCTCATAGCCGGCGGTTGCGTCTTTGAAGATTATGACGTTACCGACAGCGTCCTGCAAGTATTTAAGTCCCCTGTCTTTTGCAAAGTCACAGCAAAGCTTGCTGATCTGTGCGATATTATCCGAACCATGGGGCACAGATGAAAGCATTTCGAAAAATTCAAAAACCTTGGAAGGCTTTAATTCACTGATTTTCATAATTTGACCTCATTCCCAATTTGCCCAAACATCGGGACAATAACCAACTGTGGCTTTCTTGCCGTTCCTGACGATGGGTGTTTTTATAAGCCACGGACATTCAAACAGCTTCTCAAGCTGCATATCGGCAGTGGCAAGATATTTGAGCAGCGGATAATCGGGATCGGCTTCGTTCACCATGGCATTGAGTCCGACGGCGTTTTTAACTGAGCTCAACTCTCCCCTGCTCATTCCGTATTTTGTGATATCAACAAACTGATATTTGATCCTACGCTCTTTAAAATAGCGTTCAGCTTTCTTGGTATCAAAGCATTTTGATTTACCGAATATTTGTATATTCACAGCGCCCTCCCGATTATGTCGTGAAGATTGTTATAGAATATATCCCTTACGCAATCCTCGGCATAGTTTAGCTTGAGCAAGGCCTCGTAAAGTATCCCCATATCCTGAACACCACTGAAGCCGTGCGGCATCGTTTCTATACCGTCAAGGTCACAGCCAAGGAAAAGGGAGTGCTCACCACCGAGTGAAAGAAAATGCTCAATATGTGCGACAATTGCATCAATATCTCCGTTTTTACCTAAAAATTTGGGATAAAAGTTAATACCTGCACCACCACCGCATTTGACCAAGTACTCGAATTGACGGTCGGTGAGATTTCTTGGATTGGGGCAAACTGCGGCTGAATCGGAGTGTCCGGCGATCACCGGCTTATTCGCAAGCTCCAAGACATCGTAGAATCCTTGCTCCGATATATGAGACATATCGAGCAATATTCCCATAGACTGTGCATCGCAAACAAAAGCTTTCCCTTTTTCGGTAAGTCCATTTCCCGATGCCATAGCAGCACCGCAATACTCGTTATCGAAATTCCATGTAGGATGAATGATTCTCACACCGCTGTCGTATGCCTCTTGCAGTGAGCTTATCTGCTCTGCACCCTCGATAGAAATAAATGCCGCGATCTTACCACTCGTAACTGCATCATTGAGATCACTTGCGGAAAGGCATAGTCTGACAAGATCGGAGTTGGCGGAAAGCTCGGCTTTAAGCTTTCTAAGGACAGCGGCAGCCTTTTCCTTTGCATTGTGCTCCGTTTCGGTGCATATTGCAAACACCTGAGCACAGGGGGAATATGCAGCCAAACGGTCAAGATCGAGGTGGTGCTTGTTTGACCGCAGACCGCTTCCGCTATACTCGGCTGCAACGATGGTGTCGCAGTGGCAATCAAAAAGAGGAATACTCATACTTCGGATATCAGAGGCAGTATCATCGGACTACGCTTTGTTGCCTTGTAGAGATATGCCGAAACGCTGCTTTTGATCCTGCTCTTAATACTTGACCAGTCTCTTATACCGGAGTCCTCACACGCTTGAACAGCTTCAACGGTAACTCGTTTGAGCTCCGAAAGCATCTCCTCTGCTTCCTTAACGTAAACGAAGCCTCTTGTAAGGATCTCGGGTTCTGCAAGCATGGAATTGTCAAACGAAGAAAGGGTGACGACAACAACGACCATACCGTCCTCAGCAAGCCTATGCCTGTCACGCATAACGACGCTTCCGACATCACCGACACCGGTACCGTCGACCATTACCGCTCCGGACTGCACACTGCCGGTTACCTTGATGCTCTTTTTGCTTATCTCAATGACCTTACCGTTTTCGGCGATGACAACGTTCTTTGGTGTAACGCCCATAAGCTTACCGAGCTCGGCGTGCTTGACCAGCATACGGTACTCACCGTGAACAGGGATAAAATACTTGGGCTTAACGAGGGCAAGAAGCATTTTCTGCTCCTCCTGAGAAGCATGACCGGAAACATGAAGATCGGTATTACGCTCATAAATGACCTCTGCTCCCTTGTGAAACAGCTCATCTATCACCTTGCTGATCATATTTTCGTTACCCGGGATGGCAGAAGCTGAGACGATGACTCTGTCACCGGGCTCGATATTTATCTGCCTGTGCTCTGAAAATGCCATCCTGTAGAGAGCTGACATTGCCTCACCCTGGCTACCTGTAGATATGATAACGACCTTGTTTTTGGGGAGCTTGTTGATCTGCGTAATATCGGTCAGCACGCCTTCTGGTACGGTAAGATAACCGAGAACCGTTGCCACACGGAGGATATTTTCCATGCTCCTGCCGGTTATACCGACCTTGCGTTTATACTTTGCCGCAACGTCGATTATCTGCTGAAGCCTGTAAACATTCGATGCAAAGGTGGTAACGATTATTCTCTGATCGCAGTTTTTGAACAAACGGTCAAAGGTCTCTCCCACCTTCATCTCGGAGACGGAATACCCCGGCTTTTCGACATTCGTGGAATCACTGAGCAGTGCCAAAACGCCTTCGTTGCCAAGCTGGCCGAAGCGAGGAAGGTCTATCATTTTACCCTGTATCGGCGTAATGTCGATCTTGAAGTCACCGGTGTGAATGATGGTGCCGAGTGGGGTTTTGATCGCAAGTGCAACAGCATCCGCAATGCTGTGATTGACATTGATAAACTCAACGGTGAAGCAACCGAGACGGAATACATCCCCTGCTTTTCTTGTGAATATCTGCGTATTGTAAAGCAAATCATGCTCCTCAAGCTTCAGCTCGACTAACGCAGCTGTAAGCGGTGTTGCATAAATGGGAACATCCAGCTCACGCATAACATATGGGATAGCTCCTATATGATCCTCGTGACCGTGGGTTAGAACTATGCCTCTTATTCTGCTTGCATTGGCTTTAAGATACGCAATGTCGGGTATCACGATATCAATGCCGTACATCTGCTCATCGGGGAATCCCAAGCCGCAGTCAACGACAATAATATCGCTGCCACATTCAAATGCGGTCATGTTCTTGCCGATCTCACCGAGACCGCCAAGCGGAATGATTTTAATTTTAGGTGTCATATTTACTCCATTTCAACGATTTCCGAAAAACGCAAAACAAAGGGAGCCTCGTTGCACCCACAGCACAGCGAGGTAACTCCCCCCAAGCATATTTCGGTATGTAGCTAATATCCGTATAAAGGGATTATATCCCTGAAATCACATTTCAATTCTGCCTTCGATAGCACGAAGCAATGTTGCATCATCGGCAAATTCAAGATTGGAGCCTACGGGTATACCGTAAGCAAGTCTGGTGACCTTAACGTCAAAGGGCTTCAAGAGCCTTGAAATATACATAGCGGTTGCATCACCCTCGGTGTCGGGGTTCGTTGCCATAATTATCTCGCTTATCTCACTGCCCTCATCGGCAACACGCTTTACAAGCTCTGCGATAGTTAGATCGTCGGGTCCTACTCTGCTTATGGGAGAAAGAACTCCGTGAAGGACATGGTACAGTCCGTTATATTCTCTGCTGCGTTCTATAGACAAAACATCCCTGGGTTCCGATACAACGCAAACGGTGCTCCTATCTCTGCGATCGCTTGCACAGACGGAGCATATTTCGTTTTCGGTAAGATTGTGGCATATGCGACAGGTGCACACACTCTTTTTGGCTTCGAGTATGGCATTGGCAAAGCTTTCTGCCTCCCCCTCCGGCAATCCGAGAACATGAAAAGCCAAACGCTGAGCACTTTTACGTCCGATTCCGGGGAGGGACGCAAATTTATCTATAAGGTTTTCAAGTGAAGCCGGAAAGAATGACATATAATATTCCTCTTTTATGCGTTTCTGATCGCGGCGATCTGAGCCGCTCTGTCGCTTTTGCCGAAGACGGCACTGCCTGCGACAAGTACATTGGCACCTGCTCCCTTACAGTATGCCGCTGTTACGGGGTCTACTCCCCCGTCGACCTCAAGCTCACAATTAAGGTCATGAGCCTTGATATAATCGGCAAGCTCCCTGACCTTTGAAAGCTGATCTGACATAAACGATTGACCGCCGAAGCCGGGCTCAACAGTCATTACAAGAACGAGATCAAGACGATCGATAAAAGGATACAGCACCGAAGCCGGAGTTCTGGGTTTTACGGCCAAGCCCACCTTTTTGCCCTTGGCTTTAACTGCATCGACCGCATCGGATATATTCTGGTAAGAATCCGCTTCAACATGAAAGACGACAAGATCCGCACCTGCATCACAAAACGTTTCAGCAAATCGAAGTGGCTTTGTTATCATAAGATGGACATCCAAGAACATATCTGTCATCTTACGCAGAGATTTAAGCACCGGTATTCCAATGGATATGTTCGGGACAAACTCACCGTCCATTACGTCGAAATGGACATAATCGGCTCCGCCTGAGGATATATCGTTTATCTCGTCACCGAGCTTCGCAAAGTCGGCAGAAAGAATGGATGGGGCAACTTTTATCATGATTAACCTCTTGAAACTCGGATGCATATAATAATGCAGCGGTTGGTGTACACCGTTGCTTTTTGAATATATGTGTGGGGGATCAAGTGCCCCCACACATAACTATCCTAAAATATTATACTATATAAAGCTGTCTAAATCAAGTTATACTTCGGGAAGCTTGCAGACATCTATCCACTCAACGGCGTTGGAGTATTTGTAGAGCTCATCGAGGTCAAGCTCTATTGCACTGCTGCCGCTGCCTACTGCGGGGAACACAGTCTCAAATCTCTTGAGGCTTTCATCGAGATATACGTCGATACCGTCGTTTATTCCAAAGGGACATACTCCGCCGACAGGGTGCCCGACAAGCTCAAGCACCTCATCGGGAGTGGGCATCTTCGCCTTCATGTGGAATTTATCCTTGAACTTGCGATTATCGATACGGGCATCGCCTGCTGCAAGTATCAGTATGCAACTGTCATCCTTTTTGAAAGAAAGAGTCTTGGCTATCCTTGCACCCTCGACACCGAGAGCGAGTGCAGCAAGCTCCACCGTTGCACTCGATACGTCAAATTCTCTTACCCTATCCTCCATGCCGAACTGTCTGAAGTACGCACGACCTTTTTCTATAGACATTTTACACCTCAGTTAAGAATAATTTTGTTGAAACTCTTTTTACCTCTCTTGAGGATAACGCCGTTTTTGAGCTCATCGGCGGAGAAAACGGTTCCGATATCGCTGACCTTGATATCGTTTGCCGATACACCGCCCTGCTGGATGTTGCGTCTTGCCTCGGATTTGGATGCACAAAGACCGGACTTTACAAGTGCGGTCATGATATCCAGAGCTCCGTCGGTGAGATCTTCGGCGGAAAGCTCAGTACAGGGCATATTCTCGTCACTGCTACCTGCACCGAAAAGTGCCTTTGCGGAGGCCTCGGCTTTCTTGGCTTCCTCCTCACCGTGGACAAGGTTTGTAAGCTCATAGGCAAGGATCTCTTTTGCCTTGTTGAGTTGACTGCCTTCCCATGAATCCATCTCATCTATCTGCTCAAGAGGTAGGAAGGTTAGCATACGGATGCACTTTAGAACATCTGCATCACCGATATTACGCCAGTACTGGTAGAAATCGAAGGGGCTTGTTTTGTTGGGATCGAGCCAAACGGCACCGGATGCGGTCTTGCCCATCTTCTTGCCCTCAGAGTTGAGAAGCAGGGTTATTGTCATGGCGTGTGCATCCTTGCCGAGCTTGCGGCGGATAAGCTCAGTGCCACCGAGCATATTGCTCCACTGATCGTTGCCGCCAAACTGCATATTGCAGCCGTAGTTCTGGAAAAGGTAGTAGAAGTCGTAGCTCTGCATTATCATGTAGTTGAATTCAAGGAAGCTGAGTCCCTTTTCCATACGCTGCTTGTAGCACTCGGCACGGAGCATATTGTTTACGGAGAAGCAAGCTCCGACCTCACGGAGCAGCTCAACGTAATTGAGCTTCAAAAGCCAATCGGCATTATTGACCATGACAGCCTTGTCCGGGCCGAAATCGATGAAACGCTCCATCTGCTTCTTAAAGCAATCGCAGTTATGCTGAATGGTCTCAACGGTCATCATAGTACGCATATCGGTTCTGCCGGATGGGTCACCTATCATTCCGGTGCCGCCGCCGACGAGGACAACGGGCTTGTTGCCTGCCATCTGGAGACGCTTCATAAGGCAAAGAGCCATGAAGTGACCGACATGGAGAGAGTCGGCGGTGGGGTCAAAGCCAATGTAAAAGGTGGCCTTGCCGTTGTTTATCATTTCCTTTATCTCATCTTCGTTGGTGACCTGAGCGATAAGACCTCTGGCGACCAATTCCTCGTAAATACCCATATCAGTTCTCTCTTTCTTTTAATATTATTTCTTCGGCTATTTCTGCCATTCTGCCGATTATTTGAGCACAGTTCACATCGTTTGCCTTGAGTTCTACGCAGCGAATACAGGGGTATTCTTCCCGGCACATTGAAACACAGTTTTTTGCAAGCTCCGCTATCTTAGCTTTTGCTTCGACATTCTCTGCGTCGTCGAACGGAAATACAAGTCCGAGTGCCATAACGGCACCTGAAATCGCTCCGCATACCTCGCCGCTGCGGAGACCGCCACCGAAGCCTGCGGAGATCGCAAGAGCCGTACTGTCATCCAGTCCGGTATAATCGTTGCAGGCTGCAAGCACGGACTGAGCACAGTTAAATCCTGTCTTGTGATAAGATAATGCTTTTTCTTTGATATCCATTTTCCTTCTCCTAAAAAAGATTCGCCCTCCGTCCAAATGGACAGAGGGCGTTATTTACGCTGTACCACCTCTGATTTTCCGGTCTTTCGCAAGAACGGACTCAGGGAGTCTGAGACCCCACACGCTATATCGGGCGTGACCCGTCAGAGCCTACTGTGTTTCGGTCTGCCGCTCGGTGCCGTATTCGAAAAATGCCCCTCTCCCCTTTTCAGCAAACAGGGTCTCTCTGTGCAGGTCACATTATCCTACTTTTACACGTCAATGCGTTTACCGCATGATTATACAAAATCAATTGCCTTTTGTCAACTTATATTTATCCGCCGAGGAAAGCTGCTCCTCCGCACTGGCAAGTGTGAGCTCGGTGATGTTATCACCACCGTGCATACGGGCAAGCTCACTTCTTCTTCCTGCTCTGTCAAGCTCAAACACTTCGGTAAATGTCCTGCCGTTGTGCTCCTTCTTTATTATCAGCTCATGGTTATCTGCGATCGCCGCAATCTGCGGAAGGTGGGTTATGCAAAGCACCTGCTTGTCTGCCGATATATCCGACAGCTTCTCACCGACTCTTTGTGCGGCAATGCCCGATACGCCGGTATCTATCTCGTCAAATACCAGGGTCTCAACGGGATCGTTGGCGGAGAACACGGTTTTAAGTGCAAGCATTATACGACTGAGCTCACCGCCGGAGGCTATCTTACTTATCGGTGCAAGTGCTTCACCGGCGTTTGCTGATATGAGAAAACGCACGGTATCTGCACCGCTTTGGTCAAAGCCTAATTTTGATGATTGCGGTGCGATATCGACGGAGAATCTAACCGAGGGCATACTGAGATCACGAAGCTCATTTGCGATACGCTTTTCAAGCTCCTTTGCCGCTGAACTTCTAACCTCTGTCAAAGCGGCGCCGACCCTTCGGCAATTATCCGTAAGAACGATGAGCTTCTTCTCAAGCTTGATAAGCATATCATCGGCATACTCAAGCTCGGAAAGTCGGTTTCTGAATTCATCGAGCTTAGCCAGCATACCTTCCTCATCGGCACCGTATTTGCGGCGAAGCTTTCTTAATAGTGCAAGCCTTGTCTCGATACGGTCATACTCATCGGGGGAAAAATCAAGAGAATATCTAAAATCCCTGATCCGCTCTGCGGCATCGTAAAGAAGCTCGGAAGCATTTTTTATTATCTCGGCGGTTTCGCTGAACTCGTCACTTATAAGTGCCGCTTTCATTATCAGTGCAGCGGCGGAATCGGTCATGCTTATTGCGTTATCGTCACCATCGTAGAGCAGCGAATAGCCGCCGTCAAGTGCCTCTGTCAGCTTTTCGGAGTTTCTGAGAAGATCACGGCGTTGCGTCAGCTCGTCTTCCTCACCGACATTCAGTGCCGCTGCTTCAAGCTCCTCGATTTGAGCCTTTAAAGTTTCCGCCAAACGCTGCTTTGAAAGCTCGTCCATGCTCAAACGCTCGATCTCGCGCTCACATTCCTTGTAGGCATTGTAAGATTCGGCAAAGCTCCTTAGCTGAGCATCGTCACAGGCATATGAATCGAGATATCCCAAATGACGGCTTTCGTCCATGAGCTGGCGACCATCGTTTTGGCCGTGGATATCAAGCAAAAGCGTACCCAGCTCACGAAGCTGCGAAACGGATACGGGGGTTCCGCACACACGGCAGCTGTTTCTTCCGTCTGCACTGATCCTACGCTGTATTATAATTTCGTCCTCAAGGTCGATCTCGTTTTCCTCGAACCATTTATCAGCCGAATGAGTTTCGAAAACTGCGGATACGGTGCCTTTTTCCGCACCTGTTCTCACAAGCTCCCTACTCGTCCTCGCACCCAAAACGGCACCGAGGGAGTCAACGATTATTGACTTGCCGGCACCGGTCTCACCTGTCAACACGGTAAGTCCGTTACCGAAACGGATATCTGCCTTTTCAATGACGGCTATATTTTCAATATGCAGCTCTGTAAGCATAATAACCTCTTATCAGATCATCTTATCTATTTCTTCACAAAATTCCAGTGCGGATTTGTTGTCCTTCATTGCTAAAAAGGCGGTGTCGTCACCTGCTAAGGAGCCTGCAAGATTGTCTATATGGATGGCATCGAGTGCAGCCGCAGCAGCGGAAGCAAGACCCGGAAGCGTCCTTATGACGATAATATTCTGTGCTACGCTGTATGAGGTAACGCTTTCTCTGAATATTTTTCTCAGTCTTATTTCGTGATCGGTATTCTTTGTTTTGCCGTTTACTACATAATGGTATCTTCCGTTGTCACCAAGCTCCTTAACAAGCTGAAGATCCTTGATATCCCTCGAAAGGGTTGCCTGTGTACTGGATACTCCTATCTTTGCAAGGGCCTCGATAAGCTGACCCTGAGTCTCGATGTCGTGCTCCGAAATTATTTGGAGGATTGCATTTTGTCTGGATGTTTTCATGTTCCGTACTCCTAATTGTTTTTATAGAGAAGCTTATCAAAGGTCGAATCGTAAAAGCTTTTTGTTCCGAAATGTATCAGATTCATAGTCTTTTCAGACTGTTTTACACTCAAAATGTCATTGTTCATCAGCTCTATGCCCTTTGCACCGTCAACTGATATGAAGGCTCTGCGGTCGTGGAGCTTCTCGGTCTTGATCCTTATATGTCTACCGGGACCCAAAACAAAGTTCTTTGCACCCATAACATGGGCACATATCGGTGAAAGAATAAAGTTCTCGGCTTCGGGCTCAACAATGGGGCCACCTGCCGACATTGAATAACCGGTAGAGCCTGTAGGTGTAGCAACGATTATGCCGTCACCGGAATAACTCATCACCTTGTCATCATCGGACCATGCGGTGAGCTTTATACAATCACCCATACCGTGGATCACAACATCATTAAGCCCCGTGTCCTCAAATACGCACTTGTTGTCACGATAGATCTTGGCATCGAGCATCATTCTTCTGCTCTCGATATAATCACCGGTTGCCGCTGCGAGTATCAGCCCTATCTCGTCCGACTCCAGTACCGACATAAAGCCCTTTGTACCGAGATTTATTCCGAGTATCGGCTTGTCGATATGTCCTGTACGACGGGCTGTCTCAAGTATCGTTCCGTCACCGCCTATTACGATGAACATTGCTGCTTCTTGTGTTGCCTCAGCCCAATCGGTTATTTGAATATCGTCGGGTATGGCGGTTTTGTCATCCTTTCCGAAAACGGGGCAGATCATGGTTGAGAAGCCTTCGCCTTCAAGTATGTCTCGTGCTAACTTGGTTGTTTCAAGCCTTGCATCTCGAAAGGGGTTGGGACAGATAGCTATGATCTTTTGCGTATCACAAATACTCATGAGATGCCTCCACGATCTTTGCGACATCGACCGTTGCCGATTCTTCGCAGGATTTTTTCATATAGCAAAGGTATTCGATATTGCCTTCGGGACCCTTTATCGGGGAAAAGTCGAGAGCCCGAACCGACATTCCGACATTCGGAGCAAAGTCGAGTATGCCCTCGATGACCGACATATGAACACCTTTATCACGGACAACACCCTTTTTACCGACTTCCTCCCTACCTGCTTCAAACTGAGGCTTTATCAGGCAAACAAGCTCACCGCCGTCTTTGAGCAGAGAGCAGATAGCGGGAAGGACAAGCTTCAGCGATATGAAGGAAAGGTCGGTGACTGCAAGATCAAGTAGCTCCGGTATCTGCTCCGAGCTGATATATCGGATGTTGGTGCGTTCCATGTTCACAACTCTTTCATCCTGACGCAGACTCCATGCAAGCTGACCGTATCCGACATCGACGGCATACACCTTTTCGGCGCCGTTTTTGAGCAAAACGTCTGTGAAGCCTCCGGTCGAGGCACCGCAATCGACACAGTGCATACCGGTGGGGTCAATATTAAAAACCTTGAGTGCCTTTTCAAGCTTTAAGCCGCCTCTGCTGACATAAGGGATAGCGGCACCCTTGACCTCTATCTTTGCATCGGGCGATACCTGAGTACCCGGCTTATCGACACGCTGACCATCTACAAACACGAGACCGCTCATAACAGTGGTTTTGGCACGCTCTCTGCTTTCGGTCAGTCCGAGGTCGAATACGAGCTGATCTATACGAACCTTTTTCATGTGTCACCTCTTACAAGTGAAAGAGCCTTTTTATACAGACTTTCGATATCCAAACCGCAGTCCTTCATAAGCTCGGAAACCGTTCCGTGGGATACTATACCGTTACCGAGATTGTTCAGCGAGAAAGCTTTGAGCAATACGCCGTATTCCTCGGCAAGTGACAAAACGGACTTACCTACACAGCCCTGCTCGCATACGTCCTCGGCTATAAGGAGCCGCCCTGTCTTTTTGAGAGAATTAATCACAGGGTCGATCTCAAGAGGCTTTATGCAGCCGAGCTTTATAAGATCGCAGTCTATGCCGACTTCCCGAAGCCGAGATACGAGCCCCATTGCGGTGTTTATCATAGTACCGTATGCTATGATGCTTAGATCCTTGCCCTCTGAGATGAGCGTTGTCTTGCAGCCGTGATCGTCTTTATACTCGCCCTCTCCCCCTCTGGGGTAGCGAATGGCAAGGGGACCACTCATGTCGTTCACTGCGACTTTTAGCATATTTTCAAGCTCAAGGTAGCTTGAGGGACAGAGTATCTGCATATTGGGGACTGAGGAAAGGTAGGAAATATCAAATGCTCCGTGGTGCGTTTCGCCGTCGTTACCGACAAGACCGGCTCTGTCCACACAGAATACGGCGTGCAGATCGAGAAGGGAAATGTCATGAATAAGCATATCGTAGGCTCGCTGCAAAAAGCTTGAGTAAACGGCAAAAACGGGTACCAGCCCCTGCTTCGCCATACCTGCAGCCATCGAAACTGCGTGCTCCTCGGCAATACCGACATCGAAAAATCTGTCGGCGTGTTTATGTGCAAATCCCTCAAGTCCGGTCCCGGAGGACATGGCAGCCGTGATCGCAACTATGTCTGGATTTTTATCGGCAAGAGCGCAAAGAGCGGTACCGAACACCGAGGAAAAGCTCTTTTTCTCGGGAGGAAGCTGACCGGTGAAGTAATCGAATTTGCCTACACCGTGATAGCGTTCAGGATGCTCCTCGGCGTATTTATAGCCCTTGCCCTTTTTGGTAAGTGCATGGACAAGCACGGGCATTTTGAGCTCCTTTGCCCAACGAATCACGCTTTCAAGCTGCTTGACATCGTGACCGTCAACGGGACCGAGATAGTAAATGCCCATTGCATCGAACATATTAGTTGGCAAAACACGTTTTTTAACGGCTTCTTTTAACTTATGATTAGCGTCATATATGGCAGGGATATTGCCAAAGGCGTTCCTGTACCATCGCTTGAAGCTGATATATCCCGGCTTGACACGTTCTTCGGAAAGAAGCTTTGCCATACCGCCGACATTGCTGTTTATAGACATACCGTTGTCGTTGAGGATAACGACCATCGGCTCATCACTGCCACCGAGATTTGCAAGTCCTTCATATGCCAAGCCGCCTGTCAATGCACCGTCACCGATGACAGCAACAACATCGTAGCTTTGCTTCTTAATTGTTCTTGCATGAGCCATGCCCAGAGCAACGGAAACGGAGTCGGAAGCGTGACCTGCTACAAATGCATCATCCTCCGTCTCGTAAGGCTTGGGAAAGCCCGAAATGCCACCATGGCATCGGAGTGTTGAAAACGCCATACGTCTGCCGGTTATTATCTTGTGGGCATAGCTCTGATGACCAACATCGAAAACTATCCTGTCAATCGAGCTGTCATACACCCTGTGGAGTGCAACGGTAAGCTCAACGCTGCCCAAATTCGATGCAAGATGACCACCGGTGTTCGATACGTTTTTTATTATATATTCTCTTAACTCGGCACATAAAGGCTCAAGCTCGTTTTCACTCAGCTTCTTTATATCGTCCGATGAATTGATCCTATTAAGAATATCCAATTTTATGCCTCGTATTCATCCATATTCGTATAAAACGCCATTTTACTTTTATATAATACCAAAACGCAGTGAATAATACAATAGTTATTCACTGCGTTTTTGAAAATTAAGCGATATCAATTGAGTCTGGTGACCAAAGAATCGGCAAGATCACAGAGAAAATCGGCATTGCCATAGCAATCACGGATCGATTCTTTTGCCGAATCCGTCAGCGCTGTTATAAGGTTTTCGCAACGATCTTTACCGCACAAAGTCATGTAATTGCACTTCTTTTCCTCCTCATCGGAGCCAATGGGCTTACCGAGGAGCTCGGCGGTGCTTATAACATCAAGCATATCGTCCCTGACCTGAAAAGCATAACCGAGGTTTTCACCGAAGCTCTGTGCCGCTTTGAGCATTTCATCATTACCACCTGCGGCGGCAACGCCCATTTTACAAGCAGCCGTAATAAGAGCAACGGTTTTGAGCTTGTTGATCTCCTTAATATCTTCAAGCGAAAGCTCTTTCCCCTCACCCTCCATATCGAGGAACTGACCTCCGCACATACCGTATGCACCGACGGAGTCGGCAAGTATGGCAGCACAGTTTGCACGAACGTCTGAAGGCAGATCGGAACCGAGGATCGTGGAAAACGCTGCGGCTTGCAGAGCGTCCCCTGCCAATACTGCGGTGCATTCTCCGTAGACCACATGATTTGTGGGCTTTCCGCGTCGCAGCTCGTCATTATCCATACAGGGCAGATCATCGTGAATGAGGCTATAGGTATGGAGCATCTCAATAGCGGCGGCAATGGGAAGTGCCGCAATCGGATCGCCACCTGAAAGCCTGCAAAATTCAAGAACAAGAATGGGTCTTATCCTTTTGCCGCCTGCTGTTAGGCTGTAGCTCATAGACTCAAGAAGTCCGTCATATGCAGTGCCCTTGGGCAAAAAGTATTTTGCAAGTGCATCCTCAAGAAGCTGCTTATATTCTTCGTATGTATAGGTACTCATATTACTGAACGTCCTCAAACGGAAGCTCAACAGGCTCACCGTCGGCACCTTTCTTGAGCTTTATGACCTTTTGCTCTGCATCGGAAAGCAGACCTTCACAGTGTGCTATAAGTGCGGTACCCTCCTCAAAAAGCTTGAGAGAATCCCCAAGGAGTGCATCGCCTTTTTCAAGCTGCTTTACGATATCACCGAGTCTGGCGATCGATTCTTCGAATCCTGGCTTATTATTGTCCATTATAATGTCTCCTTTTTCCATACAAGACATTCGATAGAGCCGTCACTTACCGTTAAGTTCAGACGGTCATTTATATCAACGTCATCGGTCGATTTTAGTATTGCTCCGTCGGGAGTTTCGGCAATGCAGTATCCCCTGCTCAAGACCTTGAGCGGACTCATGGCATCGAGGGACGAGGCGAGCCTTACAAGCTCATGACGCAATGCTGCGTTTTTGGAATCGGCAGCGGATATAAGCTTACTTTGAACATAGTCAAGTTCCATACGCTTTGCCTCAACATATGACATGGGGTCGGTCATGACCTTGCGGCACTTGAGGGCATCGAGCTGAGTCCTATATCTCGAAAGCTGCTTGTTTTGGGCTTGTGAGCTCCTTATCCTGAGACTCAACAGCAATTCCTCGATCTCAGCCTTATCGGGTACGGCGATCTCAGCGGCGTTTGAAGGTGTGGAGGCTCTGCGATCCGCGACAAAATCAGATATTGTAACATCGGGCTCATGACCTACAGCAGATATTACAGGTAACTCCGATTCATATATCGCCCTTGCAACTCTCTCATCGTTGAACGCCCAAAGGTCCTCGATCGAGCCTCCGCCCCTGCCGGTTATTATAAGGTCTGCGACCTTGTGCTTGTTTGCATAACGTATAGCACCGACAATCTCGGGTGGGGCCTCAACCCCCTGCACCCTTACAGGCAGCAAAACCACCTCGGTCATAGGCCAACGGTGGCCGAGTATGCGGATCATGTCATGTACAGCGGCACCGGCGGATGATGTTATGATGGCGATACGTTTGGGAAAGGGCGGCAATTTCTTTTTATGTGAGGGATCAAACAAGCCTTCAGCCTCAAGCTTTTTCTTGAGCTGCTCATAGGCCACCTGAAGATCACCAATGCCCTCCGGAGTTATATCGGTACAATATAACTGATATGCACCGTCCCTCGGATAAACGGAAATACGCCCAAAAGCAGTAACCCCCATACCGCTTTCCGGACGGAAGCGAAGCTTGGATGCACTGCTTTTGAACATAACACATTTGAGCGATGACTGAGAATCCTTCAAAGTGAAGTAATGATGCCCCGAGGGGTAGATCTTGTAATTCGACAGCTCGCCCTTAACACATACATTTGTGAGTACATGACAGGAGTCGACAATGTCCTTGATAACACCGTTGAGCTCCGTCACCGTGAGAATACGGTTCTCGTTCATTCCGCCGACTCCACAGGCACGTCCTCGGGGAACTCACCTCTCATAAAACCGCCCAAAACGCCATTTACGAAAGATACGGTCTCCGGTTCATCATAGCCCTTTGCAAGCTCAACAGCTTCGTTTATTGCAGCGGAATTCGGAATATCGTCCATATAAAGTACCTCACAGACAGCACAACGCATTACCGCAAGTGCTGTCTTGGAAATGCGGGAAAGCTTCCAGCCCATTGCGTACTTTTCTATGTACTTGTTTATCTGTACCGTGTACTCGTCGAGGAGACCGACAAGACGAATGATATAATCCTTCTGCTTGTCATCGGGATATTCCGAGTAGAGCTCATTTTCCGATGCGAGGCAGTCATAATACTCCCTGTCGAAAAATTGATCACAGAGCTCAAGTGCCGATCGCTCCGTCGAAGTGGCGGCAAAGTCAAGCTGTATCGCGATCTCTCTTGCAGTGCTTCTTTTCATATCTTTCTCCCCGAAAGCTTATTTGTCAAAAACAACGCCGGATACATGGACGTTGACTTCTGCCTTGTCGATACCGGTGATGGCCTTGACAGCCTCGGTAACGGAGTTTTGAACATCCTTTGCGACGCTTACGATATTGCAGCCGTAGCGTACAAGGATGATGGCATCGACCTTGATCATATCATCGACTATCTGAACCTTAACGCCCTTGGAAAGAGACTTGATCCCGACGAGCTCGGCAAGCTCGGCTCCTGCTGTATTTGAAAGTCCCGCAACGCCGTTGATCTCCTCAATGGACGACTTGACCATAGTGGAAATAACGTCTTCGGAAATATTAATGCTGCCGTTAGGCTCTTTGCAGCTTATATAATTATCACCCATAATTGTGCCTCCAATATTTTTTCAGCATATTGTACCACAAAGAAATGAAAAAATAAAGCATAAAAAGAGTCTTTTGTATCTTTTTGTGTTTATCAAATTTTATTGATAAACAGAAATAGCCCGATCCTTTTCGGTATCGGGCTATTTGTAAGCATTTATGCTTTGATCTCGATTATTGTGAGCTGTGTTGCCGTGTACTCAGTTTCCGATGTTACGGTCTCGGTTATTCTCGCAACCGCAGCTTCGCTCAAGCCCTCAGCCGGAGCCGGCACTGCTACGGTTATTTTGTCCGCGCTCATATATACAACACAATCCGAAAAGTCCTTTGCTATCAGGAGATTCTCAAGCTGAGTCTCCTTCATCGAGTAGTTTGCCATAACCGAGATCTCATTCATCGCAGAATCTATCGTCTCCTGCGATGCGTTTTCGGAGGTCGCGGCACTCTTTAAAAGCTCCATTGCTTCGTCTCTCGATAGCTGCCGGTTAAGCCTTGCTTCGGCAAAATAGTCGGACGTGCCGCTTCCCTTGATATTTGCGGCCTCGTATGCCTCATCAGCCTTCTGCATTGCCGCATCTTCGGCTTCGACCATGTCGGCATCAGCCTTGCCCCATCTGTTGTTGTACGACCAATTGAGGTATATCGCCGCACATACAAACACAAGCACGGTCACTATCGTTATGTTCCTTTTAAGCTTTTTCATTCTACTTACCACTCCTAACTAATTTCAGAACTTGGATCCTGTCACTTGAAAATCCCGTGAATGCACAGGCTGCTTTGATAACATTTAGCCGTACCTCGGCATTATCGGCACCGCTACAGACTATCACAATACCGTTTTCGGATAGTAAGACCTCTACCTCCCCTACTCCGCTTACGTCCTCAAGTAAGGTTTCAAGCCGCTTCTCATCGCTTTGAACAGCTTTGTCTTCCGACTCATCCTCTCCGCCGCTTCCGGATGGGATTAGTAGGAGTACGACACCGAGTAATAAGACTATGAGAGGATATTTGTATTTGCCGATGCTTTTTCTCAGCTTCTGAGCTTTCTCATTCATTCACTCACCTCAGTCCAGCTTTGCTCCCCTTCACCTATCCCGAGATCTGCCGCTATTACAGATGTCAGCTTCTTTTTTCCATCGGAAGAAAAGCTTCCCGAGATTTCGGCGCTTACGGGATACCAATAGCCTTCATCACTCCATGCTACGCCGACGGAAACACTCGTTATCCTTACTCCGAAACTTTCCGCTTTGTCCAAAATATATGCACAAAGCTCGTTCTCTATGATAGTGCGATTCATTCTTTCACCGCTCTCCTTCCCTTCGTTTGCAAGCTCCTTGCCCACCTCCGTATACTTTGCCATTGCTGAAGCGTAGGTATCGATGTCAAGCTCTATGATCGGTGAGAATATGACAAAGAGCATAACTATACCGCAAAGCAACTTTTCCGCTGTTTTGACCTTACCCTCCGGTGTTAAAGACAATGCCACCAAGCAAAAAACCGAGGCATATATGATTCCCCTTACCCATGTACTCATACGACCACCGCCTTTATAAGAGACAGAATTGATATAAACATCATAAGCCCTGCACAGCCTATGAGTCCAAGCAGCATACCGAAGGCATCACCTATGGCATCGGTCAGTGAAGAAAGCCGCTCCCCTCCCAATATCGAAACACCTACTGCCGCAAGCTTAAAGGCAAGATAGCTCACACCCAAAACAGCAAACGGTGCCACACAGATAAACATCACCACTAGCATACCGAATACACCGACGGTGCTTTTCAGAAACTCCGCTCCACCGAGGACTCCGGATGCGGCATCTGATATCACACTACCTACTACGGGCAAGACCGTTGATATTGCGGTCTTTGCCGCTTTGAGCGTTAGTGCATCCGCACTGCTTGATATTGTACCGCTTATGCTTAAATATGCGGTAAAGCCCATTGCAAGCACCGTCATCAGAATGACGCATAGTCGTTTTAAAAGCTTGCACAACTTTCGTATACTGCCGTTGTCAAATGCGGAAGCTGCAAGGGAAAGTGCCGTGAACGCAAGGATCAGGGGAAGTATAATCTTTGTTGCAGCGGCAATGAGCATATCCATAAAGAGTGCCGATGCTGCGTATTTTACGCTTGCAGAGCTCAAGGCACCGCTTGCGGCAGATAAGGTGCACATAGCAGGAAGGAGGGCATCGGAAAACGCCGATATGTCGTACAGCGTCTCCTTGCATATTGAAATATATGAACCGAGATCCCCAAGGCACAGCACGCCTATAGCGGCACAGCCGGAGAGACTTATCCAATCGGAAACGCTCCTTCCCTCTCGGAATACAGTGAGTATGCCGCATATCGCCCCGACTGCAATAACAGCCAAAGCACGCCAAAGAACGGCACCGATACTGCTTTTTATGCTATGTATAACCTTATCCCACAGCTTTGAAAGTGCGGAATCGGTATTTGCGGCACCCTCTATGCCGCCTATATCCTCAAGGATATCATCCGAAACGGATTCCTCAAGCTCGTACTCATCAATTATATCGCCATCGGCATAGGCGGTTAAGGACAGAAGTGCGGAGAAGAGCAGAATGAAGAACACTATCCTTTTCACAGCAGCTCCTCCAAGGTATTGAGCACCGAGGATATCAGCGGTAGAGCGATGTACACCGATGCGGCTGCACCCAAGAATTCAACGGCGGATGATACGGCGTTTTGCCCTGCATCCTTACACAGTCCGCTGATCATGCCTACAATTATACCTATGCCAACACACTTTATTACAGGCAGAAAAATTGAGTAAGGCAGTCCGGATCGTTCAATTACAGTCTTTATAATTGCCACCGTTTCCGTTAGCATTGAACTTCCCATAATGCATATCATGACGGCACAGCATATGCTCAAGGCATACGCACCTCCGGGGTTATTACTCTTGATAAGTAATATGCATACACAGGCAATAATTGCTACGGCTGCTGATTTAATGACTATATCCATCAGAGCTGAAACAGATCCTTTATGAGGCCGAAAAGCTCACTGATCTTTTGCACGACAACAATAAGCACCACCACAAGTGCCGCTATCGTAGTCATTAGAGCCTGTTCATCTCTACCGGAACGTGTGAGTAATATGTTGAGCACGGCAACTAGTATGCCGACGGCTGCTATTTTAAAGATAAGATCTATCTCCATTTTTCCTCCGTAATATCAAACCAGCACTATGGAGATGATGAGACTGAGCCCACCTCCGAGTGCGATATACATTTTTTCTTCCGATTTTAGCCCTTCTTCCGATGCTGCAAGCTCGGAGGATAATGTTGAAAGTGCCCTGTTTATTGCCGCTGCCTGCTGCTGTGCATCATATCTGCCAAGACTGCCTCCGAGCTCGGAAAGCACTGCGATAGACTTATCCGATAACATAGACAGCTTATCACGAAGCTCTGTATCCCAAAGCTCTGCAAAGCTTGTATCAGACATTTCGCCGAGCTTTTTTGCAACGGATTCCGTAAAGCTCCTGAGCGTTTTCGATACACAGCGACCGAGGATCAGGAAAAGCTCGTCCATCGGTGTACGCCTTGAGGTTATCTCACTACGCATTATTTCAAGCATCGTACATACGGCCCTGAGCGTATATACCTTGCTACGCTCATCGAGTGCCTTGTGTATCCCCACCCAAAGCCCTGCCAATGTAAATATCAAAGCTCCTATGTACTTCATAGCTTGCTTAGACTATACGATCTCACGGCACCGCATTTTTCAATGGTGAGCAGATATTCGAATATGCCCTCACTCAGCAGCTTGCGATATACCGGACGTGACATCATGTCCTTGTGGTCTCTTGCATGAGCGGTAGCAAAAAGCTTTACGCCACAGCCTGCGACCTCGCTTATCGCTCTTATATCGGCTTCTGCACTAATCTCGTCCATTGCTATAATCTCCGGATTCATGGCTCTCAGAAGGACTATTGCGGCTTCCGATTTGGGAGCGGAGCTCATTATGTCGGTGTGCCTTCCGAGATTGAATTGAGCCTGACCGTCTCTCACCGCTCCAAGCTCTCCCCTTTCATCCGCCACAGAAACTCTTACTCCCGATTTTGAAGCATATTTTATCAGTGCTCTTATGCAAGTCGTCTTACCGTAACCCGGTGGTGAGATTATCAAGGTGCTCGGAAAGCCCAACTCTTTCAACGCTTTCAGCTCATCTTCGGCACAGTCTTCTACTTCATGTGGAATCCTGATAGCAAGGGAGCTTAGGTTTCTTACACCGCACAACCTGTCCCCTTTCATTATAGCCGTTCCGCATATGCCAACTCTTATTCCGCCTTTTACGGATAGATAACCTGAAGCAAGACTGTTTTCAACCGAATGTACAGAGGCGCCGGTAGCTTTTTCGAGCACCGTTTGGAGATCCTCTGAGTCTATGCGATAGTCTGTGACATATTCTGTTTCCGTGCCGTCAACGCTGATGCAAAGGCTTTCTCCGTTTCTTAGGCGTATTTCCTCCGCTGAGTTGCGTACTGTTTCCGGCAGTACAAGTAATTCACCGCATAGTCTGAGCGGCAGCAATGCTGCCGCTGCTTTAAAGCTTGTCATATGTATCACCCTCTTACCAAAGCATATTAACCCGAAGCACCGATTATGAACTGAATCGGGGAAAACTTAAATCGCTATTTGGGAACAGAACCCATCGGAAAGCTGATGAAGCACTATGCCCTCCCCTGCATCATCTCGCTTCTTGTCAGTGCTCTGTATAAAATTGTTGATCAGAATGGTATCAACGTATAGAGAATTAAAATAGCGGTGCATTAGCACCGCTATTTTACAAGGTAGGAATAAGCAGGAGCTTATCCGGAGAAATATCTTCGGTTTCAAGCTTATTTAGCGATCGTATCACCGCTTCGGAGGAACCGTAGTGCTTTGCTATGTCCCAGAGACTGCGATTTCCCATCTTGCAAATATAGAGCGTTGAAGATAGCGGTGCAGGCTCATCATCCGCCATAGACATCGAGACGAGATGAGATCTCAGCCTTTGATCGCAATGCATTGCGGTAAGGCTTCCGCTCACTGCTATGTCTATTCCGGTAGCTGTGATATTTGTCGAAGTATCGAAGGGAGAAAGCTTGAATATGCAGTCCTCGGCAATATCCTCCGTAAGCATGAAACTGAGTTCATCACGGTGCTTTGCCTGTGAAACAGTGCCGTTTTCGGTTTTATATATTAGTTCGGTACTTATAGGTGCAATGAGTTTGCCATTGGTAAATTTGGTTTTACCGAGTCTGCTATGAGCATACAGCACAGAATCGATACCTGTTTCAGCATCGAAATGAAGCTTTGCATCGGCTGATAGCTCTGCATTCGAAATTCCGCATACAAATTGCATTTCTTTATATTCCGCCTCTATCGCCTTACCGCAGCAATAGGCATCGGCAATATATGATATATCGGTCTCGGTATAACATATTGGGACGATCACCGCATTTAGCTCACACATTAATCTTCCATTCTCGATCGTGCAATACTGTCCCGATGGGCTTATATGAATGTCGTGATAGCATATTTCGCACTCCGCTGGGATATCGAAAAGCTGTGAGAAGCTTGAGCTGAAGGACTTTGAGAATATCCCCTGCCCCTCATCGTACAGCAGAGCGGATACATCCGCATGACCCTTGACTATGAGCTTATTGCCTACCTTTTCTGCATTATCGGGAGTGTACACTGCCGTGACATACAGCAGGCTTGTGCTGTCCTCGCCGCTTGAGATCTCGAATTCTTCCTCAAGATAGAGCTCTTTTTCACCGACAAAAAATGGGTAAATATGCTTTTCGGTCTCTGATCTGCAAAACAGCTTGTCGATACCATCCTTTTGACCTGTGGCAATTACTATCTCCTCTTGACGATAGCAGCACAATGCGATCTCAAGCTCGGCACGGATATTGACCTTTCTGGGATTTTGGCATCTTGCGTCAAGTGCCGTTATTCTGATATCCGATGACACATAGCAGCCAGATTCCGCATCCTGAGTATGAGCGTCAATGTCAAAGGGTATTGAAAAATCCAGTACCGAGATACCGGCTTCGTCCTCTGTCAAATACAGAAGCTCACCCTTTAACTCACCGCCGATATGCAACGTATTGGTCGAAGCATCCTTTGTCTTCAGCATTGCCTGTGCCGAGGTATTTAATATTTTTTGTATATCATCCTGTGTGTCGGGTACTACACAGTCGGAGCTTAGCTCATATGATAAGCTGTCCCTGTAAACCATACGGTATCCGTCTATCGATATGCGTTCAAGTGATATGTCCATCGTTTCGCTCCTTGCCTTTTTGTACAGCCTATGTATTTACCGCTGCAATTATTACCTGCACCTGTTTAGCCACATTCCGAAGCATATCAGCACACCAGCAAGTAAAAACCACCAGAACTGCGACGGCAGCACCATCGAAAGTATTATCACGATGCCGGCAAGAATAAAGAGTCCGCCGAGGTTAAAATGCCTTCCGTTACGCAACAAAACCGCCTCCTTGCTAAAACTATGCAGGAGGCGGTTTGTCCTATTTATTTATATTTTCGAGGCTCATCGGCAGAAAGCTGCGCATAGAGTCTCACATATGAGCGGTAGCGGCTTTGCGATATCATGTTCTCCGAAAGTGCAAGCGTCACGGCACAGCCGGGCTCTTTCAAGTGAACACAGTCGTTAAATCTGCATTTGCCGGAATACGGCTTAAACTCACGGAACAAATGCTTAAGCTCGTCCTTTTCTATGTTCTGCATCATCTCAATATCAAACGAGGCAAACCCGGGGGTGTCAGCAACATAGGTCTCATCACCGATTGGGAAAAGCTCAACGTGCCTCGTGGTATGCTTACCTCTACCGAGCTTTTCGCTGACCTCTCCCACGGGTATGGAAAGCTGTGGACAAATAGCATTGAGAATACTCGACTTGCCTACACCGGAGTTACCGGTAAATGCACATACCTTGCCGCTGAGTGCCGATTTAAGCTCTGCTATACCCTCACCCGTTGCCGCACTTGTGCGTACTACTGTAAAGCCGGAGCTTTTATAGGTAGCGTACAGCTCATCAGCCGGATCGATATCGCATTTATTAATGCATAATATCAGCTCACAGGATACGGCTTCACAGATGACCGATACTCTGTCGATCAAAAACGGATCTGTTACCGGTGTGGTATTTGCCGCAATGAACACAAGGGCATCGAGATTCGCGACCGCAGGACGGATAAAGAAGTTCTTACGCTCGTATATCTTATCGACAAGACCTCTTTTGCCTTCCGGGACAAAGCTCACCCTGTCACCGACAAGGGGCGAGGTACCGTCATTACGGAACTTACCTCTTGCCCTACATTCGTAGATCTCATCGCCTTGTGAAACGTAATAAAAACCGCTCAGTGCCTTGATAACGGTACCGTCCATACTCAGCCTTCTCCTACGGTACCGCCGGATACCTGAATGGATATTGCGGTATGTGCTTCGACTTCACCACCGGGGTTTATGCTCTGCCAAATGACGGTGCCTACTTCCTGTTCGCTGTTGACTATTTCGATCTCGTTTATGCTGAGCCCTTCGGCTTCAAGTCGCTCTATAGCCTGATCCCTTGAAAGTCCTACAAGATTCGGTACCTTGACCATCTTTACAGCAGGGCCTATGCTGACATACAGGGTGACCTTACTGCCGCTTTTGACGACCTCGCCTGCTTCGGGTGATATCTTGACAACGTAGCCCTCGGTTATATCGGAGTTGATCTCCTGTATCTTAACGCTGAGTCCGGCATCGGAAAGGATACGCTCAGCTTCGGTAGCGGTGATCTTACCGTGCTGAAGCTCGGGTATCTGTACCTCGCCGTCACCGGGGATCATCTGACCGGAGCTGACAACAAGCTTTATCTTGAGCTTATTTTCATTTATATGCTTCATATCACCGGCTTCGGGTGACTGGCTGATGATTATACCGTAGTCGTGCTCCTCATCGGCTTGATATACAACGGTAAAATCGTATACCGATGCGTTATCGGCATCGTTTATTACATCCTCATAATGGCGACCTACAAAGTTTTTGACCTCGATCTCCTCACCGGAACCGAAAATACCGTTCAGGAATTTGCCGTTTAGTATAAGCAAAAGTGCAATGACAAGGGCAAATATACCGATACCTGCGGTTATGAATGCTGCTTTGCCGGAACGCTTTTTATATGAGCTCTCCTGCTCCCGCAGAGTGCTTTCGTCTTCGATATCGGAGTCTGCGGAGCTCAGGTCATATTCTTGCTCGGGTCTGCTGACCATAGCGGCAAGAGCCGTTCTGTTATACTCCTCGAGATCTGCAAGGAGCTCCTTTGCAGTCTGATATCTATCGTCAAGAGAGGGCTCCATTGCCTTTAGCGTTATCCGCTCGAGCTCCGGAGGAATATCGGGCACAAGCTCCCTCGGTGCTACCGGAGTGGCGTTCATATGCTTTATCGCCACCTCAACAGCTGTTTCACCGTTATATGGGAGCTTGCCGGTGAGCATTTCATACATAACGATGCCGAGTGAATATATATCGCTCCTTGCATCGGGCTGATGCCCTCTTGCCTGCTCGGGTGCGATATAATGAACGGAGCCGAGTGCCTCCTCGGTGGGAAGCTCGATATCATTCTGCAATGAGGCGATACCGAAATCGGCAACTTTAATAAGTCCGTCTTTAAGCAGCATGATGTTCTGCGGCTTGATATCTCTGTGGATAATGCCACGCTCATGTGCATGGGCAAGGGCTTTTGCGATCTGTGAGCTGCAGTTGACCGTTTCATCGGCACTAAGCTTGCCCTTTTCCTTCATATAATCCTTGAGGGTTATTCCGTTTACGAGCTCCATGACGATATATTCAATACCGTCACTGTGGCTGACATCGTATACGGAAACGATATTAGGATGCGAAAGCATGGCAACTGCCTTGGATTCCGTATGAAAACGTCTCCTAAGCTCCTCATTTGCCGCCGTATCGTCATGCATTATCTTGACTGCATCAAAGCGATTGAGTCTATGGCACAGTGCTTTATACACGTTTGCCATTCCTCCTGTGCCGATGAGCTCAAGAATCTCATAACGACCGTCAAGCAATGTCCCTATATATTTGTCGGTTGTATTGTTCATAAGCTCACCTGCATTAAATCATTATTGCAACTACCGTGACATTATCCCGAGCACCTCTTGATAGTGCAAGGTTCATGAGCTCACGGCAGATGTTCTCGGGAGTGCGTGCTGCTTTATAGGCTGCAAACATCTCGGTATCGCTGACGGTATTACTAAGTCCGTCGGAGCACAGAAGGATGCAGTCCCCACCGTGGAGCTCGACCTCGAAATAGTCCGATTTGACAGACGCTTCAACGCCGAGGGCGCGGGTGATAACGTTTTTCTTGGGGTGATTTTTGGCATCGACTCTCGTTATCGCACCCATTGCGACAAGCTCCTCAACATAGGAGTGGTCTCTGCTTATTTGCGTGATGCCGTTTTTGCTGAGTTTATATGCCCTGCTGTCACCGACATTAATAAGCTGTGCCTTTTTCTTCGTGACGATGCCGCCGACAAGGGTGGTCCCCATGCCGCTGTATTCCGTGCCAAAGCCCGAATATGCATACACTACTCCGTTGGCATCGGCACAGCTTTCCGTCAACAGCTTTTCATTGTTCCCCGCGTAATACTGCGGTGAAAGCATAGTCTCATACACTTTCCCGACATACTCCTTGCAGGCAAGTCTGCTTGCAAGATCGCCTGCCTTAGCGCCGCCCATACCGTCACAAAGGCATACGACAATGCTTTTTCGACGGTCGCAGTTTTCAATAATATAGCTGTCCTGATTTTCGGCTCTTACCTTGCCCTTATCGGTAATACCAAAGCTTTTCATAGTTTAACCTCTGCTGCTCTGCATTTTTCTGCGCAGCTGTCCGCATGATGCGTCAACATCCCCACCGAGCTTTCGCCTGACGGTAACATTAACGCCTTCGTCCTCCAATATTTTTATAAACGCTTTCATATGCCCTTGTGTCGAGGGACAGAATCGACGTTCTTCTACATGATTCAATGGTATCAGATTCACATGGGCACAAACGGCTCTTGCTCTTTTGGCAAGCAGCCTTGCATGATCCTCGGTATCGTTTACACCGTCGATCATTGCATATTCAAAGGATATCCGCCTACCCGTGACATCGTAATACCGACGGCAGGCGTTCATAAGTGCATCAACGCCTCTGCCTCTGTTTGCCGGCATTATCTTGGTCCTCGTCTCATCGTCAGGTGCATGGAGCGACACCGACAGCGTAAGCTGCATATCCTGTGCCGCAAGATCATCGAAGCGTTCGATGATACCGCAGGTGGACAACGAGATATGCCTCATACCGATATTCATACCGTCCGGATGATTGACAAGCCGCAAAAACCGCATAACATTGTCAAAGTTATCAAGTGGCTCACCTATGCCCATGAGAACAATATTGGATATGGGTTTACCCGAATCTATCTGCGAAAACATAACCTCATCGAGTATTTCGCAGGGCTCAAGATTTCTGACAAGGCCGCCGATTGTGGATGCACAAAAGGCACAGCCCTGGCGGCATCCCACCTGTGATGATACGCATACGGTATTGCCATGCTTATAGCTCATAACGACTGTCTCAACGGCGTTTCCGTCATGCAGCTCCCAAAGATACTTGATAGTGCCGTCGATCTTCGAGACCTGTTTGCCGATGACCTTGGGGCGGTATATTGAATACTCCTCGGAAAGCTTTTCTCGGAGCTCCTTTGGAAGATCGCTCATTTCGTCAAATGAGCCTACTCCTCTGCCAAGCCACTTGAATACCTGCTTTGCACGGTATTTAGGCAGACCCATTGCCGAAAAATCGGCTGCTATTTCATCCGGAAGCATTGATTTAATATTCTTCATCTTATTCTCCTGAGCTTGCACACGAAAAATCCGTCTGTTCCGTCAACATTAGGCCAGAAAGTCTTATATCCGTTTTCGGCTTTTCCGAATACAGTGTCAAAGGGGACGGTCTCGAAATCCGATCTCTTGCTCAAAAACTCATTCACAACGGCTTCGTTTTCGGAGCTGAGTACCGTGCAGGTCGAGTACAGCAGAATACCTCCGACTTTTACGGAGGATGCAATATTGTTGAGGATCGCAAGCTGGATGATCGGCAGTGCGTCTACGCTGTCCCGACTTTTGAATCGGATATCCGGCTTTTTGCGGATAACACCGAGACCGGAGCACGGAACATCGCAAATAACGGCATCGAATTCACCGTCATTAAAGCTTCTTGCATCCGAAAGCCTTGTCTTTATTATATCTATACCGAGGCGGTCTGCACCGCTTTCGATAAGCTTCAGCTTCTTCTCGTGAATGTCGCAGGAGAGGATACTGCCCTTGTTGCCCATCGCTATCGCAGCGGCAAAGCTTTTTCCACCGGGAGCTGCACAGCAGTCAAGAACATTCATTCCGCTCTGAAGCTCCATGACGGAAACCGCGGTGTATGCCGCAGGATCCTGAACATAAAACAGCCCGTCTTTAAACTCCTTGCAATCGCCAATGCTGCCCTTTAACGAAAGCGGAACGATACAATCCGAAAGCTTGGGATGATCTGTAAATTCAAAGCCTCTATTTGCAAGCTCTGCCTTATTTGTTTTCAGGGTATTGATCTGTAGCGACAGCTCCGGTACGGTATTGTTCGCGGCGAAAAAGTTTTCCGCAAAGGCATATCCCTTTTCGTCAATGAGCCTTTGCACCATCCAAATCGGATGACTGTATTTCGTGGCAAGGTACTCTGCCGAGGGAGCGTTGGGAATCTCGGGCAAATGCTCCTTCTTGGCAACGATCTTTCGCAAAACGGCATTGACAAAGCCGGATGCCCTTGAAAATCCGCTCGTTTTGCTGAGCTTTACGGCTTCGTTGACAGCGGCACTGTCGGGTATGCGATCCATGTAAATGATCTGATACACAGCACAACGCAGTATATCCCTTACCTTTGGCTCAATATCGTTATTTGAAAATGAATCAATGTAGAAATCACACAAAGCAAGATTTTGCATCACGCCCAAGAATATATGAGTCGCAAGTGATGCAGCTCTCGGATCGAGTGCATATTTTTTTATTGCGGAATCAATGGCTTCCGCTGACCAAGCACCGCTTCTGCGGCATTTTTCCAGTGCCGAAAGTGCGGCCATCCTTGCGTTATCCGCCATATCAGACCTCTACAGCTATCGGATGACCTAAGAGATAATCCGAAGCACGCATACGCTTCTTTCCTGCTGCCTGAAGTTCGGTTATCATGAGAGTTTTTCCGCCGCCGCAGGAAAATTCTATGCCCTTTTTACCGGTGCTTATAATCGTGCCATCGGGCTTATCGGTGGTATTCTCGGTGTACTCCGCCGAATAGACCTTGAATGTCTCGCCGTGTATGTTCATCGTTGCAACGGGCCACGGCTGTAGACCGCAGATATGCTTAACGATCTCTCTTGGGCTCTTTGACCAGTCTATAGGTGACATCGACTTGTCAAGCATCGTTACATAGCTTGCCTCGGTCTCATTTTGTTTGATTCTCGGTGCGGTGCCGTTTTCGATATCACACAGCGTTTTGTCAAGAAGCTTTGCACCCATATCCATCAGCCTGTCAAACAGCTCACCGGAGGTCTCAAACTCACCTATCTCGGTGCTTTCTGTATATATGATATCACCGGTATCCATCTCCGGTGCAAGGTACATAGTCGACACACCGGTTATTTTGTCGCCGCTTAATATCGACCACTGGATAGGTGCGGAGCCTCTGTACTTTGGCAATAGCGATGCATGAACGTTTACAGCACCGTATGTGGGGATCTGCAAAGCGTCCTCCGGAAGTATCCTTCCGTAAGCAACTACCACAAGAATGTCGGGCTCAAGAGACCGTATAAGCTCGGTAAAGCTACCGTCACGAAGCTTCGTCGGCTGATAAACATCAATACCGTGCTTTAAAGCAAGCTCCTTGACAGGGCTGTAGCTTAAAGACATTCCCCTGTTTCTCGGCTTATCGGGTTGGGTAAAAACTGCCGCAACATCGTATTTTGCTTCCAGCAGTTTATTTAAGGATGCCGCCGCAAAATCGGGCGTTCCCATAAAAACAACTCGCATTATTCTTCCTCGCTGCTTGTGATCTCACTGGGGCTGAGCATTCTGTCACACTTTTCAAGGAACAGGTGACCGTCAAGGTGATCGAATTCATGGCACATACAACGTGCTGTCAGTCCTGTACCCTCATATTCAAACCATGCACCGTATCTGTTCTGAGCCCTTGCTTTGACTCTCGCCGGCCGTCTTACGATACCGTATTCACCGGGAACGCTGAGGCAACCCTCGGAGCCCTCCTGTTCACCCTCAATCTCAATGATCTCGGGATTAATGAACTCGATTATCGGTTCTTCCTCACCAAGCTCTACGTTAGTCTCAATGACCAAAGCGACACGACGCAGTACGCCGACTTGGGGTGCTGCAAGACCTACACCACCGGATTTAAGGAGCGTTTCCCTCATGTCATCGATGAGCTGGAAAAGGCGTATATTGAATTTTGTGACCTCTCTCGAAGTCTTATAAAGTATGGGGTCTTCCTTTGTGACAATGTTTCTGAGTGCCATCTCTTTCTCCTTTGTCAGTCTGTAGGATTGTTATCGGCATAAATGCTTACGCCCTTGTATGAAGCGGAGGTATTGCATTTTATAAGTATCGCGGAAACGATCTTTCTGATATCGGCATCCGCTCTACAGGCTATATTGATCCTGTATCTGTATCTGTTATTGACCTTAACGACATTAAGCGGTGCAGGGCCGAGTATCCTGACATCGGCTCTGCTGTAGAGCGACGCTGTCAGCATACCGCGTATATCGGCACAGCAGCGTATTACCGTTCCCTCCTCAACACCGGAGGCGGTTATTGCGATGATATCGGAATACGGCGGTGTATTCTGAAAGCTGCGTAATCTAAGCTCGGTTTCAAAAAAGCTGTCATAATCTTGAGCTGCGGCTTGTCTTATGACTTCGTTTTCGGGAGTAAAGCTTTGAATTATGGCTCTGCCCGGTTTCTTGCCTCTACCGCATCTGCCGACGACCTGCGTTATGAGGGAGAAGGTCTTTTCTCCCGATCTGTAGTCGCCGCAGTAAAGGCTTTGATCTGCGGACAACACGCCGATAAGTGTTACATTGTTAAAGTTAAGCCCCTTTGTGACCATCTGAGTGCCGACCATTATGGGGATCTTTTTCTTTTCAAATCGCTTTAAAAGCTTCTCATGAGAGCCTGCTTCACTGACTGTATCGGTGTCCATCCTGAGGACTTCTGCGTTAGGATACAAGGCTTTGAGCTCGTCCTCAACAAGTTGAGTTCCTGCACCTATGAAGCTTAGGAGACCGCCGCAATCGGGACAAGCACTGTCGGGAGGCGTGGTATATCCGCAATAGTGGCACATGAGTTTACGCTTAGTGCTGTGATATGTGAGAGAAACGCTGCAATGAGGGCACTTATAGACGTATCCGCAATCGGGACAGCTTATAAGCTTATTTGCACCTCTGCGGTTAATGAACAATATGCTCTGTTCACCACGGGAAATATTTTCGGATATCTCGCTTTGCAGCAGAAGGCTGAGATTGCCGCCTCGTCCACGTCTGAGCTCATTACGCATATCGACGATCCTGACAGTCGGAAGCTTCATCTCATTGTAGCGTTCTTTTAGCTCAAAAAGTGCATATCTGCCCTTCTTAGCTGCATACATGCTCTCGATATTCGGAGTAGCCGAACCCAAGAGAAGTAAGGCATCGCTTCTTGCACAGCGGTACTTTGCGACCTCTCTTGCGTGATATCTCGGTGAGCTTTCGGATTTATAGCTGTCCTCCTGCTCCTCATCGATTATGATAAGCCCAAGCTCCTCACAGGGGGCAAACACAGCACTTCTTGTACCGATAACAAGCTTTGCTTCACCGCTTTTGACACGCTTCCACTCATCGTATCGCTCGCCTACCGAAAGACTGCTGTGCAGTACAGCAACCTCATCACCGAAATGAGATGAAAAGGTCTTGAGCATTTGCGGCGTCAATGCTATCTCGGGGACAAGGAGTATTGCCGTCTTGCCTCTTTCAAGTGTGCTTTTTATGAGGTGGATATAAACCGAGGTCTTGCCGCTTCCGGTCACACCGTAGAGCAAAGCCGCTGCAGCGGTATTGGCATCCGAAAGCTTGGAAAGTCCCTCATACGCCGTTTGCTGCTCCGAATTCAAAAGCGGTAGGGGCAAAAGCTCACCTTCAAAGAGCTCGGGTCTTCTGAATACTTCCTCCGAGTAGCTTTCGATAAGCTCTGCATTTATAAGTGCCTTCAGTGATTGTCGGGAGGCACCTGTAAAGTCAAGCACCTCCTTTGAGGAAACCGGGCCTGTTTGGCACAGAAGCTCAAGTATTGCAGCCTGCTGGGGTGCTTTTCTTTTGCGTCCCTTGGCGATCTCAAGTATATCCTCATATCCTGCTGTGAGCCTGAGCATCTCTCTTGTCTTATCGTTTGCTCTGCGCTTACCGTCGGAGGTAAACCAGAGTCCTGCCGGTAGGATGGCCTTCACCGCATCATAAACCGTGCAAAAATACCTGTCATGCATCCAGAGTGCAAGCTTTATCTGCTCCGAAGTGAGCACCGGCTTTTCATCGAGGACTCTGTCAATGGCTTTGAGCTCGGTATATGAGCTTCCGTCCGTAACATCGAGGACTATCGCCTCACATCGTCTGTTACCTCTTGAAAACGGAACAAGCACCCTCATTCCGGGGAGAACGCTTCCCCTGAGCTTTTCGGGTATCAGATAGTCATAGGGCTTGTCTATCCAATAAAGAGCCGACGAGACAGCCAGCTTTGCTATGCTGTTTTCAGACACGAACTCACCACCAATATCTGCACAGTAAAACTCAGCGGAGTTTAAAAAGCTCCGCTGTCAAATCGGCTAATATTATTTGTCTATACCCAGCTTACCGGTATATACTTCGTCGATAGCTGCGGAAACCGGCTTCTTATCGAGCACGGTACCATCTTCCTCGGCTTCCGCCGAGATAGCTCTTGCTCTTCTTGCAACGAGATTTACAAGCTGGTAACGGCTGCCTACCTTGTCAACGAGTTCGGCAACGGGGGGATAAAGCATCATAGTAATCAAACCTCACTTAAAATATTCTTTCTTAAATCGTATTTGCAGCCCTCTGCGGTGATTATTGCGGAGAATTCGGCTGCTGCCACATCGGCATCGTCATTTATGATAATGTAATCATAGAAATCCGCTTCTGCATATTCCTGCTTTGCGCGGATAAGTCTTGCTTCGATCTTACGTTCGGAGTCGGTTCCTCTGCCGCGGAGCCTCTCCTCAAGGATCTTGACGGAGGGCGGAATTATAAATATCATTACCGCCTCGGGCATCTTCTCATGTATCTGTCTTGCACCCTGAACCTCAATGTCAAGCAGAACGTTCATGCCCTGTTCGAGCTTTTCCTCAACGTATGCCCTCGGCGTGCCGTAGGAATTGGCAACGTATTCGGCGTGCTCAAGGAGCTCATCATTTTGAACCATTTCTCTGAATCTGTCAAGATCGACAAAGAAATAAGATTTGCCGTCGACCTCGTTAGGACGGGGCTTTCTCGTTGTTACGGATACGGAGAAGCAAACATCTTCCCTGCCCTCAAGTGCCTTTGCGACAACGGTGCTTTTTCCCGCTCCGGACGGTCCGGATATTACGATAAGTTTTCCTCTCTGCTTAGCCATTTTCAGTTCCTTCCTCACTTTTTTCTGTTATTCTCGCAGCAAGAACATCTGCCGCAAGTGCGGAAAGTACAAGGTTTCCGCTATCCATTACAATAACTGATTTTGTGCTTCTTCCGAAGGATGCGTCGATAAGTTGCCCCTTCTCCCTCACGTCCTGCACCATACGCTTTATAGGTGCCGACTCGGGGCTTACGACGGCGATTATCCTTTCGGCGGATACCATGTTTCCGAAGCCTATGTTAACGAGCTTTATGACGTCCACCCCTTATTCGATGTTCTGTATCTGCTCTCGGATCTTTTCGATCTCCGATTTGATATCGACAACAAGGTATGCTATTGCCGAGCTCTGACATTTTGAGCCGATGGTATTTGCCTCACGGTTGAATTCCTGGATCAAAAAGTCCATTTTTCTTCCTATCGGAGAGCTTCCGTTTACCATACCGCTGAGTTGAGACATATGACTGCGGAGTCTGACGGTCTCCTCATCGACGGCGACCTTATCGGCATACACGGCAGCTTCAGTGAGTATACGGTTTTCATCAATACCCGCTGTGCCGAGGACCTCATTGAGCTTCTGTCTGAGCCTTGCTCTGTAATCCTCAACAGTCTTTGGCGACTGCTCCTCTACCGCAGAGACAAGCTTCGATATTGTGCCGAGCTTTTCGAGAACATCATTTCCCAGCTTTTCGCCCTCACGGATACGCATTGCGTCAAAGTCACTCAACGCAGCTTCCGTTATGCTCTTTATGCCCTCGGATATTTTTTCACTGTCAAGCTCCTTTTTCTCGACAGTCAAGACATCGGGAAAGCGACTGAGTGACAGTGCCGAGATCTCACAGGGAATAGAGTATTCATCCGCAATATGGTGTATCGCATCATAGTAGCCTTTTAGCAAGGGCTCATTGACGCTTACCGCAACATCATCAGCCATAGAGCTGTTTACCGTTACAAAAACGTCCACCTTGCCTCTGCTGATATGCGACTGAACAGCGGATTTTATCACTTCCTCGGCAAAAAGAAAGTTTCTCGGCAGTCTCACCGAAGTGTCAAGATAACGGTTGTTTACACTTTTGAGCTCAACGGTTATCTCGATCCCCTCAACAGTGCCTTTCGCACTGCCGAAGCCGGTCATGCTTTTTATCATACGTTATATGCCTCCCTTAGCGAAGCCGGGTAATTTCAAATTTTATGGGGTTTTTCTTCTTGGAAATACGCTGGTATACGACCACAAGAGCGACTGCAAGGGCAAAGAAGCCAAAAGCTATGAGTATGCACATTCCCTCACTCTGCCCCAGTGCTTCAGCGACAAAGTAGCCGATGATCAGCATTAGGATAGGTATGATATACACAACGAAGGTTGCTCCGAATATCCTTGAAGAAAGAGACTCTATAATGACCTTTTCTCCCGGTTTTGCATTAACCGTATTTTTTGCAAAGGCTTTCAACTCACTTTGAAATACGCAGCTTTCACAGTTGCCGCAATTACTGCCACAGGCTGTACCCCTTGTGACGGCGACCTCTGCCATGCCGTTTTTGAAAACCTTTGTTACAACTGCATCCTGAGTCATTTAAATCGAATTGTCCTTTCACTGATCTCTTGAAATCGTTACCGTGACCCTGAGGTCACCGACAGCACCTACATTTTCATGTCCCTTTATAGTGACCTTGGCTATCGCCAATACCTGCCCGACAGTCGAATCATAGTCCTTCAAGTCAACTACAATGCTGATATCGCTGCTCTTGATATCGTTTAAAATATCGGGATCGCTTGATCTGAGTAGGACTTCAAGCTCTTTGGTGTTGATCGAAGCACTGTACCCAGCAGTGACGTTCTTAAAGGATATGTTATCCGTTACAAAGCGTTTGGTATACATACCGGGTATTTCGACCCTTACCTTCACCTCGGTGAGCCCATCAAGATTCTGGACTCCGTCCGGTAATGTTACCGTAAAGGTGTATTCCTCCGACTCAACAAATGAGGCAAGATCCACGCTGCCGACTACTATGCTGTTAATATCGTCGACTATCTCGGAGTCGCCCGCTATCTTGATCGTTTGCTGAGGCTCCATGGTATATACGCAGTCATCTTTCGTTGCTCCGCCACCGGATATGATGTTGAGAGCCAAAGGAACTTCCTTGGTTATGAGAATAGGCTGTGTTACGCTTACCGTTCTCGGTGACCAATTGAGATACTTTGTTTGCTCTATGGGAAGGATGTTGCCGTCCTTGTCCATGAAGTTAACACCGGTATCTACACTATAGGTCGATTTGATAGTCTTGCCCTCACCGAAGGATACCCATGCATATTCGATAGTGTTGAGGATCTCCTCGGGGCCGCTGACAGTTACGGTCTCGGGATAAATGACTATCTCCTCCGCAACGCCGCCTTCTGCGATCTCACCGTCGAAGCTGGCTTTGATATTTACGGTCTTGGTGGCATCCTTAACTATAGTAAGCTTTATCGTTTCGGGGGTCTTTTTTGTTATCGTAAGTCCGCCGGAATCAACATTGTTCGGGAACACTATCTCATAGCTGAGCTCGACTTCATTGGGCTGAGTGATGTTCGAAACATCAACCATTGCCACGATGTTCGATGCGTCAAGCTTGGAAAGCTCCGTTCTTGTTCCGCTGACTTTTATGGATACTGAGCTGAAATCACTTTTCATGATAGAAAGATTTCTGCCTGAAAGCTGCTCTTGACCGTTGAATTCAACACGTATACCGGCATAGGTCTTTTCGACTATCGTTCCCTCCTGATCGGAAACATATGCCCAAAGCAGGATGGAGCATATCAGGGATATGATCATCCAAAATGCCTTGCTGTCAAACACTTTATTCATACGTTTATTTTTCATCGCTTTTCACCTTGAGCTTTCCCTTGATACGGCCAAGCAATTCACCCGCCGGCTTAGGCTTTGATTCTTCCTCAACAAGCTCGGTACGGAGTATCTTTTCAAAGGTGTCATGCTTGAGGTTACGCTTGAGCATACCCTCTATGGCGATCGATATCGCACCGGTTTCCTCGGATACGATCACGACCACCGCATCGGTCTGCTCACTCACACCGATACCTGCACGGTGACGCATACCGAGATCCTTACTCAAATTTGTCTTATTGGTAAGGGGCAGGACGCAACCTGCTGCGGCTATCCTTCCGTTTCGAAGCACCATTGCACCGTCATGCAAAGGAGCCTTGGGATAGAAAACGTTCTTTACAAGCTCCGCTGTGGTATCGGCATCGATGAGCGTTCCCGTAGCCATTATATCGCTGAGGAGCATATTACGCTCAAATATGATAAGTGCACCGGTCTTGGTTTTTGCCATCTGCTCACAGGCCAGAACCGTCTGCATTATTGCGGCTTCAACCGTAGTCTTCTCCTTCTCCTTAGCCGAAAACAGCCCATAGACCTTGCTGCTGCCGACCTTGGCAAGAAGCTTTCTGAGCTCCGGTTGGAATATGACGACCAAAGCGATAAGTCCGATCTCAACGACCTTACGAAGCAGGAAGTTTATCATCGTAAGATTGAGTACGCTCGACAGCCAAATAGCGACGATCAGAACAAGTATGCCCTTGGCAAGATTCGAGGAGCTTGTACTTCTTACTACTTTAATGACCTCGTAGATTATGTATGCGACAATAACGATATCCACAATGTCCCATGCGGAGATCGTACTGAAGTAATTAAATGTGCTTGAAAAGAATTCCGAAATTGCTTTCATCGATGTACCGTTCCTTTATATGGGCGGACTACAAAATGCAGTCCGCATTATTATCCGGAAATTTTATCACTATATTATAAAACATTAAATCCAAAAAGGCAATTCCTTATTGTTAATTTTTATTATTAATAAGGCGTTCAATGGTATCGGCAGCAGTAACTACGCTTTGTTTTGACAAAAACGGGGAAAAGCTTAGCCTTAGAGTACCGGTATCTATAGTCCCTGCTGTTCTGTGTGCAAGTGGAGAGCAGTGCAGACCGCATCTCGCTGCGATCCCATTCTCACCAAGCATCAGACAAAGCTCCTCCGGTTCTGTTCTTTCATGTCTAACCGATAGCACACCTGCCTGATCCGTTTTTGAAGCGTAGACTGTCATGCCCTTTACTGAGCTCAATCGTCTGCTCATGATGCGGCAAAGCTCCGTTTCGTATTTCCCGATACGCTCGGAACCGATTTTGGAAACATAGCGTATCCCCTCAAGCAGCCCTGCAATACCTGCAACGTTGTGAGTTCCGGCTTCAAGTCTGTCCGGTAGATATAAGGGCATTTTTGTGCTTATACTGTCGGAGCCGGTGCCTCCGCAAAGCAATGGCTCCCCGGGATCGGTGCATATCAGGAGTCCCGTTCCCTGTGGGCCCATGAGTCCCTTGTGTCCGGGCATAGCCATAAACCTCGGTTTAAGCTCTCTGAAGCTCAAATCGCAAATACCGGCAGACTGGGATGCGTCGATGATCAGCGGAACTCCCCTGTCATCACACAGCTTTGCTATATGTTCTATCGGCAAAATATAGCCAAAGACGTTTGAAACATGATTGCATACCACAAGCTCGGCTTTATCAATATGCCTTTCAAACGCCTTTACCGCCGCATCGGGACTAAAAAGAGGACTCTCGGCAACGCTTATATCCGCACCGAGTTCTTCAAGGACTCGCATAACGGAGTTGTGTTCATATCCCGAAACCAGCACTTTTGTACCGCTTTTGGCAAGGCTCCTTATTGCAATATTGAGCCCGTGAGTTGCATTGAATGTGAAAATGACCTGCTCCGGCTCGGGAACATCGAAGAGCTCAGATGCTTCAATGCGACAATCGTACACCGTATCGGCGGCTTTCATTGCAGCTAAATGAGCTCCCCTGCCCGGGCTTGCCATAGTATCTATCGCACGCTTTACGGCAATGGATACGCTTTTCGGCTTATACAGGCTCGTTGCGGCAGAATCGAGGTATATCACATGAACACCTCCCTGAAGCTGCCATCATTCGACAGCTCAAATATTCTGCCTTGGAGCAGGTTTTCTTTTCGCAATATATCGACCGCAGCAAGCACCTTGTTTGCTCTAACGCTCACGGTATATGAGCAGCCGGCACCCGAAAGCTCCTGCGGTGCTCTGCGTATCCCAACGCCGATACCGTTTCGCTCAAGCAATCTTGCTGCTTTTTGAGCATATGTGAGCGACCTGCACATAATTAAATAACGCATAGAAATCACCCTCTGAGTTTTGGTTCATTCTATGCGATAATTATCGAATTGTTCTCAGTATCTGCGGATCAGGACTACCGCATGGGCGGCAATTCCAAGTCCCTCACCCGTGAATCCCAGCTTTTCCTCGGTAGTTGCCTTGACGCTTACATTGGAAAGCTCCGTTCCCATAGTCGTTGAAAGCCTTGTCCGCATCTCCTCGATATGCGGTGCAAGCTTCGGCTTTTGAGCGATCACCGTACAGTCAGCATTTGAAAGGACATATCCCTCATCATAAAGCCGCTTACAGACAATCTTCAAAAGTTCCATGCTGTCCGCTCCGAGATAGGCATCATCATTATCCGGAAACAGCTTGCCGATATCGCCCAACGCCGCCGCACCCAAAAGCGCATCCATGAGTGCATGGGTCAAAACATCGGCATCGGAGTGACCGTCAAGTCCGAGCTCATAGGGTATCTCGACGCCGCCGAGGATAAGCTTTCTACCCTCTTTTAGCCTGTGAACATCATATCCGTGACCAATACGCATTACACTGCACCTCTGTCGGCAAGGATCTTAGCTGCAAGATAGATATCCCTCGAAGTGGTGAGCTTAATATTATCGTGCTCGCCGTCGACTACGGTCACCTTAACACCAATGTATTCGGCAGCGGAGCAATCGTCTGTTATCGGAAGCTGCCTCTCAACAGCTCTTGTGAGGGCACCCTTAATGATATCTGCGGAAAATGCCTGCGGTGTCTGGATAAGGGCGACAAGATCCCTATCCGGAGTATCTGTTACAGCACCCTTGACGTTTAGGATACGCACTGTATCCGTTGCTTTTACAGCAGGTGCGACGGCAAGATTGGATTCGGCGGAGCAAAGGACTCTGTCTATAAGATTCTGTGAAACCAAGGGTCTTGCGGCATCGTGAATGGCAATGATGTCGATGTCCTCGGAAACCTGAGAAACACCTGCAAGTGCGGATTCCGCCCTTGTTCTGCCTCCGCTCACGACCTTTACCGCCTTTGTGATCCCGTAATTATGGCAGACATCCGCCATTTCCTGAAGTCTGTCATGTCTTGTGACGACAAGGATCTCATCGACACCGTCGGCTTGCTCGAATGCAAGAAGAGTTCTTGCGATAACGGGCATACCGGCAAGGTCAAGCATGAGCTTATCCCTTCCCATTCTTCTTGAGCTGCCTGCCGCAACGATGACTGCCGCACAGCGTTTATCCTGTTCTTTGGACTTAAAAAGCTTATTGAATACTGACATAAGCACCTCTATGCCATGGCGGCATTAAGATATTCCTCTATCTGATCATAACTGCTTTTCAGCGAAATGACGAGCTCTGAAATTAGGATCTGCTTTGCGGAGTGAAGCATCTTCCTCTCGCCGGAGGAAAGCCCCTTTTCTTTATCTCTGCACATAAGTCCCTTAACGACTGTTGCGACTTCGATAAGATCTCCGCTTTTGATCTTCACCATATTCTCTCTGTAACGCTTATTCCAGTTCTGGGTCATGGTGACTTCAATGGCGGAAAAGCTCTCCAAAACGGCTCTTGCTCCGCTGCTCTCGATTATCGGTCTGACACCTATCTCTTCACAGCCTTGCACCGGAACCATAACACGCATTTCGCCTACCGGAAGCCGCAGAACGTAGTAATCCCGTTCGATACCGTTAATTTTCTTGGTAACAACACCGTCGATAACACCTGCACCGTGCATAGGGTGAGCAATATAATCTCCGATAGCGAACACTGCGGCACCTCCATCATAATTGTGATTACAAATCAATGTAATTTCATGATATATTATACACAAATTGCATGACGATTTCAAGGGCTAAAGCCTGTTTTTATTGAAATATCAACAAAAATCAGCCCACAGGCGTAACCTGTGGGCTAATTACAGTTTGTAGTTAAAGCTATCAGTCTATATCAGACTCACCGACAGCGTCGCCGTTTTCGGATACTTCGTATACGACTGCTTCCGCTTCGTCTTCCTCTACGGGAGCGGCTGCGGGTGCAGGCTCGCTCAGTGCACGGATGGAGAGGGAGATCTTCTGCTTCTCATTGTCGATAGCGGTGATCTTTGC
>CAYUQN010000007.1:0-41714 GCA_964446815.1 uncultured Oscillospiraceae bacterium | reverse complement strand
TGTACCGCCACCAAGGTCATAAACCATAACTTTTTGATCGTCTTCTTTATCAATACTGTATGCAAGTGCCGCTGCGGTAGGCTCGTTTATGATACGCTTAACGTCGAGACCTGCGATACGGCCGGCATCCTTGGTTGCCTGACGCTGAGCATCGGTGAAGTATGCGGGAACGGTGATGACGGCTTCGGTAACAGGCTGGCCGAGGTAGCTTTCCGCATCCGCCTTCAGCTTCTGAAGTATCATGGAGGATATCTCCTGAGGAGTATATGCCTTGCCGTCGATGTTAACTTTATAATTGGAGCCCATCTCACGCTTTATCGAAGAAATGGTGCGGTCGGGATTGGTGATAGCCTGACGCTTTGCGATGTGACCTACCATTCTTTCACCGTTCTTTGCAAATGCAACAACGGACGGAGTGGTGCGCGCACCTTCCGGATTTGCTATAACGGCAGCGTCGCCGCCTTCCATGACCGCTACACAGCTGTTGGTCGTTCCGAGGTCTATGCCTATGATCTTACCCATAATAATTTCCTCCTATTTGAAAATGAAAATAATATACTTTTTATATAATCAGTTTGCCACTTTTACCATGGCAAAGCGAATTACCTTATCACCCATCGCAAAGCCCTTTTGGAAGACTTCGACGATCTCGTTTTCACCGACGCTCTCGTCCTCGATATGCATAACGGCGTTGTGCTTTAAAGGATCGAACTTCTCACCCAAAGCCTCGATCTCGGTAACACCGAGGGCGGTCATCGTAGATTCAAACTGGGTCATTATCATCTCGATGCCTCTGCGATATGCCTCATCCTCCGTCTGCTGCTTGAGTGCTCGCTCAAGATTGTCATACACGGGGAGGAACTTACGCAGTGTGTCCGCCTTTATATCACCGTAAAGAGAATCCTTTTCCTTTTGACTTCTCTTACGGAAGTTATCATATTCTGCCGCAAGACGAAGGTACTTGTCCTTTTCTTCCTTGATGAGCTTTTCGGCGGCCTCCTTTACGGAAGCATCCTTCTTGCTTTCCTTCTTGGGCTTTTGCTTCTTTTCCTTCTTTTCTTCCTTGACGGGCTCTTCGATTTCGGGGATCACCTCATCGGCGGTTTCCTTTGCGGTATCCTCCTTGGCAGGAGCGGTTTCTTTCTTTTCGTTTTCAGTGCTCATCTATGATGTCATCTCCCTTGATTATCAGCTTGTTATGCATCCCCGATGGGGGAGCCTCGCCTCCCGACAGTCGCCTCGAAAGCCCTGCCGCAAGGAAGCTCAGCTTTGCCGCTACCGCGGAATAATCCATTCTCGTGGGGCCGACCACACCGATAAGCCCCTTGGTATTGTCCCCCATATCGTAGCTCGCTATGACTACGCTGGAGTCCTTCAGCTCCTCCGCAACGTTTTCGGGGCCTATAAGCACCGTAACGTCGGAATTCGGATCGAGCACATTACCGGAGATAAGGTGCCCACCGTCGGAAAGATAGCTCATAAGTCGGTGTGCCTTGTCGGGATCCCTGAACTCCGGCTGACTTAAAAGCCTGTTCTCACCCGTCACATAAGCTTCAACGCCGCTTTGCTCCGAAAGTATCTCCATCGCAAAGGAGGCGATGACCGCCGTCAGTCCCATCGTATCGTCCGCAGCACGCTCCGTTGAGCCGATGAGCAGGGGAGTGATCTTTTCGTTTGCGATACCGGTGAAGTTTGCGTTAAAGAGAACGGACAGCTTATTTATCATTCCGTTATCGACCGAAATGGGCAAATGCACAAGCTTGTTCTTTACCGTATTGTTGCTGAGCATCGCAACGATTATAAACGTATTGGCATCGATATAAATGAGGTCAAAGCGTTTTATCGTAGCCGGTGCATAGCTTGTGAGCATAAGCGTCGGATAATCCGTGAGCTGGGAGGCTATCTTGCCGATGTCACTCATCATGCCGTCAAGCTTCGTCATCTTATCGTTAAGGCGGCGGTTTATCTCCTCCGTCTCCTCAAGAGAAAGCTTCTGACGCTGCATCAGCTCATTGACATATATCCTGTAGCCTGCCGGAGTCGGAACTCTGCCTGCCGAGGTATGCGGCTGTTCAAGGTAGCCCATCGAGGTAAGCTCCGCAAGCTCATTGCGTATCGTGGCGGAGCTGCATCCGAGATCGGCTATCCGAGCTATCGACTTTGAACCCACGGGCTCGGCTGTTTTGATATGCTCCTCAACGAGTACGGCAAGTATTTTCTTTTTCCTGTCACTCAAGCTCATTGGCACTCGACCCTCGCTGTTGCTGGCACTCTCTTTATCTGAGTGCTAATATAGCATTATTTTTTGCCATTGTCAAGGCTTTTATTCCAGAACTCGGAGAAATTTTTATATATTTTACCGCACAAAAGTTTTATTACGACAAAAGAATGATACATTTTAACTCAAGTCGGGGAATAGGATTTATTAAAAATGCAAGGGAGCGGAAGTATGGATAACGAAAAGAAGGCAAAGCCCACACCGAAAAGTCACTGCCTGAAGCTTGAGGACAGGGGGAGGCTGAATGTCACGGGGGTTGAGGATGTCGAGAGCTTCGACGAAAACGAGATAGTGATGCAGACCTCGCAGGGGGATCTCATCGTCAGAGGAAGCGGTCTGCACATTGGCAGGATAAGCCTTGACGAAAGTGAGCTTTCGGTCGAGGGACTTATATCCGAGCTTTGCTACGAGGAAACCGCACATTCAAAGGGCGGCTTCTTCTCAAGATTATTCGGATAAATGGAGGTCGGGATAGGTGAGCAGCTTATTAAAATGCTGCTGTCTTTGGCGGTCGGATCGAGCCTTGGGATACTGTACGATTTCTTTCGGGTGCTGAGAAGGAATCTCGGCACTGATCTCCCTTTCGACCTCATATATGCGGCAGCGGTTTTAACGGCACTCTTTGTACAGGGCATGAGCGTCGGCGGCGGTATGTCACTTGTTGCGGCGACGGCCTTTTCGGTTGCGGCATATGTGCTTTACATGGCACTGCTTAGCAAAGCGTTTTTGTCGCTGTTTCAACAAGTGGCGGCGATTTTGTCGATTATCTTTTCTCCGTTGAAAACAGTCGTAAAAAAATTTGCCGTCAGCCTAAAAAATGTCTTTTCAAATCGGCTGTCAGGGTTTACAATAAAGAGAAAATCAAAGTGCGATCGGGGAGGCGATGCATTTGAGATCGAGACTGCTGCCGATAGGCGGTCTGGTGATAGCGGCACTGCTCCTTTATGTGGGGATAAGTCTTGCGAGAACGATGGATTCACTGAAAGATGCTTCGGAGATGACGGAGCTTTTAAAGTACGACATAGAGGTAGCGAAAAAGGAAAACGATGAGCTGACAAGACTCCTCGAAATGAGCGGAACAGATGAGTTCTGCGAAGAAAAAGCAAGAGAACGGTTCAACCTCGTAAAGTCGGGGGAGATCGTTTTTATAGATAATTACAGATAGGGACAAAAATATATGCAGTATGAAATTGGAGACGTGCTGGAAGGCAAGGTCACGGGAATCACAAAGTTCGGAGCATTCGTTTCGCTTCCGGACGGTCAGAGCGGACTCGTACATATTTCGGAGGTCGCAAACGCCTTTGTAAATGACATTAACGAGTTCTTGAGCGTGGGACAGACGGTGAAGGTAAAGCTTATAGCGATAAACGGCGGTAAGCTCAACTTCTCCATCAAAAAGGCATTGCCGCCTCCTCCGCAAGCGGAGCAGCGTAAGCAGCCCCCCAGACAGGCACCGAGACCGGCTCAGGCACCGGCACCGGAGCAGGTGGCGGAGCCGAGTGCGGACAAGGTATTTGAGGATAAGCTCAAGAAATTTATGCAGGAGTCCGACAGTCGCATTGCAGGTAATCCCATGTATGCCGACAGAGGCAAGTCACGCCGCCGCAGATAAGCCATGAAGGAGATCACGGTCGGTAAAAACGATGCCGGACAGCGACTTGATCGCTTTGTCGGCAAGGCGGTGCCCCTTTTGCCGGAGGCCTTGCTGCAAAAGTATATCCGTATAAAAAGAATAAAGCTCAATTCAAAGGGCGCAAAGAGAGATACGAGACTCTCCGAGGGTGATGTTCTCAGCCTCTATATAAACGATGAGTTCTTCGAAAAGCCGAGGGAGGAAAACTCATATCTCAAGGTAGGCACTCCCAAGCTGAACATCGTCTATGAGGATGAGAATATTCTGCTTTGCGACAAGAAGCCCGGTGTTTTGTGCCACAGCTCCGGACAGTGGGATTACAATACCCTCATAGCCAATATACAGGCTTACATGGCACAAAAGGGTGAGTGGAGACCCAAGGAGGAAAACTCCTTTGCTCCGGCTCTTTGCAACAGGATAGACCGCAACACCGGCGGTATAGTCATTGCCGCAAAAAACGCCGAAAGCCTGCGTATCCTGAACGAAAAGATCAAGGACAGGGAGATAGAAAAATATTATCTCTGTGCCGTTATAGGCAGACCGAAAAAGGCATCGGGAAGACTGGAGAATTATCTTTTCAAGGATGCAAAGAAGAATCAGGTTTTCGTTAAGGACAAGGCGGAGGTCGGAACAAAGACCGCAATAACGGAGTACAGGCTCATCGCCTCAAAGGGCGGACTTTCTCTTATGGAATGCAGACTGCTCACCGGCAGAACGCATCAGATACGAGCACAAATGTCCCATGCCGGTATGCCCCTTCTCGGTGACGGAAAGTACGGCACCGAAAGGATCAATCGCAGCTACGGTGAAAAGGGTCAGGCTCTCTATTCCTATAAGCTGTGCTTTGAATTCCCCACCGATGCAGGTATTTTAAATTACCTGCGCGGCAGGGAGTTTCGGGTATCCTCCGTCGATTTTGCCGAAAATTACTTCGGAGTGACTGAGCTTTCCGAGATTTAGTGTAAAATGTGCGAAATTTGTTGATTAGTGTTGACTTTCGTAAATCTAATATGTATATTATAAACGATGCAAAGGGCATTCCGGAGGCAGTTTCCGGGATGTCCCTTTTCACTATCATATAAAGAAATGGGGGAGGATAAATGTCCAAAGAACTCATTCGCCTGGTTAACTGCAAGATGGCGTTTGACGATGAGATCGTTTTAGACGATATTAACCTGTATTTCAATGATAAGGAATTCCTGACTCTGCTCGGCCCCTCGGGCTGCGGTAAGACGACGACGCTGAGGATAATCGGCGGCTTTATAAAGCCGACGAGCGGCGACGTTATGTTTGACGGGGTCAGGATAAACGATGTCCCGCCTCACAAAAGGAAGGTCAACACGGTATTTCAGAAGTACGCTCTGTTTCCGCATCTCGACGTTTACGAGAATGTTGCCTTCGGTCTTAGGATAGCGAAGCTTCCCGAGGATGAGATCGACGAGAGAGTTACCGAAATGCTTGAGATCGTAAGCTTAAAGGGCTTTGAAAATCGCAAGGTCGCTCAGCTCTCCGGCGGTCAGCAGCAGCGTGTCGCAATAGCGAGAGCTTTGGTCAACAGACCTAAGGTGCTGCTTCTTGACGAACCCTTGGGTGCTCTGGATCTTCGTCTGCGTAAGGATATGCAGAACGAGCTCAAACGCATCCAGCAGGCGATGGGCATTACTTTTATATATGTCACTCACGATCAGGAGGAGGCACTGTCCATGTCCGACACCGTTGTTGTCATGGATAAGGGCCGCATCCAGCAGATCGGCACACCCGAGGATATTTACAATGAGCCGAAAAATGCTTTCGTTGCCGACTTCATAGGCGAAAGCAATATACTCGACGGCGTTATGCTTGAGGACAGGCTCGTTAAATTCTTCGGCAGAAAGTTCAAATGCGTTGACTCCGGCTTTGAGAAGAATGAGCCGGTTGATGTTGTTATACGCCCCGAGGATATTGATATCGTTCCGCCCGACAGCGGGCATCTTTGCGGTACCGTTACCTCGGTCACCTTCAAGGGTGTTCATTACGATACCATCGTTGATTTCAAGGGCTTTAAGTGGCTCATCCAGACGACGGATTATCACCCCGAGGGCGAGTATATAGGCATCCGTCTTGAGCCCGAGGATATCCATATCATGCATAAGAGCGAATACTCGGGTATGTTCGGTGACTACAGCTCCTATTCCGCCGAGTACGACGAAATGGACGATCCCGATCTCTACCCCGAGGGTGAGGAGAGCGAGGAAGCGGCGGAGGAAAGCGAAGATGAAAACTAAGCTTGCCGCACCCTACCTTGTGTGGATGGCTCTGTTCACGGTCATCCCCCTTGTAATCGTCGCATACTTTGCCCTTACCGATTCCCAGACCGGAGAATTCACCCTCCGCAATCTGCAAAACCTCGGGAACTATGTTCCCATACTTATTAAAAGTATATGGCTTGCACTTATATCCTCGGTCATATGCCTTATTGTGGGCTACCCCGTGGCGTACTATATCGCAAATCAAAGCCCCTCAAAGCAGCGTGTACTTTATATGCTCATCATGCTCCCCATGTGCATAAGCTTTTTGCTCCGCACCTTGGCTTGGGTGGCACTCACAGAGGATACCGGTATAATCAACAACATTATCGTGAGCCTCGGTCTTGAGCCGCTTCCGCTTATCCGCAATAACGGTGCCGTGGTGCTCGGTATGGTGTACAACTACCTGCCTTATATGATAATGCCGCTGTATACCGTCATAATGAAGATAGATACGAGACTCATAGAGGCGGCACAGGATCTGGGCTGCAACGGTGTCGGAGTGTTCAAAAGGGTCATTTTGCCCCTGTCGACACCCGGTATCGTATCGGGCTTTACGATGGTGTTCGTTCCCGCAGTTTCGACCTTCTATATCTCGCAGAAGCTCGGCTCCTCCGGCACTACGCTCATTGGCGACGTTATCGAGAGCCAGTTTAAAACCGCTTACAATCCCAATCTCGGTGCGGCACTTAGCCTTGTTCTCATGGTCGTCATATTCATCTGCATCGGTGTGACTAACCGCTTCGGTGACGATGAGGAGGTGATGACGGTTTGAGACGCTTTAACGGCATTTTCACTGCCTTGGTGCTGCTGTTTCTGTACATTCCCATGCTGGTCTTGGCTGTCGGATCCTTTAACAGCGGTATGGATATCGCGGTGTTCAAGGGCTTCACCTTGGATAATTACAATGAGCTTTTCTCCGACGGCGTCCTTTTGCCCCTGCTTTTAAACTCCGTCATCGTGGCACTGCTTGCATCCCTTATCGCAACGGTGCTCGGTACAGCTGCGGCAATTGGCATACACTCCATGAGCCCCCGTCTGCGTAAGCTCTCCATGAGCATTACGAACATTCCCATGACGAATCCCGACATTGTCACAGGTGTTTCGCTTGCACTGCTCTTTGCCTTCATGGGCACGATCATGAAGATCAACAATATACTGGGCTTTTTCACCCTGCTCATTGCCCATATAACCTTCTGCCTGCCCTATGTCATACTCTCCGTCATGCCCAAGCTGCATCAGATGGATCCCAATCTCACCGAGGCGGCACAGGATCTCGGCTGTACTCCGGTGCAAGCGTTCTTCAAGGTCGTTATCCATGAGATAACCCCGGGCATCATATCCGGTGCTCTTATGGCGTTTGCACTGAGCCTTGACGACTTTGTGATAAGCTATTTCGTCTACGGGCCCGAGTTCGTAACTCTGCCGGTTGAGATATATAACTACACCAAAAAGCCCCTGCATCCGAAAATATACGCACTTTTCACCTTGCTGTTTGCGGTCATTTTGATCGTTATGGTGGTCATGAATATGCTTCAGGCAAAGGATGAAAAGCGCGTGAGGGACAATAAGCGTGCCTTCGGAAGAAAGAAGGTGGGCGTATGAAAAGACTCTTGACCGCTCTTGCCGCATTGCTCCTTGTGCTGTCGCTCTTTCCGGTCATGCCCACTCCCACCGCTTCGGCGGAGAATATCACGATAAATGTCTACAACTGGGGTCAGTATATCTCCGACGGTACGGATGATTATATAGATGTCAACGCAGCCTTCACCGAGGCAACGGGTATAAAGGTCAATTACATGACCTTTGACTCGAATGAGACTATGTATACAAAGCTCAAGACCGGTGGCAGCAGCTACGATGTCATCATCCCTTCGGATTACATGATAGCCCGTCTCATCGAGGAGGATATGCTCGAGGAGCTGAACTTCGACAATATCCCGAACTACAAGCTCATAGGCGAGGGCTATAAGAATACCGCCTACGATCCCGAGAACAAATACTCGGTGCCCTACACCTGGGGTACGGTCGGTATCATTTATAATTCCAAGTACGTCGATGAAGCCGATATCGGCTCATGGGATCTGCTGTGGAATAAGGATTATTCCGGTAAGATACTCATGTTCAACAACCCCCGTGATTCCTTTGCGATAGCGGAGCTGCTTTTGGGCATCGATGTCAATGCTCAGGATGAGGATTCATTGCGTAGTGCCGCCTACAAGCTCATTGAGCAGAAGCCGCTTGTGCAGTCCTATGTCATGGATGAGATCTTCGGCAAGATGGAGCGCGAGGAGGCATGGATAGCACCCTACTATGCAGGTGACTATCTGCTTATGGCAGGGGAGAATCCCGACCTCAAATTCTACTTCCCCGAGGAGGGCTACAACCTCTTTATCGATGCCATGTGCATACCCAAGGGCTGTCAGAACAAAGAAGCTGCGGAGGCTTATATAAACTTCCTTTGCTCTCCGGAGATAAGCGGTGAGAACCTTGACTATCTCGGCTACTCGACACCGATCGAGGAAGCAAAGCAGTATATGGATCCCGATACCGCACAAAGCCCCATTGCATATCCCGATGCCGAAACGCTCTCCGGCGGCGTTGCGTTTATGAATCTCAGTCAGGAAAGCCTCCAGCTTATGGATTCGCTGTGGCTTGAGGTCAAAACTCAGGGCAGTGTGGATACCTATGCAGTGGTCTGCATGGCGGCGATCGTGGTGCTGACGGCGGCGTACTTCGTTATCCACGGTTTACGCAAGAAAAAACGATTGCAAAACCGCTGCAAGAAGTGGAAAACTTGATGGTCAACAAAATGCAACTGCATACGACTTTGCACCGCACCAAAGCCTCACTCTGCTGAGGGAACCTTAGACGGCGCTGCGTCGAAACAATAAGCGATGATCCGACCTGCGATTACAAACGCAGGTCGGATTTTCTATGCCCATGATTTACGGAAAAGAATAAATGATTTTCTGCGTTTGTACGCAAATGTACAAGTACGGCACTTTGGGAGACTATGGTTGAGAGGTGATGGGAATGAAAAAGAAAGCGGAGGCAAGGCTTACCGCCGAGCTTCTGACAAAGCTTGCCACATCGGTGCCCAACGATGCGGTGAAGCTCCTGTTCCTCGATAACGAGGACTTGTCCGTTCTCGAAGACCTCGACCTTTTTCTGCTCAGCGAGATCAAACGCTCACCGAACGGTACGGTGGAGATGAAGTTCGTCGACAGGCTTGCTGTCATCAGAGAGCTAAACGCCCTCAAAAAGGACAGTGAGAGCCAGACAAGAGACAGCTTCTATGCCGCACTTGACAGATCGGCAATGCTCCTAAAGGACGGCGGCGAATGAACTTTGAATCCTTTTCAAGGATGCAGCTCACGGCACTGTCATGGTGGAGCGACGCTTCTGTCTACCGTGACCGTGATGCACTGATCTGCGACGGTGCGGTCAGATCCGGCAAAACGCTGTGCATGGGCATCTCCTTCGTCTGCTGGGCGATGCGGAGATTCTCGGACAGCCGCTTCGGCATATGCGGCAAGACCATCGAGGGCGTACACCGAAACATGGTGGAGCCGCTGCTTCCGGTGCTTTCCGAGATAGGACTTTCGGTCAAGGAGCTGAGAAGCAAGAACTGCTTTGACGTAAGCTACATGGGGCGGTGCAATCGCTTTTACCTTTTCGGAGGAAGGGACGAAAGCTCCGCCTCGCTCATTCAGGGAATCACGCTTTCGGGCGTGCTTTTGGATGAGGTGGCACTGATGCCGAGAAGCTTTGTGGAGCAGGCCTGTGCACGATGCTCCGTAACGGGCAGTAAGCTGTGGTTCAACTGCAATCCCGAGGGGCCGCGTCACTGGTTCTACCGTGAGTGGATCATGAAGGCAAGCGAGCGAAATGCTCTGTATCTGCATTTTACGCTGGAAGACAATCCCTCCCTTTCGGCGGAGATCATAGCAAGGTACAAGAGTATGTACTCCGGCGACTTCTACAGACGCTTCATACTCGGTGAATGGGTGATGCCGCAGGGCAGAGTCTACGACTTTTTCGACGAAAGCTACATAAAAGACCCTCCGCAAAGCTGCACCGAGTATGCCGTATCCTGCGACTACGGTACCGCAAATCCCAGCTCCTTCGGCTTATGGGGACTAAGCGGCGGTGTGTGGTACAGGCTGAAGGAGTATTACTTCGACTCCCGAAAAGAGGGCTATCAAAAGACCGATGCGGAATACGCCGAGGAGCTGAAAAGTCTGTGCAAAGGCATAAGACCGACGAGGGTGCTTGTCGATCCCTCGGCTGCAAGCTTCATAGAGCTTTTATCGCGTGAGGGCTTTCGTGTGCAGAAGGCGGACAACGATGTCATAAGCGGAATACGCACGACGGCTGATCTCTTAAAAAGCGGCGGAATAGTCATTTGCCGTGATTGCCGTGATGCCATCAGGGAGTTTTACGAATACCGTTGGGACGAGAAAAAGGGCGATAAGGACGTACCGCTGAAGAAATTCGATCACGCAATGGACGAGATCAGATACTTTGCGGCGGCAGTGGCGAGGAAGGAGACGGACGAGGGCTTCGCAATGTGGGTAGACAGGAGGTAAAAATGAAACTTTTTTCCGGAAAAAAGAAGGCTCCGACACCGGTGGCACAGATAAGAAGCAGTGAAAAGCATCCCTTTTCCATGCTTGACGATTATGTGCCGCTCGGCGGCGGAGAGATCAGGCTCTACCGCCAGATCAGAGAGGCGGTGCCGGTGGTAGATGCGGCGATAATGAAGCTCATAAGACTCACCGGAGGCTTTGAGTTTCGCTGCTCCGATAAGGCGGCGGAGGCTTTGCTGAATCACTTTGCGAAAACGGTCAATGTCGGCAGAGGACAGGTGGGGCTACAGACCTTTATGAACGCCTACCTCGACTCCATGATAACCTGCGGCAGAGCGGTCGGTGAGATCGTGACAAGGGGAAACGGCGATATTGCGGCGGTCATATGCGGCAACGTTGCGGACGTTCAGATCAAAGAGGGTGCAAGCCCCATGGACTTTGAGCTGTGTGCGATGAACGAAAGCGGACAGATCGAGCCTCTGCCGAGGCAAAATCTTCTGATGTTTACGCCCTTTAATCCCGAGGCCGATTCGCCCTACGGCGTTTCGATGCTAAGAAGTATGCCCTTTTTATGTGGGATACTGCTGAAGATCTACCAGTCACTCGGTATCAATTGGGAGAGAGCGGGCAACGTCAGGTTTGCGGTCGTGTATAAGCCGCAAAGCGATGTCCTCGACAGGGGACTTGCAAGGGAGCGAGCCAATCAGATCGCCTCACAGTGGAGCGATGCCATGCAAAGCGGCAAAAACGGTACGGTGCGTGACTTCGTTGCGGTCGGCGATGTGGATATCAAGGTCATCGGTGCGGACAATCAGGTGCTCGACAGCGAGGTGCCCGTCCGCCAGATAACGGAGCAGCTTGTCGCAAGGACAGGTATCCCGCCCTTCCTCTTGGGTCTCAACTGGTCGACTACCGAGCGTATGAGTGCCCAGCAGGCGGATCTCATGACAAGTGAGCTTGAGAGCATACGCAGAACGCTCGATCCCGTGCTGGAGAAGATAGCTGACCTCTGGCTTCGTATGCACGGCTATAGCTGTGCCGCCGAGGTCGAATGGGGGACTATCAATCTTCAGGATGCGGTCGAGGAGGCAAGAGCCGCACTTTATATCGCTCAGGCGGAAAAAATCTACGGTGAGGAAGGTATTAAAATTGAGGATCGTTAAATCCGGTGCCGTCAATGGGACGGACAAAAACGAAAATGAGCTCAGGCTCGTAAACGACTTTGCCAAGGCGGAGCTCCAAGAGAGCGAGGTCTACATATTCTCCGTGCTGCTTTGCGACAATGAGGTGGACAGGGACATAGAGCGATTCTCCGACAAAACACTGTCGGAGCTGTCCGAGCTCTTTGTCGGTGCCACGGGCATATGCGATCACGATTGGCGAAGCGAAAATCAGGTCGCAAGGATATACAGAACGGAGCTCGTGACCGATACAGAGCGTAAAAACTCCCTCGGTGAGCCCTACAGATATCTCAAGGGTCACGCCTATATGCTCAGGACAAAGCAAAATGAGGAGCTTATCGCACAGATCGAGGGCGGCATAAAGCGTGAGACAAGCGTAGGCTGCTCGGTCAAGCGTCGTATTTGCAGCATTTGCGGTGAGGAGATGGGCACCTGCCCGCATGAGAAGGGAGCGACCTACGGCGGCAAGCTTTGCTATTGCAGCCTTGAGGATGCGATCGATGCCTATGAATGGAGCTTTGTCGCAGTACCGGCACAGCGTGATGCAGGCGTTATGAAAAGCCTTGCAAGCTTTGCCGAAAGCGACAGGGGGACAATGTTCAAGGCAGAGTATGAGGCTCTCAAAAGAAAGGCGGAGCTCGGTGAGAGATATCTCTCGGGACTTCGCAAGGAGATAAAACGGCTTTGCCTTATCTGCGATGAGGGAATGTACGAGACGGTGTGCATAGGCATAGAGCATTTGGATGAAGCCGCTCTGCTCAAGGCAAGAGCGGAGCTTAGCGAAAAGGCAGAAAAGCTTTGCTCACCCGTTTGTCAGCTTCCCGGCAAAAAGGAGGTCACCGCCTTTTCCGGTGACGAATATATCATTTGATATCAAAGGAGAAAGAATATGAAGGTAAGTTTTGAAGGTCTCGGAGAGCTTGTCGCATCCTTTTACAAGGGCAGTAATGCCGAAAAGGGCAAGCTCGTAAAGCTCAGTGCAAACTCCACCGTTGCGGCGACCTCGGACGGTGAGGCGTTTGTCGGTATGTGCATACATTCGGACGATGCATTTGCGGATGTCATGCTCTCCGGCTGCATCACCTGCACCTATACCGGCACCGCACCTGTTGTCGGCTATGCAAAGCTGGTATCCGCAGGAGGCGGCTCCGTAAAGACCGCGGCAAGCGGCAGAGAATATCTCGTGCTGAACGTGGATGCCTCGGCTTCCACCGTAAGCTTTGTAATGTAAGGAGGAAAAGCAATGGCATATCTGTACAACGAAGTTAAGCTTGACAAGGGTATGTATTCCCAGAGAGGCATGAGCTTTGAGCAGGTGCTCGAGTCTCTTGACCCCAATGAAAACTACAAGGGCACTCCCCTTGAGGGCATGGACGCATTCCAGCGTCAGCTCAAAAGATTCGATATCAAGGTAAGAGGTGCAGGCAGCGACACTGTGGAGAAGTTCTTCTCCACCCATGAATCCGCAGTCCTGTTTCCCGAGTATGTCGCAAGAAGCGTAAAGGCAGGCATGGAGGAGGGCAACATTCTTCCCTCCATCACAGCCTCCGTCACTCGCTTTGACGGTATGGACTATCGCTCCATATATTCCGATGCAAGTGAGGATGACAAGAGCCTGCGTTATGTCGGTGAGGGTGCTATGATCCCTCAGACCGAGATCCGCGCAGCCGATCATCTTGTATCCCTGAAAAAGAGGGGAAGAATGCTCGTTGCCTCCTATGAGGCGATACGCTTCCAGCATCTCGATCTGTTCTCCGTGATGCTCCGCCAGATCGGTAATCAGATCATGCGTATGCACCTTGAGGACGCTATCGACGTTATCACAAACGGCGACGGCAACAAGAATCAGGCACAGGTGCTTTCCGTGGGCAGTGCTCCTCTCGGCGGTACCGCAGGACAGCTTTCCTACTCCGAGCTCATTGCCTTTTGGAACAGCTTCGATCCCTACACCATGAACACTCTCGTTGCGGCACCCGATGTCATGATGAAGATACTCAAGTGTACCGAGTTCCAGAATCCTCTCACCGGTCTGAATTTCCAGGGTACCGGTGAGCCCGGCAATCCTCTCGGAGCAAAGCTCATCCGCTGCTCCGCACTTCCGGCAGGCAAGGCTATCGGCCTTGACAAGGGCTATGCCCTCGAGATGGTATCCGCAGGCGACGTAAACGTTGAGTACGACAGACTCATCGACCGTCAGCTTGAGCGTGCCGCCATCACCAGCATATCCGGCTTTGCAAAGCTCTACACCGAGGCATCCAAGGTTCTGAGCGTTTAAGCCACTGCTCCTTTGAGGGGAGCGATCACTAAAGGGAGGTAGTCATGTCTTATACGAATAACGACATAGCGGCAAAGGCAACGGAGCTTGCTCCCGATACGGTGCCGCATAACGATGCCATGCTTTCCGCTGTATGCATGGCAGCCGATGCCGAGCTCAAAAGCAGACTCAAAAGCGGTGCCCCCTCCAAGGAGATAGAGGAGCTTTTCGTCACGGCGGCAGGTATGCTTGCCGTGGCGATGCTTCTCGAAAGCTCGGGAGAGGAAAGAATAAGCTCATTTGAGGCAGGAAGTGTTGCGGTGAGCTTCGAGGGCGTTTCAATGTCTGCTGCGACCCTGCGTCGTCAGGCAGAAAATATGCTCCGAGGCTACATAGAATCGGACGATTTCGCTTTCATGGGGGTGCTCGGATGACGGTGCAAAGCATAATACGGCGATACGGCGACAGCATTGCCTTACCCGACGGCATGGCAAAGGGCTTTGTCTTTCCGCTGCATCACAAGGACGGAGAGATACACCGTGAGCCTCTGCCCGTGGGGGTAAAAAACGGAGAGAGCTTTTTGCTCATAAGCGACATTGCCGTGAGCGAGGGCACTACCCTTTGCCATGCCGGCGAACGCTTTGAGGTGCGACGCTGCACTGCGGTGTATTTTGCCGATGCGGTGTCGCACTATGAGGCGGTGCTCGGCTCATTGGGGAGGGACGAAAATGTTTAAAACGCTGCTTGGATATGTGCTTGAGCTTATTGAAAGCACAGGGGTATCCGCAATCTCAAGCTTCCCCGAGAGGAAGCTCGACAGAGCATCGGAGACGGTGAGCGTAGCTCTTGGGGGCATGACGCTGTATCCCACCGCGGTAGGTGCCTGCTTCGGCACGGAGGTCGTCTCCGGTGAGGAGTATGAGCTCTACGGCTGCAGAGCCGAGGCGGAGATCTCAATGAGCATTTACGTTCCGTTTTCTCTCGGTTCTATGCGATGCCTTGAGATAGCGGAAAAGCTGAGAGCCGTGTTTGAGGGGAATGAGCCCACACTGAAGCTCGATGGCTTTAATTGCGGTGAGGTCACTTTTGACCGTGACAGCGGAATGCTTTGCTGCCTTTGTACGGTGAAAGTCGAAGCCTATCCGATGAAAAGGGTGAAGCGTAGCAGCGGCACATTCACCGATTACGTCTTGAAGGGGGCGGTCAAATGAATATCGGACTGAGACCCGGTATCTATGCCTCCTATTCCACGGAAGCGAAAAAGCCAGTGAGCATGAACACGATGGCGGTGGGCATAGCGGCATCGGAAAGCGACGACAATGCCCTTGCAAAGCTCGCTGAGATCGCAAAGAAAAACGGAGCGGAAAAGGTTTATACCGCAGCGGTCACAAACGGCGATTACGCATCTGCGGCAGAGCTGCTTCTCGGTAAGGGAGCGGATATAATTTGCTGTGACAGCGTAAGCCTTGAGGATCAGACCGCGATAAAAACCGCACTATCCGACTCCGAAACTTACAGCGTATGCATATTCGAGTGTGGCGGTACGGCGGAAAGTTTAACTCAAAGGGCAGTAGGCTTTAACGATGAGGGCATAATGCTTATTGGCAACCACGGTGAAAGCAATGGACTTTTATCCGCTGCTGCGGCAGGGCTCATATCATGCCGTCTGCCGTCTGTGAGCTTAAACGGTGCGGTGCTCAAGGGCATAACGGAGCTTGAATACGAATACGGCGACAGCGAGATCGAGAAGCTTCTTTCCCACGGCGTAACGCCGCTTGAGAGGCTTCTCGATGAGGTGAGCATAATAAGAGCGGTCAGCACCAAAACGCTCACCGACGGTGAAAGTGATACGACATACCGTGATATGAGCACCGTTTTGACGAGGGCGTATGTGATGAAAAGCGTATCGTCGGCGTTTGAAATGAGCTTCGGCACGGCATCGGGATACACGGCATCGGAGCTGAGATCGCTTCTTGCCTCGGAACTCGGAAAGCTAAAGGCAAGCGGTGTTATAAAGAGCTTCGGAGACATCACGGCAGAGGCACTTGAAAACGACGAGAGCGTTTGCCGTGTGTGCTTTGAATTTACGGCGGTACGGGGGCTCAATGCCATTGAGCTTAAAGTGCACGTCGACTGTGAGGTGGAAAATGAACTACGCAGAACTGACTGAGGATAGGGAAATATACATAGAGCTGAACGGCAAAAAGCTCGGAGCGGTGGAGGATATAAGCGTCAAAAGGCTGAGAGAGACAAAGCTCATATCCGCTTTCGGTGAGTCCGAACCGATGGATGCGGTATCATCCGAGCACGGCTATTCCATAACGCTGACAAGGCTTTGCTTATCCCCCGATACCGATACAAAGCTCAAAGACGGATTTTCCCTTGCCATAATACAAGGCGGTCGAAAAACGGAGTATTCCGATTGCAGGGTAGTCGAAAGAGAAGAAATACTGAAAGCGGCAAAGCCCACGGCGGTGAAGCTGAGCATACTTGCTCTGTCGGAAACGGAGAGTGAAGCATGGATATAAATTATGCGGCAGCGACCCCGAAGAGCGGTATGGGCTCGATCGCCGTACATGAAGAAATACGTCTCCCGAGTGCAAGGGAGCTTTCGGATATATTCGAAAAAAGCTTACGACGCTATGACAAGCGACTTGAGCTGTATTAGGAGGTCAATATGCTGGGAAGCATGAGATTTAAAAATTACATATGGCCGCATAATCCTCACAACTTTGAGATACATTACGAACGCCGTGTGTGCAAAATGAAGCTTCCGTTTTCGGGCTTTGTCGTACAGGATCTCGGAGACTGTGCAAGGGTATTTTCGGGTGAGGGCGAATTTTGCGGTGAGAACGCATACGAGGAGTTTCGCAAGCTTGCCTCGGTATTTGCACAGGGCGGTGTGGGTGTACTTGTACACCCACTGTGGCCGAGTGTGAATGTGGTGTTCGAGAGCCTTTCACTAACCCAAGAGCCCATTGAAAATTATGTACGCTACAGCTTCAGCTTTGTGGAATACAGCAGCGGCAGCGGTGAAACGCAAACGAGCGATGAGGTGATTCAAAGCACGGAGAAGGCAAGCTACACGGTAAGGGAGAACGAAAGCCTCGGAGAGCTTGCAAGCGGCATGGGAGTCAGTGCGGATAAGCTTATGAAGCTCAATCCCTCGATCAAGAATCCGAACGTCCTCGGTGTGGGACAGGTCATCAGAACGGAGTGAGGCAATGAAGGCTTACATATACGATAAAAGCGGAGAAAGAACGGCATTGCCCAAGCTCATCACATGGGATATGGAGCTTGCCACCCGTGAGCCCTGCGATGCCTTCGAGGTGAGCTTTGCCCACGATCCCAAGCTTTTGAAGAAGCTTGCGGCGGCAAATCGCTTTTGCGCCGAATGGGAAGGCGACACCGTGTTTTGCGGTCGTATCGACGAATACGAGGTGAGCATAAGCGGTGGCGGAAGCATCGTGACCTTATGCGGAAGATCGATGGCGGCACTGCTCCTTGACAATGAAGCGGAGGCAGCGGAGTACACGGCACTCAGCACCGATCTTCTCATAGAGCGGCACATTGAGCCCTACGGGATAAGAACAAGGGTGGAGGGAAGCCTCCCGACGCTTGAGGGCTTTGAGGTATCACAGGGGGAAAGCGAATGGAGCGTCGTTAAACGCTTTTGCTCGCTGTCCGGAAATCCCGAACCGAGGTTTTCACCCGACGGCACCCTGCTTCTCGGAAAGCACGGCGGCAAAAAGCACACGCTCACCGATAAAAGTCCTGTGATATCCCTAAAGCACATTGACCGCCGCTACGGCATCATATCGACCCTGCTTGTGAAAAACCGCAGCACCGGTGCGAAATACGGTGTCAAGAACCAGCCCTTCATCGACAGAGGCGGAAGCTGCCACAGAATAATAACAGTCCCCAAAACCACGGGAGCGGAGGCGATGCGATACACTGCAACCTATCAGATAAAGCAATCGGCAAAGGGCAAGTTCACCGTGACCTTTGTTTTGCCGCAGCAGTTTCCGATGCTGCCCGGGGATGAGGTGAGGATCGAAAGCTCCATCCTCGGCTTAAAGGGAAGCTTTGCCGTTGCAAGAGTCAGGGCGTTTGCATCCTCAAGCTTTTCGGGATCGGAGATAACGGCGGAGGTGGCGGTATGAGCTTTGAAGAAGCCGTGATCAAGGCGGTCACAGCCACAGTCAGCATAGGCGGCAAGAGCCCTGCCCTCGTATCGGATACCGAGCACCGCAACATAGAGCTCATAGCCCCCTCCGGAGTAGTCAGACTTCCCAAGGTCGGAGAGCGGCAGCTTATACTCAAAACCATGGACGGAAGCTATGCCCTCATGGGGCTTTGCCCGGAGGATATACCCGATGGACTGAATGAGGGAGACATACTTATAAAAAACGGCGAGGCATCTATCACCCTGCACTCGGACGGTAGGGTGGAGATCCTCGGCAGACTGATAATAAACGGGAGTGAGCTTTTTGGAACTGAAACTTAAAGACGGACGATATCTCAGCACAGGAGCCCGACTTTGCACCGTCGGCGGTACGGAGGAGCTTGCACAGCGAGTTATGATGAAGCTTGAGGCAAGGAGGGGAAGCTTTTGGCCCGATCCCGAATACGGAAGCAGACTGTATCGCCTGACCTGCGGCGAAAAGCCGAAGGACACGGAGCTTTGCGTAAGGCAGTATGTGTCCGAGGCACTTTCCGATGAGGAGGGCGTTGAGCTTCAAAGCATGAGCATAAGCTACCCCACGGAGGATACGATGCATCTGCTGCTGAATTTTTCGAGCAAGCTCGGAAGCTTTAAAACAGAACAAGTGATAAGGAGCTGAAAGTATGAAAACAAGGGATGAAATATATGCTGAACTGAAAGCCGATTTCGAGACCGCCTCCGGGCTTGTTCTGTCCGAGGGCGGAGATATGTCGCTCAGATTCTCGGCGTTGGCTGCGCAGCTTTACACCCTCTATTGTGAGGCGGAATATGTTTTGACTCAGACCGTACCGCAGACCGCAACAGGGGAAAACCTCGATGCCTTTGCAGCCCTTAGGGGTCTTGAGCGTGCGAAGGCAAAGAAAGCAAGCGGAACTCTCAGATTCACTGCGGCAGAGGGCACGGTGGCAAGGATAAGCACCAATGTCAGATGCAGGGGAGATAACGGTGAGGAGTATGTGACTACGGCAGCGGCAAAGACCGATCTCGTCACCGGCTATTGCGATGTTCCTGCCGAAGCGGTGAGAGCCGGTGCATCGGGAAATGCGGCGGCGGATGCCGTAAATATTATGATGCTTGCACCACTCGGTGCAGTGAGCTGTACTAATCCCTCCCCGTTCATCGGCGGAGCCGATGCCGAGGATGACGCTTCACTCAGAGATCGGGTTCTCAAAAGCTATGCAATGAAGATAAACGGCGGCAACAAGGCATATTACAAGGCACTTGCCATGAGCACAGCCGACGTTGCGGCGGCACAGGTGATACCCAAAAAGAGGGGAGCAGGCACGGTCGATGTCGTCATAGCGACCCACGAGGGTACGGCACCGAGTGCCTTGATATCACAGGTACAGTCTCTTATGAATGAAAACAGGGAGGTATGCGTCGATGTCCTTGTGAAAGCACCCACAAGCGTTTCGGTCAATGTCACCGCAACGGTAAAGGTCAAGTCCGGATACAGTGAGCCTGCGGTCATCGAAAAGGTGAAGTCGGCGATAAATGCCTACTTTTGCGGTGAGCTTTTGGGCAAGAACGTGCTCAGAGCCGAGCTCGGAGCTTTGATATATTCCGTCGACGGCGTTGAGAATTACACACTCATACAACCGACCTCGGATACGGAGACGGAGTCCGATGAGCTTCCCACGATCGGGACATTGAGCGTTTCGGGGGCCTGAGCATGGCATACGACATATTTTTAAAGCGTACCCTTGCTCCGCTTGGGATATATGAGCTCGACAGCGGCTACGGTGCCGATGAGATAAGCTGCGAGGGTGCTGCCATGGATATTGCCTACGAGATTTTGGAGAGCGTCGACAAGCGACGGAATATCGACACCGCAACGACCGATCAGCTCTCCGAATACGAGGAATTACTTCAAGTAGAGAACATATCACGCAACACCATCGAACGCAAAAACGCACTCAAGGCGATCCTCGGTATGGGAGATCGCTGCATGAGCCTAAAGGAGCTTGATCGCATTTTACCGGCTTGCGGTGTTGCGGCAACGCTTACGGAGAGCCAAACGCCGATGACCGTTGAGGTTAGCTTCACCGAAAACGTAAGTGATGAGGAACTGCTAAAAAAGCTCCGGAGCAGGATAGCGGAGCTCATACCCTGTCATTTGAACATAGAATATGTATAGATTTAAGGCTTTGCCCCGCTTGGGACAAAGCCTTTTTCAACAAAACAGTAAAAATTGTAATCGAAAATCAAAGCTTGCTATTGAAAGAACGAAAAGGATGGGTTATAATAAGCAAGTTACAATAGAAGAAGTACATTTACTTTCTTCAACTTTAGTAAAGGATGATACTTAAATGAGCGCATCTACCGAAAAGAAGAACCGCAACAGTGCACGTCTTGCGGGAAGCGACAAACGCAGTATAGCGGAACGCAAGGAAGCGGAAAAGAAAAGGAAAAACACGATCAAGTGGATAGCGATCGCTGCTCTGGCAGTCGTCGTAGTTGTGCTTGTCGTTCTCGTAAACACAGGACTTTTGTTCAGATGTACTACCGCAGTCACCGTTGACTATGCGGCAAATGAGCAGTACGGCCTCGAAGCCGGAAGCAAGAGCTATACCGTTGCCGAGGTCAATTATGTATACGGTACTCAGTATATGAACATCAGCAGCTATGCATCTCTGCTCGGCATCCAGTCCGGTGTTTCGCTGGATAGGCAGGTTTGCGCCATGGCCAATAACGGCGAAGATTACACTTGGCATGATTACTTCATGGATCAGACCGTGAGCTACCTCCGTCAGATGGCAGTCCTCACAGCATATGCAGAGAAAGAGGGCATCACCCTCGGTGAGGATGAGCTCAAGACCGTTGACGATAACATCACGGCACTTGCAAATGCAGCTCAGACCAACAACTACGATCTCGACGATTACATTGAGCTTTGCTACGGCAACGGCGTCAACGAGGCCGTTATCCGTGACATGATGGAGCTTGAGCTCCTTGCAAGCAAGGCAGAGTCCGAGCAGAGAGCGACCTACAGCTATGAGCAGGCCGAGCTCAGCGAAAAGTACGCCGAGGTAGCAGACGATTACGATAAGTTCAGCTTCGAGTACTACTACTTCAAGGCAGAGACCGGGACCGATGAATCGGGCAGTGCCGTAGCACCCACCGAGGATGCAATGGCAGCAGCCAAGTCCGATGCCGAGAGAATGGAACGCAGCCTCAAAAACGGCGGTGACTTCACCGAGCTTGTAGTCGCCTACGAGGAGGAGAACGGCACCGTTGCAAAGCCCTCCGAGACCGAGGAAGGCGAGGAGACCAAGGTTGGCCCCACCGTAGTCGAAGCAACGGCAGGCAGCTCCATAGTCAGCACCACCACGAGTACGAGCGGCGTTATGTACCCCGAAGCACTTGTGGAGTGGGTCAAGGATGCCACCCGTGTTGCCGATGATATAGCTGTCATCGAGATCGAAAACGGCGGCTACTACCTTGTCCACTTCACCGAGCGTGACAATAATGCAGCAGCCACCGAGGAAAGCGGCGATATGAACTATTGCGATTACATTGCAGATGCACTGCTCCGCAACGCAGCTATCCAGGAATGGGAAGAAGGCCTTGTCGGTGAGAAAGCAAGCATCACCGCAAGCACTACCTTCGGTGCAAGATACGTCGGCTGATAAGTAATAATGCCTTAAGGTCGCCTCATTTGAGGCGACCTTACTAATATAGCTATGAACGAAAGAAATATAAGAACATGGATGCTCCTCGGCACCGAGGCGATGGAAAAGCTCAAAAACAGCCACGTTGCGGTGTTCGGTATAGGCGGTGTCGGCTCATGGTGTGCCGAGGCCTTGGCTCGAAGCGGCGTGGGTGAGCTGACTTTGATCGACAGAGATACCGTTTCCGAGAGCAATATAAACAGACAGCTTTGTGCCCTGACTTCAACGGTGGGACTGCCCAAGGCACAGGTCATGGCACGGCGTATTTCCGATATCGACCCGAGTATAAAAGTTCACGGCGTATGTGCCCATTACGATGCCGAGCACCGTGACGAGCTGTTTGCCGATTACGACTATATCGTCGACGCTATCGATCTTGTATCCTGCAAGCTTGACCTTATCGAGACAGCGATGAACAGGGGGATACCCATAGTGTCCTCTCTCGGAACGGGTAATAAGTGTGATGCGTCACGCCTTTGTCTGACAGATATCAAGAAAACGAGCGGATGCCCCTTGGCAAGAGTGGTGCGCAAGGAGCTGCGTCAAAGAGGCATAGAGCACCTCGATGTCGTATTTTCACCGGAGGAGGGCATGGAGCCCATGCAAGCGGAAGCACCCCCTCCGGGTAGAAGGAGCGTTCCGGGCTCACTGGTTTGGGTACCTGCAAGTGCCGGACTGCTGCTGTGCCAGCACGTTGTAACAAGGCTTACAGAACTATAGTCCCCTCGGAAATACTCGGATCGTGATTTGCGATGATGCCGAGGCAGTTAGGCTTTTCGTATTCGCCTTTAAGCCATTTAAGAGATTTGAGCATACTCTTTTCGCTGAAGCCGAAGCCCGGGACTTTGAGATCCTTTACGTTACCTATGCTGTAACAGGCATCGGAAGCGAGGATCAAAAACTTTCCCTTGTTCTCGATCTTTATACCGGTGTGCCCCGTCGTATGACCGGGGAGGTGCACAAAGGTAACGGTACCGTCACCGAAGAAATCGTATGACCACCAGTTGGGGCCCATGCCTGTACCCTTGAACCAAAAATATTCAATGCCCTCATCGATCCACAGCTTCCACGGCTCACGGTAGCGATAAACGGTGCGACAGCTCCAGAAATATTCCTCCTGCGGTACGAGGATCCGACCTGCACCCTTTAGAGATCTGAGCCCTGCGGTGTGATCGGGATCAAAATGCGTCAGCATAACGGTGTCGATATCCTCGGGCGAAAGCCCCATTGCGGATAGCTTCTCCGTAACGGTACAGCCGAGCTCGACGCTTGGACGGAAATAGTCCGTCAGATAAGGATATATAAGAGCGTCGACTGCCGCTTTATCAAAGGCTCCGTCGGGGCTCATGTCACGGCTTATGCCGGTGTCGATAAGCAGCCTGCCCTTGGGATGCTCGATAAGATAGCAGGAGACCGGAAGCGTCACTCTGTCCTTCTCCGGAAGAAAAACTCCGCCGAGAGCACCGAAAAGACTTAGCCCGCCCTTGGGCACGGTCGGAGAAACGGATATACTGCCGCAGTGCAGTATATGAATTTTAATGTCCATAATACCACCGCCGATTTAATATTTACCGATTGGTAAATATTCTATCATGACAGCGACCCGATGTAAAGGGAAAAGGAGACAAAAATGCCCCTTGTTGTAGATAAAAATGAAGTTCGCAAGGAAATACTCATGGCGTTTCAGCGTTGCATCGACCGCAAGCCGCTGACCAATATCTCACTCAGAGATATAGCGGCGGAGGCGGGAATGTCGCACCCGAAGCTGCTCAATTACTTTGAAAACAAGGAAGACCTTTTGGTGAGCTATGTACGCTACACAAGGGAGTTCATGAGTGAAAAGTGCATTGAGTGGTTTAAATGCCATGACCGAAAGGACTATGACTCGAACCTTGCCTATATGAACGACTTCATGGCGTATGTCGCAAACGGTAAGGTCGGTGAGGAACGCCCCAATGCAACGACTCAGACCTATGTTCTGGCACACTATAATAAACGTGTCGAGGATCTTGTCATGGGTGAGTTTGCCCAGTGGCGCAGGGTCATGGAGGCGTGCCTTGTGAAGATATACGGCCCCGAGGTCGGCAAAAAGGAAGCGGAGGCTATGATGATACTCATCTCCGGCACCTTCATTTGCAATTACAATAAGGCACTCACGGGTGAGATAAACAGCGACATAATAGGCTCCTTCAAACGCCTTATAGAGACATAAAAAACCGCCGAACATCAGTTCGGCGGAAAATGTATCGGAAATTACCGGTCGTTAAAGTTGGCGGCGATCTGTCTGAGTATGGAGGCCTCGTAGTCGTCATTTGTCCAATCGAGTATTTTGGCGGTGTGCTCAAGGATGAATCCTACAAAATTCACGGCAAGTGTTCCTTTCAAAAGAGATTTTTTCGAGGCCGATATGTTCGATGGGTTGGAAACAGTCGTATGTTTTTCGGGCGGTCGGCCTCAAACCGTCTCATCTATATAGACGACGGAAACGAGCCCATATTTCACACGGAAGAAAATTTTGCGGATGCGAATATTAAACTTGCACATGAAAGTAAATTAGGCTATAATGGCAAATACCGTGTATCCCCGGGTGTGGCGCAGCTGGTAGCGCGGGTGGTTTGGGACCATCAGGCCGCAGGTTCGAACCCTGTCACTCGGACCAAAAAAGTCTCTTTTGTCCACCGGACAAAAGAGACTTTTGAAATTATATCCGCTCCTTTGGAAACGGATGATATATCATTGAATACAAAATGCTGCTTGCAATGAAGTTTTTGAGGAAGTTCGCGGACTTATCACTTTACAAAAGCGGCCATTGCATTTATCATAAAAGCAAAAGAACAGGAGGCTGCACGATGATCCGTGAAATTTGCAAGGACGAGGCGTTTCTGAGCCAAAAAGCGGAGACCGCCACGGCAGACGACCTCGAAACCGCTTGCGATCTGCTTGACACCCTCATTGCCCACAAGGAGGGCTGTGTCGGCATGGCGGCGAATATGATAGGTGTGAACAAGAGGATCATTGCCTTTGAAAACGAGGGCGAGTACATGGTGATGCTCAACCCCGTCATAGTCAAAAGCTCCGGTGCTTATGATACCGAGGAGGGCTGCTTGTCCCTTTCCGGAACAAGAAAGACGAAGCGCTATCGCAATATCAAGGTGCAGTGGCAAAACGAAAAGCTCCAAACTCGGCTCAAGACCTTCACCGATTGGACGGCGGAGGTCATTCAGCATGAGATCGACCACTGCGAAGGAGTGCTCATATGAAGAAGCGGACAAAAATAATACTGTCGCTGTGCCTTGCACTGCTGATCATCATCGGCATTGCAGGCTATGCCTATATCTCCGACTACTACCGCGCAGACGAAGCGGCGATCACGGCAATGAGCCTGAGCACCGATGAGGTAAGAATCGAGACGGACGGCGATGTCACTTGGTTCATACCGGAGGATCCGATAGCCGGAGTGATATTCTACCCCGGTGGTAAGGTGGAGGCGGCGGCATATGCTCCGTTGCTTAAAGCCTGTGCCGAGCGTGGGCTGCTTTGTGCCCTTGTTGAGATGCCTGCAAATCTTGCGGTGCTCGATAAAAACGCAGCGGATGGGCTCAAAGACCGCTACCCCGAGTTAGAGCATTGGTACATGGCAGGTCATTCGCTTGGCGGAGCAATGGCGGCAAGCTATATTGCGGATAACGCCGATGACTATAGCGGACTCATCCTGCTTGCGGCATACTCAACGGAGGATCTCACCGAAACCGAGCTTCGTGTTTTGAGCATCTACGGCACGGAGGACAAGGTGCTGGACAGGGAAACCTACGCCGAAGACCTTGTAAATCTTCCCGCCGCCGCAGTTGAGCTCGTTTTAGATGGCGGATGCCATTCGGGCTTCGGCTCATACGGAGAGCAGGACGGCGACGGAGTACCGACTATATCAAACGAAGAACAGATAAAACAGACCGCAGATGCCATCGCATCATTCATAAAAGGAGACTGACATGATACTTTACTATTCGGGAACAGGAAACAGCAAATACGTTGCAAAGCGTCTCGCAGAGGCACTGGGAGATGAGCTCATCAGCATGAACGATCGCATAAAGGCAGGGGACACATCAAGCATTGCCATAGACGGCAGACTCATAATCGTCACACCGACTCATGCTTGGCGTATCCCACGCACTGTCCGTGCATGGATCGAAAAGACCGAGCTTGAGGGTGCGGATAAGGTTTGGTTCGTCATGAGCTGCGGCAGCGAGATAGGCAACGCTGCAAAGTACAATCGCAGCCTTTGTGCAGAAAAGGGCTTTAATTACATGGGCACCGCACAGGTCATCATGCCCGAAAACTACATTGCCATGTTCGAGGTGCCCCAAGCCGATGAGGCAAGGGAGATCGTGAAAAAGGCGGAGCCCGTGATCGACAGCACCGCAAAATGCATTGCGGAGGACGCAATGCTTCCGATCCCCCGCAATAATCTGTATGACCGCATAATAAGCGGGCCGGTAAATCCGGCATTCTATGCCTTCTGCGTGAAAGCAAAGGCGTTTACGGTATCCGATGCCTGTGTCGGCTGCGGACGCTGTGCCACACTGTGCCCTGTGAATAATATCGAGATAGTGGAGGGCAAACCCGTTTGGGGTGACAACTGCAATCACTGTATGTCCTGCATCTGCTATTGCCCCACCGAGGCGATAGAGTACGGCAAGATCAGCCTCGGAAAGCCCAGATACCATTTTGAAGCCCTGTAAGCTGTAGCGACTAAAGGAGGTGCTGTGCATGGGTGTTGTTGCAATATTTATCGTTCTTTCGGTGCTTGCCGGAACAAGCTATTATCTTGCTCTGAGACTGTATAACGGCTTTGCCGCGTTCTTTCCCGTGCTCAAGTTTTGGCCTGTGCTGGTGATAGTCGGGGCTTTTGTCGTGCTGCTTGCCTTGAGCTTCGGACGGGCTCTCATGCCATTCTCGAGGGAGCTGAAGCAAGTCCTCGGCACAGTCGGTGCCTATTGTATGGGCATCATGCTGTATCTGCTGCTGTTCACACTGGCAGCGGATATCCTGCTGCTACTGCCCCGAATATTGAAGCTGTCCTTTATAGCAAAGCCCATGCTCAACGGCTATGTGACCCTCGGCGTTTTGCTGCTTACTGTCATCACCTGTGCCTACGGCTTTGCCAATGCCAAGCAGGTCGAGCACGTTTCATATGAGATAAGCCTGCAAGACAAGACGGATATATCAGACATGACCGTTGTTATGATAAGCGACCTTCACCTCGGAGCTGTAGGCTCGGAGGAACGCCTTGAGAAGATCGTGGAGGAGATAAACGCCTCAAAGCCCGATATCGTGTGCATAGCAGGGGACTTTTTCGACACCGATTTTACCTCGATCCGTGATCCTAAAGCGGCTCTCGAAACGCTTCGGGGCATCCGCTCGACCTACGGCGTATATGCCTGCCTCGGCAATCATGACGGCGGCGAGACCCATGAGCAAATGCTGGAGTTTTTGGAGAAGGCGAATGTCTGCCTGCTGAACGATACATATACCGTCATTGACGATCGCTTGGTGCTGATCGGCAGACTTGACGCTTCCGCCATAGGCGGCTACGGCGATAAAAAGCGTGTGCCGCTTTCGGACTTTTTCACCCGAGAGGACAGTTCAATGCCCGTGATCGTTATGGACCACAACCCGATGCATATCGATGAATACGGCTCCGAGGTCGACCTCATCCTCAGCGGTCACACGCATAAGGGACAGGTGTTCCCTGCAAATCTGATAACCGGTGCAATGTACACCGTGGATTACGGCTATTATCAAAAGGACGAAAACACCCCACAGGTCATCGTATCCTCCGGTGTCGGTGCATGGGGTATGCCTATGAGAGTGGCAACAAACTGCGAAATAGTCACAATAACATTCTCGTGATATAATAATAAAAAGTCGGAGTTATCACTCCGACTTTTTATTATGCAAAACACCGAGCTGATAAAAAGCCACGGCACTTGCCGCTGCGACATTGAGCGAATCAACGCCGTGCGACATCGGTATACGCAATGTGTAGTCACAGCTTTCAACGGTTTGGAGAGCCAAGCCGTCACCCTCGGTACCGAGAACAAGAGCAAGCTTCTCCTCATTCTCGGGCTCGGGGGCATATATCGGCAGCGAACGGTCCGTCAGTGCAAGTGCCGCCGTTTTAAAGCCGAGAGAGTGTAGGACATCCTGCCACGGCTCCGCATCGTCAAGATAGGTCCAGGGTATCTGAAACACAGTGCCCATGCTGACTCTCACCGCCCTGCGATAGAGGGGATCACTGCCCTGTGCCGTCAGTAATACGGCATCCATACCGAGAGCGGCGGCAGAGCGGAATATCGCACCGATATTGGTGGGATTCATAACATTCTCCAAGACCGCAATACGCCTTGCACCCTCACAAACCTCGGCAACGGATCGAAGCGGAGGACGGAGCATGGCACAAAGCATACCCCTTGTCAGGTGAAAGCCCGTGAGCTGCGTCAACACCTCAAGCTCTGCGGTATAGACCGGGATGTTCTCCGGACAGCGATAAAGCAGGGGAGAAGCCTTGCCGAAAGCGTGCTTTGTCTCCATGAGGAAGGACAGCGGCACACAGCCGGAATCAAGAGCCCTTTCAATGACGGTGGGGCTTTCGGCAATGAACATTGCGTTTTTCGGATCCTTGCGGTTTAGAAGCTGATTTTCCGTGAGCCGAGCGTAAACGTCAAGCTCCGGTGCCGAGAAATCGCTTATCTCGTGAAATATTGCCATAGAGCCTCCGAGGGATCAATCCCTGTATTCGAATTCGAGGTCGTAAATGCTTACGGTGTCACCGTCGTGAATTCCCATATCCTCCATCCGCTTGTAAACTCCGCTATCGCGAAGAACACGGTCGAAGTACATCATGCTCTCGGTATCGGAGAAGTTGACCGATGCCATGAGCTTTTGCAGCCACGGCCCTTCAACGACCCAAACATCGTCGTAGCGGGTGATCTCAAGAGCCTCACTGGTATCGATAACGGGCTCGGGAGGAACGTAATCCGCCTCAAAGCGAACGATGGGGGGGAGCTCCGAGAGCCTGTTGGATGCAGCCTTTATGAGCTCATGGATGCCGCCGTGAGTAGCGGCGGAAAGCTCAAAGAAATCGTAGCCGAGAGCCGTAACGTGCTCTTTGAGTCTTTCGATATTCTCGGTATCCTCACCGCAGAGGTCGCACTTGTTTGCGGCGACTATCTGAGGACGCTCGAAAAGCTCCGGACTGTACTCCTTAAGCTCTGCGTTTATGGTATCGAAATCCTCAACGGGATCTCTGCCCTCACTGCCGGATACGTCTACAAGATGAATAAGCAGACGGCAACGGTCAATGTGACGCAGAAAGTCATGACCCAAGCCGGCACCCTCGGATGCACCCTCAATGATACCGGGGATATCCGCCATGACGAAGCTCCTGCCCTCATCGACATACACAACGCCGAGATTGGGGAACAATGTGGTGAAGTGATAATTCGCTATCTTGGGATGAGCCTTGCTGACAACGCTCAGGAGCGTTGACTTACCGACATTGGGGAAGCCCACGAGACCGACATCGGCAAGGAGCTTGAGCTCCAAGGTGATATCGTGTCCCTCACCGGGAAGACCGGGCTTTGCGAAACGGGGCACCTGCCTTGTCGGTGTGGCAAAATGCTTATTTCCCCAACCGCCTCTGCCGCCCTTTGCGGCGACATAGTTTTCACCGTCGGACATATCGTGCATTATGCCGCCGGTCTCGGTGTCACGCACAAGAGTGCCTCTGGGGACTTTGATATACAGGCTTTCGCCGTCCTTACCGGAGCAGCGTTTACCGGAACCGTCGGCTCCGTTTGATGCAACATATTTACGCTTGTAGCGGAAATCCATAAGGGTGGACATATTATCGTCCACGACAAAAACGATGTCACCGCCCTTGCCGCCGTCACCGCCGTCGGGACCGCCTGCGGCAACATACTTTTCACGGTGGAAGGACACTGCACCGTTGCCGCCGTTGCCTGCCTTAACGGTGATCCTTGCCTTATCCACAAATGACTGTGCCATACCGTCACTCCTTTCAAAGAGAAAGTGTTAATGAAAAATGCCGGACAAAAGTCCGGCATTTTTGATCTTTTTTACTGAGCGATATCTTCGTAAACAGAGACCTTTTTGCGATCCTTGCCCATGCGCTCGAACTTCACCTTGCCGTCAACGAGGGCGAAAAGGGTGTCGTCCTTACCCTTGCCGACGTTGGTACCGGGGTGGATCTTAGTTCCGCGCTGTCTGACGAGGATGTTGCCGGCCAGAACGAATTGACCGTCTGCTCTCTTGGGACCAAGACGCTTTGACTCACTGTCGCGGCCGTTCTTGGTAGAACCCATACCTTTTTTATGTGCCATTAAGGTTACACCTCCATAAGTCAAAATCAGTTGCGGAAAAATTATGCGTTGATGGTTTCGATCTGAACCTTGGTATAGGGCTGTCTGTGACCCTGAGTTCTACGGTAACCCTTTTTGGGCTTCATCTTGTAGACACGGATCTTCTTGCTCTTACCGTTCTTCAGAACGTTTGCGGAAACGCTTGCACCCTCGATAACGGGAGTACCGAAAACGGAGCTCTCCTCATCGATGACTGCCAGAACACTGTCGAACTTTACGGTCTCGCCTGCTTCGGCGTTGAGCTTTTCGACAAAGATAACGTCACCCTCGGCAACACGGTACTGCTTGCCGCCGGTTACGATAACAGCGTGCTTCATTGATCTTCATCCTTTCTTCAGGTCTCGCTATCATAGGTGTGGGGCAGTCCCCAACTTTCCGACCCATTCAATGCGGCCTAAGTAGCATACCACGAACTAACTGCAATGTCAACGATTTTCTTTGATTTCACCGAGAAAAATCGCGGTATCATTCCTCAAGAAGGGCAAATCCGGCTGCTTCGCTTATGGGGAGGGAGAAGACTATGGCACCTGCCTCGGTGTCGGGCCCTGCATTGCGGACTATCGCCTTCATGATCTCGCTCTTATTGCCCTTTTCGGCAACGATCATGATGAGCTCCTTTTCGCTTGCGATGGATACATTGTAGAAGCGTTCGGCATTTTCCGAGCCGGTACCCTTACCGTGGATGACCGTGCCGCCTCTTGCACCCGCCGCTCTTGCAGCGTTCATTACCATATCCGTTCTACCCGAGTTTGCGATCGCAATGACCAGCTCATAGGGGAAGCCCAAGTCGGGAGAGTATTTAATATCTTTGTTACCGTCGTTTAAATATGCCAAAGTTTTTCCACCTCCGATGCTTTTTACGGGAACTGCGGCGACAATCCCGTGACCGGGTACGCCGATGTAAAGTGAGCGTTTGAGCTCTTTGATAAAAGCCGTCGTTTTCTCCGACGAAGCGACGTTTATGACGATACGCCTCATAGTCGATTCTATGCCCAAAAGATCGAGCATGGATTTAAGTGCCGTGCCCTTACCGAGAGCACTGAGTGTAACGGGGAGCTCAAGCCTCTTGCAAATGTCGAGGAGCTTTTCGCCGTCGGACGGCTGCACTACCGATATAATATAATTCATGCGGATACCTCCCAAAGCTCAACGATCTCATCGTCACCGCAGACCTCGGGACTGAGATCTGCGGACTTCCTGCCGTATATGAAGCCTACGATCTGGATCGAAATGAGCGGCATCATTGCGACCAGTGCCACTATACCGAAGGCATCCTTGATGGGATTGCCGCCCAAGGTGGCACTTGCACCTATCATGAACTGGAGCATGAAGGTCGCCGTCATGGGGCCGGATGCGACACCGCCGGAGTCGAAGGCTATTGCCGTGTAGATATCCGGAACGAAGAAGGAGAGGATAAGAGCGATGGCGTAGCCGGGGATCATGAACCACATGATGGATATTCCGGTGATGACACGGAGAGCCGAAAGCCCCATCGCAAGGGCGATGGCGACCGAGAGACTCATCTTTATTGCCTTGCCGGGTATCGCACCTGCGCTCACGTCCTCGATCTGCTTTTCAAGCACCGCAACCGCAGGCTCCGCCGATATGATGAACCAGCCGAGGAGCATGGACAGAGGAATAAGTGCATACTTCATGTTTTCGGCAAGCACCGATCCGAGCACAGAGCCGAGAGAGGAGAAGCCTACATTGACACCGGTGAGAAACAAAATGAGACCCACATAGGTGTACAGTATACCGACACATATCTTCGCGAGACTGCGACCGGACATCTTGATAGTCACGAACTGGAACACAAAGAAGATGGCAACGATGGGCAGCAGTGCCACAGCCATTTCCTTTATGTAGAGCGGCAGAGCGGAAATATAAGCGCCGCCTATCTCCACCGTGCTGCTGTAGGCTGCAAATACCGGCTCAACGCTGCTTTCGCTACCGTCGTAAAAGAAGCCGAGGAGCATGACGGCAACGATGGGGCCGATGGAGCAGAGGGCAACGAGACCGAAGCTGTCCGCCTCCGCGTCCTTATCGCTTCGTATGTGAGATATACCGACACCGAGAGCGAGTATAAAGGGCACCGTCATAGGCCCTGTGGTGACACCGCCTGAGTCGAATGCAACGGCGAGGAAGCCGCTGTCGGTGAAGGTGGCGAGTATGAACACGATGGCGTAGAAGAATATCAGCAGCCAACGAAGCCGAATACCGGTGAGTATACGGAGCATACACACCGAGAGAAAGAAGCCGACACCGATGCCCACGGTCACCAGCAAAACGGTGCTGTCGATATGGGGAACGGTATCCGCCAAAACCTGAAGATCGGGCTCCGCTATCGTGACCGCAAAGCCCAATGCAAAGCTGACCGTCAAGATAAGCGGCAGCTTACGGGATTTCGTAAGAGCGGTACCTATCCTGTTTCCGATGGGAGTCATGGAGACATCGGCACCGAGGGAGAAGAAGCCCATACCGAGAATAATGAGCAGGGTACCGACCAAGAAGCTGAGCATGAGATCGGCAGGTATGGGGGACACGGTGAGGCACAAAAGCAGGACGATGACCACGATCGGAAGCACCGAGATCGCAGATTCCTTTATCTTTTCGTACACCGCATTTTTTCCGAATAAGCTTATACCTTTGATAATATCATTCCTTTTTTTCACGCAACAGGTTGCATGAGTGCATTTTTGTATATAATAACATACAAAATGTTGCGGAACAATTGACACAAGTGGATATTTACGCAAAATTTACAAATGAAATATTTGTATTTGCTATTGAAATACTTAAAATATTTGTTATAATAAACTTAAAATATTTGAAGTGAATTGGAGAAGCGAGATGAAATATGCTCTGATTGCGGTTATCGCATATCTGTTCGGATCGTTTTGCGCGTCGATCCCACTGTCAAAGAGATTCTGCGGCAGTGACGTGAGAGCTCACGGAAGCGGCAATGCCGGTGCCACCAATGTAGCAAGGGTATTCGGCTTAAAGGCAGGAGTGATAACGCTGCTATGCGATATGACAAAATGCCTTGCGTCCATGGCGATAGGCGGACTTTTGTGCGGCGAGAGAGGAATGGCACTTGCAGGGCTTCTGTGCATCATAGGGCACTGCTTTCCGATATACTTCGGCTTTCGCGGCGGCAAGGGGGTATCGGTCGGCGCGGCATTGGGTCTTGCTTGCGGATGGCAGGTATTTTTATGCATAATGGCGGTGTTTTTTGCGGTAGCGATCACAAGCCGAAAGGTATCCTTAGGCTCGGTGAGTGCGGCGATCGCCTTACCGATAGCAACGGCGATCTTCGGCTGTGACACGGCACTGCTGTATATGAACATCGTTTCGGGACTCTTGGTGGTTTTTATGCACAGAAGCAACCTCAAACGTCTGATATCCGGTACTGAGCCCGATTTCAGTGCCAAGAAGGCAAAGTGAGCGAAAATATTAATAGTAGAAAATTGTATGTTGAAATTGTACAAATCACCGAAAATGCCCAAAATAATGTGTATTCGTCTTGACAAATACTTAACTTATGTGTAACATATAAGTATAATTCAGCAGCGACATAGTGTCCTGCGATTAAAAAAGGAGAATGATTATGCCTAAGTTTCATGAGATCAACGGAAAGCAGTTCCTTCAGGATTATAACGGCGTAGAGCTGTTCAAGGAGTTCACCCCCAAAATCGCAAAGCTCCCCAACCTGACCTACAAGCTCTACTACAACACTCCGACTCCCGAAGTCGTTGAGAAGTGCATCAAGCTCGGCCGCTGCACCGCAGAGGAAGCTGCAGCTCTCGAGAAGGCATTCAACGAGCGTTACGGCGATAAATAATTATACATAGGAACGAACCGAAAAACAATGAAGCCCCGTCTGATGACGGGGCTTTTTCATTATCATATCACTTTTTATACGAGGCAATTGCAGGGACGGTTATGAGCGTGCCGACGGCGGAGACTATAACGCCGACGAGAAGGGTGAAGCTCACACCGTAGCCATCGAGCAAGAATCCTCCGAAGTAGCCTGCGAAAATACTGCCCAAGGTTATGGCGGCGGTAAAGAAGGACTGACCCTTGACGACATCCTTTTCGGGGATAATATCGTTTATATACTGCACAGCGGCAGGGAGAAGCAGGGCAAAGGAAAGCGACTGCAAGGCCTCTGCCGCATATAGAGCCGGTATACTCGGAGCAAGGAAGATCGCAAGCTCCTTGACCGTGAACATAACTGCGGACAGCCTCAAAAGGAATGAGCAGCTAAAGCGTTTCAAAAGCCGTGAGAACAGGAGCATCACAGGCACCTCGACGATGGACATAAACGCAAGGATATTGCCCATATCGCCTTTGCCGCCACCGACGTTGCGAACGTATTCGATGAAGAAATTGGTGATGAGAGAGTGGGTGAAGTATATAACGGCAACACCGACAAGGAACACTGTAAAACGCTTGTTACGGGAGATGAAGCTCATAACGCCGCTTGATCCTTCGGTGCTGCTCTTTTCCTCGGTGATACCTTGAGCGTATTTGCGTTGATCTCCGTAAAAGAGTATTGCCGCGGCACCGCAGATAACGAGGGTGAGAATGAGCGACCAAGGGACGGCATCGGCACTTGTGCGTTCAACGAGAGTTCCGAGCACGAGCATACTTGCGGAGTAGCACAGAGAGCCTACGGCTCTTGCTCTGCCGAAGTTCATCTTAAAGCCCCAGCTTTCAACATAGAAGCACAGTGCCGTGCAAAGAGGCTGCATCAGCAGATTGGCGGCAATGAGCAAAACATAGGCAGCGGCAAGTGGGATCGAGGCGTTAGGCAAAAAAAGCAGTCCCACACAAAGCAAAACGGCAAGAACGGACATGGCGGCGATACAGCCGGAGAGAGTTTTTTGACCGCGGCGATCGATCAAAGAGGCGACCATAGGCTGCACCGAAAAGCTCACGATATTGCCGAGGGTGATGATTATACCGATCTCATAATTCGAAAACAGGCGATCCTGCAAAAAGACGGCAACGAAGTTGAAGATGATACCGCTCATTGCCCAGTAGCCACCCTGCATGGCGGAATATCTTATATTAAATCTTGTGTTCATAATCTGCTCCTTGGATAAACAGTCAGCAAATCAGAATATAACAAAATCCGAACACTGTCAAGAGACAATGTTCGGATAAAATAAGATCATTTTCTGAGCTTCGGATTGCGGATGAAAGCGAAGGGATCGGCACCGCCGCCGCAGTAGGTGGCGTAGTTGAGACCCGAGGTCACATGGCTGCTCATCGCCTGACGCGCCAGCTCCGGTATACGCATCTTTATCGCCTCGGCAATGGCATTGTGGTTGTAGGTGATACTTGCACTCCAAGGGTTACCGTCGGATGAGGAGAAAAATTTTATCATCGAAGCCTGATACATTGTCAGATTCGGAAGCAGCATTTCATAGCACTTTTGAATGTACCGATTGCCGCAGTTTTCGACGATAAGAGCATGGAAGGGCATATCATACGCCGTCATACCGTCATGATCTCCACGCAAAACCGCATCACGGTAGCAGTCGGCAAGGCGGACGAGTTCGGCAATAGTAGCCTCATTGGCACGCTCGGTACACAAGGCGGCAGCCTCACATTCGATAGCGGTACGAACATCGTAAAGATCTATCATATCACGCAAGCTGAGGTCTATGACAAAGTAACCGTTAGACAGCGGCTTTGATACCACGAAGCCCTTTTCGCTCAAGGTATTGATCGCCTCGGCAACAGGCGTTCTCGAGATGCCGAGAGAAGAAGCGATAGAATTTACATTGAGCTTTGACCCCGGTGCGATACGCAGTGAGATTATTTCATCGTACAGCACCTCTGCCACAACATCTCTGAGCTTGGCAGCGGAATTTTTATCGAGATACTCCTGAAACTGAGATCTGTTCATCATACACCCCCCGAACGATATGAACGCAAAATCTGAAGCCGTTCAAACAATTTGCACCTAATGACAACAATATTTTACACTAAGCTTCGAAAAAATGCAATATATAAATGCAACGAAATTTTACAAAAAAAACAGACAATGCCGCCGATATCGGAAGCATTGTCCGTTTGAATTTTTAAGCTGCCGTTATGCGTTCTTGCTCTTTATGTACTCGTCGATGCTCTTTGCACCGGTCTTACCTGCACCCATTGCGAGGATGACGGTAGCGGAGCCGGTAACAGCGTCGCCGCCTGCAAATACGCCCTCACGAGCGGTACGGCCGCCCTCGTCGGCCTCGATGCCGCCCTTCCTGGTGACGGTGAGACCCTTGGTGGTGGAGCGGATCAGGGGGTTGGGGCTGGTGCCGATCGCGATGATGACCGCATCACAGGGCAGGATCCAGTTGGAGCCCTCAACGGGAACGGGCTTGCGACGGCCCTTTTCATCGGGCTCACCAAGCTCCATCTCCTGAAGCTCGATACCGGTTACATGACCGTTCTCGTCACCGTGGATGGCAACGGGATTGTTGAGGAGCTTGAACTCGATCTCCTCTGCCTCGGCGTGCTCGACCTCTTCCTTTCTTGCGGGAAGCTCGTCACGGCCACGGCGATAGGTGATGTAAACGTGCTCAGCACCGAGACGCTTTGCAACACGGCTTGCGTCCATTGCAACGTTGCCGCCGCCGACGACTGCAACGCACTTGGGATGCTTGATGGGCGTATCGTAATCATCACGGTATGCCTTCATGAGATTGGTACGGGTAAGGATCTCGTTTGCGGAGTAAACGCCGAGGAGATTCTCGCCGGGGATATGCAGGAACTGGGGCAGACCGGCACCGGAGCCGATAAATACCGCCTCATACTTCTCATCCTCAAAGAGCTCATCAATGGTGATAGCCTTGCCGATAACAGCGTCGGTGACTATCTTAACGCCCATTGCCTTGAGGTTCTCGACCTCGACTGCAACGACCTTGTCCTTGGGAAGACGGAACTCGGGGATACCGTAAACCAGAACGCCGCCTGCCTTGTGGAAGGCTTCGTAAATGGTGACCTCATAGCCCATCTTGCGAAGGTCACCTGCACAGGTGAGGGACGCAGGGCCGGAACCGATGATGGCAACACGGTGACCGTTGGACTCGGGAACCTTAACGGGCTCCTTGTCCTCTTTATTCATATGGTAGTCGGCAACGAAACGCTCGAGACGGCCGATACCTACGGGCTCACCCTTGATGCCTCTTACGCACTTGGACTCACACTGCTTCTCCTGGGGGCAAACACGACCGCAGACGGCAGGGAGGGAGTTGGTGGAGGTGATGATCTCGTATGCTGCGTCAAAATCGCCCTCTGCGACCTTGGCGATGAACTCGGGGATACGAACGGAAACGGGGCAGCCGGTACGGCAGGGCATATTGTGGCAGTTTAAGCAACGCTTTGCCTCGTCGATAGCCATCTCGGGAGTGTAGCCGAGAGCGACCTCGTCAAAATTCTTGTTGCGAACCAGAGGCTCCTGCTCGGGCATCGGGTTCTTCTGCATCTTCATATTAGCCATTACGCTTACCTCCCGTCATATTGCAAATGTGCTTTGCGGCTTCGTCCTGCTCATCCTTGTAGAATGCAGCACGCTTAATGAGAGAGTCGAAATCGACCTCATGAGCGTCAAAGTCGGGGCCGTCAACACAGGCGAACTTAGTCTCACCGCCGACTATGACACGGCAGCCGCCGCACATACCGGTGCCGTCGACCATGATGGGGTCGAGGGAGATGATGGTTTTGATGCCGTAGGGACGGGTAACGTCTGCGAGGAACTTCATCATGATGTCGGGGCCGATGGCGATAACGCGATCGAACTGGGGCTTACCCTCTGCGATGTTTGCATCTATCTCCTGCTTGAGATACTGGGTGGTGAAGCCCTTCTCACCGTAGGTGCCGTCGTCGGTGCACATGATGAGCTTATCGGAAGCGGCCTTGAGCTCGTCCTTGAGGATGACGATATCGGCACTTCTGAAGCCTGCGATAAAGGTCACGTCGATGCCCTTTGCGTGCATCTCCTTTGCGATGGGGTATGCGATGGCACAGCCAACGCCGCCGCCAACGACACAGACCTTTTTAAGTCCGTCCATTTCGGTAGCCTTGCCGAGAGGGCCGACGAAGTCGGTGATATAGTCACCCTGCTCAACGGTGTGGAGCATCTTGGTGGTACGTCCTGCGGCCTGCACCATAACGGTGACGGTGCCCTTCTCACGGTCATATCCGGCGACGGAGACGGGGGTACGCTCACCCTGCTCATCGAGACGGAAGATGACGAACTGACCTGCCTGGGCGTGCTTTGCGACCAGGGGTGCCTCGATCTCGAACAGGCAGATGGTCTTAGCCTCGTTCAAAAATCTTTTGGTTACTACTTTAAACATCTCATTACCTCTTGTCTGAAATATATTTTGATTTTTCGATACTAAAAAATAACCTTGTCAATTGTACTTTAATTGTTCCTCAATGTCAACATCCATATTGATACACAAATTGTGAAAAGTGTAGCATTTTCAATGCTTTCAGCCCATTCTTTGACTACAAATTAACACAATTTCTGCACATAAACAGGTGCAAAAGACACGACTTGCAAGCCAAGCGGAAGCGTATTATAATGGCTTTGGGGTGATTTTATGCACAAAACGGCAACATTCGACGAATACACATTATATTCCATGGAAAACAAAAACAGGATGAAAATTTCTTTGTGCGATCTCGGAGCAACGGTACAAAGCCTTTGTGTTCCCGATAGAGATGGTGGCATCTGCGACATCGTGCTCGGCTACGATACGCCGAATGAGTACCTGCAAAACGACGGATACCTCGGTGCTTTCGTCGGCAGATACGCCAACAGGATAGCCGGAGCAAGCTTTAACTTAAACGGCAAAGGCTATACCCTCACCGCAAACGAGGGCAAAAACATCCTCCACGGCGGTGTGGGACTCAGTCAAAAACGCTTTACCGCTCATGAGGAAAAGAACGGTGTGCGGTTTGAGATATTCTCTCCCGACGGTGAGGACGGCTTTCCCGGTAATGTGAGCCTTTCCGTAACCTATACGCTCACAGATGAAAATGAGCTTCTTATGGAGTATGAGGCACAAAGCGATGCCGATACGGTGCTAAACCTCACCAACCACGCCTATTTTAATCTCAAGGGCAGCGGCGACATCCTGTCCCATGAGCTCATGATAAATGCAAGGCACTATCTTCCGGTGGATGAGCAGCTTATCCCGACAGGGGAGATACGCTCCGTTGAGGGTACGGTCTTTGATTTCACAAGGCAAAGACCGATAAGACACGGCTTTTACGATCACTGCTTTTGCCTTGACGGAGAGCCCTGTGCGGTGCTTTATGAGCCCGAGAGCGGACGTAGGATGACCGTTAAAACAGACCTCCCCGGTGTTCAGCTATACTGCTCCGGCGGTCTCGGCAGCAGACGGGGAAAAGCCGGAGCGGAATATGCCCAATACTCCGGACTTTGCCTTGAAACGCAGCTTTACCCCGATTCACCGAACAGACCTGAGTTTCCCTCATGCATCCTCAAAAAAGGCGATGTATTCAAAAGCACGACGGTATATAAGTTTGATGTAAAATAAGGAGCATCTTTCGATGCTCCTTATTTTATAAACATTATGTTCATGTCACAGTCGCCGCTTATACCCGGTACTGTACCGGATACGCTGTATTGCCAGACCCGGTGCTCATAGTAGAAAAACGGATAGTCACCGATACTGGCACACCAGAAATCGTAGTCCGTAAGGCGGTAGAGCTCATAGTCGTAGTAGGCGATACCGGCATACATATAAACACCTGCGTCATAGCCTGCCAATTCTACTCTTTCGCAGAATGCTACGGCACAATCGGTGATCGCCGCACCGTTCATGTTCTGCGTCCTTGCGGTATCGTAGCTTATATGCTCCCAGTCGAAGTATATCGGAAGCTCAAGCTTTCTCCCGTTTAAGGCGTAGAGAACGTGATCCGCCTCCTCGATAGCCTCCTCCTCATTCGTTGCCTGAGAGAAGAAGTACACTCCCACCTTGAGCCCTGCCGCTTCTGCTGCTTCGATGTTTTCGGCGTAATACTCATCGTCGAAGATCTCACCGGTCTCAAGACCGTAGCCCCTTGCACCTATGCGGATTATCGCAAAGTCTATACCGCTTTCCTTGACTGCCGCCCAGTCGATATCCTGCTGCCAGCCGGAAACATCGACACCGTACTCGATGGTGTATTCACTGCCGCAGTATACGGGCCTCCCGTTTTCATCGAGGTAAAAATCCTCACTGCCGAGCTTATTGACGGCAACGCCCTTCTCGGGGCTTATCCACACCTCGTCATTGCCGTTAAAGACCTTGACGCGTTCATCGGCTTCCTCCTCGACCGGAGGAGTGGCGGTACCGCAGCCTACGGTAAAGAGCATGATCGCAGTGAGAATAAGCGAATATATTTTTATATGTAGTCTTTTCATGATAGCTCCTGTCCTTTGGTGACAAGATTCTACCACATATGCACTGCGATGTAAACCACCTTAGCTTTCCAGCTCACACATAAGACTTCTTCCGCCGTAACGCAGTACGGTGTAGAGATTGTTTCTGCCTCGCTTTATCGTTCTGCTGACGCTGCTTATGTGCAGACCGAGCTCATCCGCAATTTGCGTCATAGGCTTCTGCTCGATATAGTACATATGTACAAGCTGTTTCTGCCTCGGTGTAAGGGCATCGTTCATCCCATGCCTGAGAGCCGATATCTTGCCCTTGCCGGTCACATCCGTAAGCTTTATAAGCTGCCTGAGAGCCTGATACTTTTCCTCGTCCGTCATTTTCACATTCCTCCGTTCCGTAGTAGCCGTAAAGGTATTTCGCCGTTGCTGCGGCATCGCCCGCCATTTGCATAAGCATAGCTATTCTTCGTCGCAGCAGCAGCTTTTCGGTCTCACTTTCGCAAAACTCAATGCTCTCCCGCAATTCCTTGGCTCGCTGTCTGCACGCAGCGGCAGCCTCCTTATATTCAAACGACAGTTCTTTAAGCCTCATTTTCGTTACCTCCGAGAAAAATTTTGTTCTTATGAAAAATAAATGTTGACAAACCGCAGATGGTTTGCTATTATAATCAAGCTGACGCACGCTGGTGTAGCTCAGTCGGTAGAGCAGCTGATTTGTAATCAGCAGGTCGGGGGTT
>CAYUQN010000006.1:0-42532 GCA_964446815.1 uncultured Oscillospiraceae bacterium | reverse complement strand
GAGACGACCTCACCGACGAAAAGGGTCTGTGCCTTTGGTGCTGCGGCGATCAGGTGCGTAAGGGTGCCGCCACCAACGCCATACAGATAGCCGAAAAGCTCATCGAGCTCCTGTGATCCATAAGCCGCAATAGGATAAATAATGTGAATGGCATGGGCAAAAATCTCTGCCCATGTCATTTTTTCGGCTGGAAGCCCCGTATCTCCGAGCATTTTTGCAAGTTTGGGGGAGCTTGCCGTCATGGGGACAGACTGTTTTAAATTCGTTATCCGCCAAGATGTTGAATAAATTTTCAGAAATCACGCAATATATTGCAATAATACGCAAATTCTTTGCTTGCTTAAAGTAGCTTGTGAAATTATTTGCATTTTTTAAAATCAAAAATTTCATTTTTTCTCTTGAAATGGGGGCTTGCAGGGTGTATAATCGGCTCAAGTTGAATTTTTCAGAGAAGAAATTTTCAAAATCGATTATGCAATTAATCAGGAGGAACATATCATGAAAAAGTATATAGCCTTGCTTTTGGCTGTAATGATGGTCTTTGCCCTCTGTGCCTGTGGCGGCGGCGGCGAGACTGCGCTTATCTTCACCACCGGTTCCGAAACCGGCACCTACTATGCCGTCGGCGGCGATATCGCTCAGGTCGCTTCCAAGCAGGACGGACTTAACGTTACCGCTATCGTCGGCAAAGGCTCTCAGGCAAACATTGAGTCTCTTGCAGCCGGCACCGCACAGCTCGGTCTCGTTCAGTCCGACGTTATGAGCTACGCTTATGCCGGTACCAAGACCTTTTCCGAAAAGGTAGAGGGCTTCTCCGTTGTTGCCGCTCTCTACATGGAGCAGGTCCAGATCGTCACCATGAATCCCGATATCAAGACCGTTGAGGACCTCAGGGGCAAGACCGTTTCCGTCGGTGAAGCAGGCTCCGGCGTTTACTTCAACGCACTGGACATTCTTGCTGCATACGACATGGATCTCGACGATATCAAGGCCGAGAAGCTCAGCTTTACCGATTCCGCCGATAACCTCAAGGACGGCAAGATCGACGCTGCATTCATCGTTGCAGGTGCTCCCACCACCGCTATCAGCGACCTTTCCGTCGGCGGTCAGGTCTACCTTGTAAGCCTGGACGACGAGCACATCGATAAGCTCATAGCAGACAGCCCCTACTACAGCAAGAACATCATCTCCAAGGACGTTTACGGTACCGACGAGGATGTTACCACCGTCGCTATCGCAGCAGTCATAATCGTTCGTAACGATGTTTCCGAGGACGCTGTCAAGGCTCTGCTCACCGCGATCTTCGACGAGACCGATTCTCTGTCCCACGCAAAGAAGGCTGAGTTCAGTCTCGAGTTTGCATCGTCCATCACCGACGTTCCTTATCATCCGGGTGCTGTAAGCTACTTTGCCGATAAGGGCATCGACGTCGCCTGACGTTATTGCTTAAACGAAGCAAAGCCTTTTTAAAACTACGGTGCAAACACGCACCGTAGTTTTGAGCTAATTTTAGGGGCATTTATTATTTGTTAAGATAAATGTCGATCACGGAAAGGAACATCACGCATGGCAAAAAACAAAGACGTCGACCTCAAGACCTCCCCTATCGCCAACAGTGCCGGTGAGCTCGAAACCGTCAGCGAGGCGGAAGTAAACGAGGTCATGAGAAAGTACGACAGAGAGTCCAACACCCGTATATGGGAAGGCACTCCCAAAATCATCGTACAGTGGATCGCGGCATTTTTCTCACTTTACTGCATATATTCAACACTGTTCAGCACAGCCTCTCTCGAGGTGCGTCTCACCGCATTTATGGGCTGTGTCCTGGTGCTTGGCTTCCTCTACTACCCTGCAAGCAAAAAACACGTAAAGCCCAATCACATCCCTTGGTATGACTGGATCATCATGATAGTCGGCGCAGGCAGCTTCTTCTTCTACTGCTTCGCTTTTGATTCGATAATCAACGTGCTGACAAGTGAGGTCAAGATGACCACGCTGTACGTCATCATCGGTATCGTCGGCATACTTGCGCTTATGGAGCTCTGCCGTCGCTGTGTCGGTATCCCCATCCTTTGCGTCGCAGGTGTTCTTCTTGTGTATGCGTTCTACTTCTGGCTGTCGAGAGGGCTCAACTTCGATCTCACCATCAAGAAAAACATATTTACCCTGTTCTACAGCACAAGCGGTGTGCTCGGTACTCCGATAAATGTATGCGCCAAGTTCATAGTTGTGTTTATCATCTTCGGTGCATTCCTTGAGCGTACCGGCATTTCCAAGCTCTTTATCGACCTTGCAAACAAGGTCTGCGGTGCATACTCCGGCGGTCCCGCAAAGGTCGCAGTCATATCCTCCGCTCTGTGCGGTATGGTTTCCGGCTCCTCCGTCGGCAACACCGTTACCACCGGCTCCGTCACCATCCCCATGATGAAGCGTACCGGCTATAAGCCCGAGTTTGCAGGCGCGGTCGAAGCCGCAGCATCCACCGGCGGTCAGATAATGCCCCCCATCATGGGTGCGGCCGCCTTCCTTATGGCAGAATACATCGGTATATCCTACGGCGAGGTCGCCCTCATGGCGATACTGCCTGCCATCCTCTACTTCTCCGGCATATTCATTGCCGTCCATCTCGAGGCTAAAAAGCTCGGACTCAAGGGAATGTCGAGAGCCGACATGGTCTCCGGAAAGACCCTCGCCGTCAAGAGCTATCTGCTCATCCCCATAGTCCTGCTCATTCTTTTGGTCTCCTTCAACGCCTGCACCATTCAGCGTGCAGCGGCACTTTCGATCGTTGCCGCTATTGTTGTCGGTCTTATAAACAAGGACGAAAGACTCACCTTCGGCCGCTTCATCGATGCGCTTGAAGCCGGTGGCAAGGGCACCGTCACCGTTGCCGTAGCTTGCGGTATGGCAGGTATAATCGCCGGCTGCATAATGGTCACCGGTCTTGCCTCTACGCTCATCACCGCGATCGTTGAGCTGTCCGGCAACACTCTGATCATCGGCCTTGTTCTCACCATGCTCTGCTGCATAGTCCTCGGTATGGGCGTTCCCACCACCGCAAACTACTGCATCATGGCAACCACCTGTGCCCCCATCCTCATTCAGCTTGGCGTAGACGATATCGCGGCACACTTCTTCGTGTTCTACTTCGGCATCGTTGCCGATATCACTCCTCCCGTTGCACTCGCTGCATACGCAGGCTCCGCAATAGCGAAGTCCAACCCCATGAAGACCGGCGTGAACGCAACAAAGCTTGCAATAGCGGTCTTTATAGTCCCCTGTCCGGCAACACTCTGATCATCGGCCTTGTTCTCACCATGCTCTGCTGCATAGTCCTCGGTATGGGCGTTCCCACCACCGCAAACTACTGCATCATGGCAACCACCTGTGCCCCCATCCTCATTCAGCTTGGCGTAGACGATATCGCGGCACACTTCTTCGTGTTCTACTTCGGCATCGTTGCCGATATCACTCCTCCCGTTGCACTCGCTGCATACGCAGGCTCCGCAATAGCGAAGTCCAACCCCATGAAGACCGGCGTGAACGCAACAAAGCTTGCAATAGCGGTCTTTATAGTCCCCTATGTCTTTGCCTACAGCCCCAATCTCCTGCTTATTGACACCACATGGTACGAGGCGATACAGGTTGCGATAACCGCAATGGTAGGTATTTTCGGTGTTGCGGCGGCACTCAACGGACATCTGTACAAGAAGGTCAACTGGTTCTTCAGAATACTGCTTGCTATCGGCGGTCTGACTCTGATAATCCCCGGCTGGGAAACCGACCTCATCGGTATAATCCTCGTCGGTCTCGTCACCGTTTACCAGAAGCTTTCTTCAAAGCAAAAACCCATAGCCGCATAAAAACAGCGTAATAAAAAAGGTAGATGAAACAAATGTTTCATCTACCTTTTTTCATCGGATCACAATACCTCGAGGTGTTCGAGGAGGATCTTGAGTCCCATCAGGATCAGGATCACGCCGCCGGCGATCTCCGCCTTATTCTTGAATCTTGCTCCGAACACATTGCCTATCGCAACGCCGACTGCCGACAGCGCAAACGTCGTCACACCGATGCACAGTGCCGCAGTGACGATATCCACCTGCAAGAACGCAAAGCTAACGCCGATCGCAAGAGCGTCGATACTCGTTGCCAGAGCAAGCAGCAGCATTGCCTTGAAGCCGAAATCCGCATCCTGCTTTTCTTCCTCACCCGACAGTGCCTCACGGATCATATTGGCTCCGATCAAAGCAAGCAGAATAAACGCTATCCAATGATCCACCGACGCTATGGCATCCTCAAACTTGAAGCCCAGCAGGTAGCCTATGACCGGCATGAGTGCCTGAAATCCGCCGAAGTACAGTCCCACGATGATAACGTGCTTTACCTTCAGCTTGGGAACCGACAGTCCCTTACACAAAGCGACGGCAAAAGCATCCATCGATAAGGCTATACCGATGATAAGTATTTCAACAAAACCCATATTCTTTTCCCCTTTATGTGAGTGAGGATACACCAATGAGCTAATTTAGTCAAGCGATTCTTGACATTATCCGTTCATGTGGTAAAATCAAGTCAAATAAATACTTAAAAAATGTGAGGTAATTTCTATGAGCAATCAAAGAGACGGCGTTTTCGGTCGCAAGGACGGTTATCTTCTCCGTGATGCCGACAGTATGCACGTTCTTATGCCTATGATGTACCCTAACCGTTGCGACAACGAAGCGTACATTTCCGAGGTCATCGATCTGACGAATCTTGACGCATACCTTGCCAAGAAGAACGCCGACGATCCCAAGTTTAAATACACCCTTTTCCATGTGACCGTTGCGGCGCTGCTGAAGGTGCTCATACTCAGACCCAAGCTCAACCGCTTCATCTGCAACAAGAACCTCTATATGCGTAATCACTACTCCGCATCCTTTGTCGTGAAGAAGGAATTCTCCGACGATGCAGGTGAGGGTCTTGCCCTGCTTTACGCCAGCCCCGAGGATACCCTCGAAACGCTGCACAGGGATCTTTTTAAGCAGATATCCAACACCAAGGAGGGCGGAAGCGACACCTCATCCGATGCCATGGATATGGTCACCCGTATGCCCAGACCCATTCTCAAGGCGTTTATGGTCGCAATGCGTTTTCTCGATCGCCACGGCTGGATGCCCAGATCCCTTATCGAGACCGATCCCTATTACGCATCCGTCATCCTCAGCAATCTCGGCTCCATAAAGCTCAAGAGCGGCTACCACCATCTCAACAACTGGGGCACGACCTCCATCTTCGTCATCATCGGTGAAAAGAAGCACCGTCCCTTCTACAACGAGGACGGAAGCTATACCATGAGAAACAGTATCGAGCTCGGACTCACCATCGACGAACGTCTTGCCGACGGTTACTACTACTCCAAGAGCGTTCGTCTGCTCAAGTATATCCTGACCCACCCCGAATGTCTCGATGAGCCTCTCGGCACTCCGGTGGATTATTGATAAAAATGTGAAAAAGCCCTTGCAATACGGGACTTTCTGTGTTATAATCCGCTTTGCGTCTTGTAACTGTGCCCTTTGGGTATAATCAAGATAGCCTATGATCGAGGAGATATTCAACATGAAGGCAGGAATCCATCCCAATTATCAGCCCACCGTTATAAAGTGTGCCTGCGGCGCAACTATCGAGACCGGCTCCACCCGTCCCGGCATCAGCGTCGAGATCTGCTCCAAGTGCCATCCTTTCTACACCGGCAAGCAGAAGCTCGTTGATACCAGCGGTCGTGTTGACAAGTTCAACAAGAAGTACGGCATCAAGTAATAAATCTGATCTCGAACGCCATGTCGCAAGACGTGGCGTTTTGCCGTATATGAGGATAATTTATGGATAAAAACGATATTGTAATTGAAAAAGCGGTGCTTGCCGGTCTTGCTGCCGCAAGTATGCCCCAAAAGGAACGGAGCACCGATACGACGATGGATGAGCTTGCCGCCTTGGTCGAGACTGCCGGCGGTGAGGTCGTCGGTATGTTCATCCAAAACCGCCCCACCCCCGATCCCGGTACCTTTATCGGTGACGGTAAGGTGGCGGAGCTCAAGGATTTCATCGAGGCGAACGAGTGCGACCTCGCCGTCTTTGATAATGAGCTGAGCCCCTCACAGATGAGAGTGCTCTCCGAGGCACTCGGCGTTAAGGTGCTTGACCGCAGCGGTCTTATTCTCGACATTTTTGCTCAGCGTGCCCGTACCCGTGAGGGTCAATTGCAGGTCGAGCTTGCACAGTACAAGTATCTGCTGCCGAGGCTGACCGGTATGTGGACTCACCTTGTACGTCAGACAGCCTCCGGCGGTTCATCGCCTATCGGCACCAGAGGCCCCGGCGAGACTCAGCTTGAGACCGACCGCCGCCATATCAGACGAAAGATACAAAAGCTCGAGGAGGAGCTGTCCGCCGTCCGCAAGGTCAGGAGCACACAACGCAGAAAGCGTGAGAAGAATTCCGTCCCCGTCGTCGCATTGGTGGGCTACACCAATGCAGGCAAGTCGACGCTTTTAAACTGTCTCACGGGCTCCGATATCCCTGCAAACGATCGCCTTTTCGATACGCTTGACACCACCACTCGCAGACTGCGTATCGATGAGCTGACCGAGGTGCTGCTGTCCGACACCGTTGGATTCATCCGCAAGCTTCCGCACCACCTTGTCGAGGCGTTCAAGGCAACGCTGGAGGAGCTGAGCTACGCCGATGTGCTGCTGCACGTCATAGATATCTCCAATCCCGATTGGGAGGAGCAGGCAGAGGTCGTCGATGCCCTGATCTCACAGCTCGGTGCCGAAAAAACGCCGTGCATAAGGGTGTTCAATAAATGCGACGCCTATGTGGGCATACTGCCCCACGGTGAGGATATAGTCTGTCTCTCGGCTAAAAGCGGTGAGGGAGCACAGGATCTCGTTTTGAAGCTCTCGTCTCTGCTTGACAGAGGCAGCAGGAGAGTGCATCTCTCCATCCCCTACTCCGATGCAGGTGTGGCGGATCTCATAAACCGTGAGGCGGCGGTCGCTTCCATCGAATACACCGACTCCGGTATCGAGGCCGATGTCACGGTGCCGCCGGAGCTTTTCGGTAAGGTGAAGAAGTATATACCCGATTATGTCGAGCCCAAAGAGGATTGGGAGGATTGAGCATGGCCGATTACCTGATACCCGCCGGTGACGGTGAGGCGACCTTTACCGAAAAGCGTTCCGAGTTTTTGGGTCATGTCCGCTTCGTCGATGACGAGGATGCCGCAAAGGCCTTCGTTGCGGAGATGAAGAAGAAGTATTACGATGCTCGTCATAATTGCTGGTGCTATATCATAAAGGACGGAGCTGTACGCTACTCCGATGACGGTGAGCCGCAGGGCACGGCAGGACTTCCTATGCTGGAGGTATTCAAGCGTGAGGGCGTGGAAAACGTCGTCTGTGTCGTAACCCGCTACTTCGGCGGAATACTCCTCGGCACCGGAGGACTCTTGCGTGCGTATACCAAAAGTGCCGCAGATGCACTCAATGCCGCAGGCGTGGCATCGGTCAGACGCTGGAGCGAATATGCGGTGTCCTGCTCATATTCGCTGCTGGAGCGTATGAAAAACGCGGTCTCGGAGTTTGGCGGCAGCGTCACGGATATCGAATACTCCGCCGACGTAATGCTCACCGCGCTGATCCCCGAGGAAAACGGCGACGGCTTTTGCACCAGAGTCACCGATATAAGCTCCGCCACCGCCGACACCCTCCTGTGCGATACGAAGCTTTTGCCCATACGAATAAAATGACAGTCTGCAAACGCAGACTGTCATTTTATATTCCGTATCACTGTCTTTTCATAGTGAGGGGGAGGATGTTTTCATCGACGGATTCGCCGCTGTCGTAGTTTTTGGTGATGATCATATCGTCACCCTCGAAGTGAAACTCCAAGTAGTTATCCCTGTCCTCATCGTCCTCGGACTTGAGCAGATAGAGCTTGCCGTCCTCTATTATGTAGTAGCCGCTCTCGTCGCTGTCGGAGAACATTTCGTCAACGTCGAAGGATGCATCGACCAGTGCCTCGATATACTCGTCCTCGGTCATGTCCTCTGCCGTGGCGGCATCTGCTATGGAGTAGCCGTAGGGGGTCAGGAAGTCCGTGAGGTATGCCCTCATGCCTTCCTTAAAGGCTCCTTTGAGTGCTGCCTCATCCGCCGAAAGGTGGATGCTGTATCTGCCGTCTGCGGTAAGCTCGATGTTCGTATAGCAGTAAACATCCTTGAAGTCGAAGTATTCCAAAAGCAGCTCCGCTTCCTCGCTGTCATTTCCGACGAAGGCGTATCTCATATCAAAGGCACCGACCCATTTGCCGACTACACGTTCGGAGTCGGTGAGCTCCTTCTTATCGTCATCCTTTGCCTTGTCGCTGCTGCCGATCTTTTCACCCTTGTCGCTGTCCTTATCATTGTCCTTGCCGTCGCCGCCATTGCAGGCGCACAGGGCAAAAACCATTACCAATGCAAGCAGCAGAGCGATCAGTCTCTTGAAGCTTTTCATAACGTTCTCCTTTCGGCAACTCATTATTTCACTACTTCTATGCTGTCTCCCTTTTTGACGTCGCCGGACTCGAGCACCTTGACGAATATACCCTCACGGGGCATAACGCAATCGCCAGCAGCCTTACGGATCGCACAGTCTGCATGGCACTCCTTGCCTATCTGCGTGACCTCACAAAGAGCCTCACCGATCCTGAGCTTTGTTCCTACGGGGAGCGTTGCCACTGCAAGACCCTCGACCAGAACGTTCTCAGCAAAATCTCCGTTTTTCAGCTTGAAGCTGATCTTCTCCTGAAGCTTTGCAACGCTCTCGATACTCAGAAGGCTTATCTGCCGATGCCAGTTACCTGCATGGGCATCGCCGACGATACCGTGATCTACACGAAAATGAGCGCTTTCGATCTCGTGCTTTTGTATTCCTCTTACCTCGCTAATGCATATTGCCGCTACCTTTGCCATGGCTTTATCCTCCGATCCTATTCATACTGCGTTTTGACTGCGACCGTGCCAGTGCCGAGAGCTCAACGTGCATCCTCGGCTTATGCTCCGTTGCGGTGAGTATCGCCGCTTTGAGCTCATCGCCGTGAAGCCCCTTGACGGAAAGCTCCTCCGCCGAATGGAGACAGGGCTTTAAGCAGCCGTCCGCCGTCAGTCTCAGTCTGTTGCAACGGGCACAGAAGTGATTGCTCAACGGGCTTATAAGCCCCACTCTGCCCTTTGCGTCGGGCAAGGCAAATTCCCTTGCCACCGAGGTCGGAGAGCTCGGTGTGAGCTCACAAAGCTCCGGAAGCGTATCCGTCACATACGACACCGGAAGATACGCCGACTCTCCGAAGGGCGTGGTATCGCCTATCGGCATCAGCTCAATGAAGCGAAGGTCTACCGGGTACCTTTGCGTCAGTCTCGCAAGTGTCTCCACCTCATCGGAATTAACTCCGCCTATGAGCACGCAATTGAGCTTCACCGGACTCATGCCTACCGAGAGTGCCGCCTCGATGCCCTTTAGCGCCATGCTCAGCTCACCGCCTCTTGTTATGCGGCGGTACTTCTCGGGATCGAGAGTGTCGAGGCTTATATTGATCCTGTGTATCCCTGCCTTGTAAAGCCGCTCCGCCATCGGAGGAAGCAGGGTGGCATTGGTGGTCATCGAAAGATCCCGTATGCCCTCTATGGCACCGAGCCTTTCCGTAAGCTCGACTATATCCCTCCGCACCAGTGGCTCACCACCGGTTATACGAAGCTTTTTGACACCGAGCTGTGCCGCAGCGGTCGCTATCTCAACTATCTCATCAGCCGACAGATTCTCCGCACAGCCGCATTTCTGCCCACCCTCGGGCATACAATAGCTGCACCTGAGATTGCAGGCATCGGTTACGGATATCCTCAAATATTCGATTTTTCTTCCGTAATTATCGGTCATGCTATCACCGTTACAGCTTGCCTCTCATATTGCGTTCCATGTATCCCTCATCCGCAAGCCCCTCATGCTCATCAATGGGAACTCTGTTTGCAAGCTCGGGATCGGTATTGTTGCCAAATGCCTCTCTTATTGCGGCAGCGGCCTCCATCTGTTCGATGCGTACCTGCTCTGTGGCGTGCTTTTCCTCACGGCTTTTAAGCTCGCTCTCCTTATACGCATTAATCCTTGCGATAACGTCCTTTTTGCGATCCTTCTCCGCTTTTTTAACGGAGGAGGGCAGCTCCGAAAGATCCGCAAACCACTCACAGCTTTCACCGACCGAGACCCTGTGTGTCTCCCTGTCGATATGGGTGGGGAGGGTCTCAAACGATATGCCGTCCTTGCGAAAATCGAGAGACAGCAAAAGGCCGTTGTCGGTATCCTTCTGCACTCTCTGGTAATCCGTATCGAAAATGAAATTGCCGAGAGAGTAGAACACCGGCTTCTTGCCGAAGTATTCATAGCCCTGAACGACATGGGGATGATGTGCGACAATGGCATCGCAGCCCCAGCGAAGGTAACGCTTGAACTGCCGCCTTACCCTCGATGCCGGAATGTGCAAAAACTCGTCACCGCCATGGTAGACAAGCACGATATAATCCACATGGCCTTTCAGGTTCTTGACGGCGGCTTTGATATAATCCTCCCTCGACTCATGGAGGGGGCCGCCCACCGTTTCGCTTGCTATGCGATATCTCTTATACTGCACCGAAAGGATGCCGACCTTTATCTTATTGCCCAGAATGACACAGCTTGCGGCTTCCTTTATATTCATGCCTATGCCGATATAGGGAAGCTCCGCCTTCTTGCAGCTTGCTATCGTATCCACAACACCGACGGTGCCGAAGTCCATCATGTGATTGTTCGCAAAGGACAGCACGGGATTTTTAATGCTGCGTTTGACGAAATCCAATGCGGCGACGTTACTGCGATGAGCAAGACGCTTTTTCTTGGTCACACGACAGGGTGTCACAGGACTTTCGAAGTTTATTATATTGTAGTCGTTTCCTGCCAAAAAGGCTTTTATATCATCGCTGAGAGTTTCATCGTCACAGCAGCGATCGGCAAAATATCCGCTGAATGCGAGGTCGCCGGTGAAGCCCAGCTTCAAAACAGTTTCTTTTTCGTTCATGCTCTGCCACCTCCGACGGTTTTGTGATCTGCTTCATATATGGCATCCATGTTCTTGTAAGCGTAGAGCATACCGTTGTAGGACATTATCTGCGGTGCCACGCACTGAGGCTGAGCATTGCCCTCGACAAAGACCCAGCCCTTGTCGCTGTAAGCCAGATCCCAACCGACAAAACGCACCTGCGGAAGCGTATCCGCAAGGCGGCATACAAGCTTCTTCACCTCGTCCCATTGAGGGATGTTGAAGCCAACGAGCTGTACCTTGCTGTCGGGATGATACACATAGCGATGACCGAGATAATCTCTGCCGCAGTCGCATATAACACCGGTGTCAAAGTCTATCCTTGCGGATATTCCGCCACCCGACATATTATCGGTATGACTGCCGCCGGAGCCCATACGAAGGAAGCACCACTGAGTATGAGTCTCACCGCCATCGCTGTGATAGGTCACGATACGGACGGTGTTTACCGAGTCGGGGTGTATCTCGGCTATCTCCTTGCCCTGAACGATGAGCTCCTCCAGAACACAGGCGCCGTTGAATATGATTATATCGAAAAGATCGGTGTCGGACTCGTAATTCTTCCTGTCGTAGATCTTGATGCCTCTGCCGCCGTAGTCCTGAGCAGGCTTATAGATGAAGCGAGGATGCTTTTCGAGGAAGGCTCGGAAGCTTTCGAAGTCCCTGTCGTCGTAGAGGCTGACAACGTCTCTGCCGTAGAACTCACCGAAGATGCGATAAGTCTCGGTCTTTTGGTTCAGGAAATCAACGTAGTTTCTGTCGTTGAATTTCTTGTAGTACTTGTACTTGTTGCTTCTCGTCACGAAGGTCGATCTGCCCTCTCCCGAGAGCATATTGAAGCCGTAGATGAAATACTCCTTGGGGATTATGCCGAAGCGGACTCTGCATCCGTATATCTTCAGCATCAGGATGAAGCGTTTGAAGCCGTGGGGAATCACCTTGCAATGCTCCGCTATCGCCTCACCTGCCGCCTCACGGAATTTACGAAGTCCGAAAAAGCGTCTGTATACCTTGACGCTTGTCCTATATGTCCCTGCCAGCACATCTCTTATTATGCCCGATTTCGGTGCAATGGCGGAAACCGCCCTGGCAAGTCTTCTGACAAATTTCTTCATTTCGCGAAATACCCTCCGGTTTTCGTATCATTTTATATTTTAATATGAATTTACGCGATACTATACAATTATATATTCTACACTATTCCGCATATTTTTCAAGATGTATTTGATTAAGTTGAGGGGAGAACGAAAAAAGCTCGCCAAAAGGCGAGCTTGTTTCGGGTAATATAATTATTACACAGCGCGGGTGACCTTGCCGCTGCGGAGGCAACGGGTGCAAGCATAAACATGCTTGGGACTTCCGTCCACGATGGCCTTGACGCGCTTCACATTGGGCTTCCAAGTACGATTGGAACGTCTGTGGGAATGGGAAACCTGGATACCAAAGGCAACGCCCTTGTCGCAAAACTCACATTTTGCCATTAGTTGAAGCACCTCCTTGCTTGTGTTTGAGTGCCCTTAAAAGGACAGCTTTTATATAATAACAGAGTATTCACCCAATTGCAAGATATTTTTTCGACTTCTTAAAATTTTTACTGCAAAAAACCTCGGAGGGTTCCGAGGTTTTTTGATCAGAGCAGGTCTAAGAGGCCTTTTATGAACGATTCGATATTTGCAACGACGGCTTCGGCGTATTCGATATCGGCGTTGAACCTTGCGGTGAACATATCGTTGATACGCTCAAGGTCGCCACCGGTTATGAAGCCCACGCCTATGCTCAGTATCCCGACAAGGAGCATGAAGCCAAAGAGTATGAGAATGACCTTCCACGTCTTAGCCATTGACATACACCTCCTTAACGCAGAGCTCGCGTCCCAAGGAACGCAGTCCTTTCACGATACCGGGCACTCCGGCTGCTATACCCCACACACCGAGCCACAGCAGCAATATTGCAAGTGCAGCAGCGATCAGTCCTACGCCGCCGGACATAAATATGTCGGCAAACAAGGTGACAAAGCCGGAGAACGCAAACGAAAACAGCTTTATCGCAAGCGCTGCGGCGACCGCAGCGGCGATTATCGCAGCCGCTCCCAGAACTATCACAAGAACGATGCCCACGATGCCCACGGGTATCGCAAGTATGAGGTAAAGTATCAGCAGAAAAACGTTGGTCTTGGTGACTGCTATCTTCTGCGGCTCCTCAGCTACAGGTTCGGGCTCCTCGATGGGAGCTTTGACCTCCTCGGGAGCTTCCTCGGCTTCCTCGGGAGCTTCCTCGGCTTCCTCGGGCTCGGCTTCTTCCTCGACCGTTTCTTCCTCGGCCCGTGCCTCGGTCGGCTCATCCTCCGCCACCGCTTCCTCGGCTTCGGTCTCCTCGACTTCGGGCTCCGCTCCCTCGGTCTCCTCGGACTCGGGGGCTTTGTCGGCTTCCGGTGCCGCTTCCTCGGAAGTCTCCTCCGCTGCCTCGACTTCCTCGACCGTCTCCGGCTCATTTGCCGCCTCGGTCGGCTCATCGAAGAAGATGGGCGTATACTCCGTCCCCTCCTCAAGAGCACGCTGACGGCGGAATTCCTCCACGATCTCAGCGTAGGTGCCGGTATATTCCTCGCTCGATTTCTCCTTGGGCTTTTCGACGACAGCCTGCTGCGGCACAGGGGATCTTACCGCCGTTTCCGCATCGCCCTTTTCATCTGCGTTGACGGAGAGCTTACGCTCATCCCTGTCATAGCTTCTGGAAATGCTGACCGCAAGCTTCGTCGGAGAACCGAATTCACGCATCAGTGCTTCCTCGTCCTCGGCATTGTCAAACATCTCATTGTAATGTGCGAGGATCTCCGCTCTGTCCTCCTTGAACATGAAGGTCAAGAGCTTTGAAAGCTCAGCCATATATTTTTGCCGATCCGTATGCGTCACCTCCGAATATAATTGTGTACATAACGATACACGGTAATTATATTTGAAAAATCCCGTTCGGTCAAGTTTTTTATACAATGTCGAAAATTGCCTTTACATGGGGTATTGTGTCATGATATACTGACCCAAAGTGCATACAAAATGCACGTAATTGTATAAAAGAGAAAAAGAGAAATGTATTGTCCTCATTGCGGTAATCAGATCGCAGACAATTCCAAGTTCTGCACCATCTGCGGTGCTGCACTGAATGTAGCAGCCGGTAACGCCGCTCCCCCTCCTCCCCAGGGCGGTTATCAGCAGCAGAACTATCAGCAGCAGAGCTACACTACACCCGGCGGATACCGTGTTCCCATCAAAAAGCGTAACATAGCCGTCGCCATCATTCTTTCCATTGTCACCTGCGGCATCTACGGCATTTATTGGTTCATCTGCCTCGTCAACGAGCTCAACACCGCCAGCGGTCGTTCCGAGGATACCTCGGGCGGTCTCGTATTCGTCCTCTCCCTCGTGACTTGCAGTATCTATATGTGGTTCTGGATGTACAAGGCAGGCGAGAAGATCAACATCGTAAAGCAGCGTAACGGCTATCCCTCCGACGGTAACAGCGGTATCGTTTACCTGCTCCTGACCCTCTTCGGTCTGAGCATAGTCGCAGAGTGCCTCATCCAGAGCGAGCTCAATAACGTCGCTACCCTCGAGTAATGACACCCGATCCCCGAAAGCGGCGTATCCGAAAGCTGCTTGTGGCGGTCGCCGTCGTGCTGATGCTGGGCATCGGCTATGCTTTGCTCTTGCACTTCACGGGAGCGGCACTGCCCTGTCCCATCCGTAGGCTGACGGGGTACGAATGTCCCGGCTGCGGCGTAACGCGAATGTGTATGAGCCTGCTGTCCGGCGATATTGAGTCGGCATGGCACTATAACGCAGCGATAATGTGTGCGATCCCGATGGGCATCGCCGTTGCCGCTGATCTTGCATATAGATATGTCGGCAGCGGAACCAAGCGGCTCCACCCATGGGCAAACGCCCTTGTGTGGATAATGATCGTCGGATTCCTCGCCTTCGGCATCCTTCGCAATATTGCTTGATACCATAAGCAAAAGGTGCTTTCGATTTTCGAAAGCACCTTTTGGTTTATCTTTTTTATCAGACGATCTTGGACTCGAACTTTTCGATGAGGCCGTTCAAGAAGGCTTCGTTTTCCTCGATCGCAAGCTCCGGCTCACGCTTCGTTGTACGGGCGAAAACCTCCTCGTTCATCTTAGTCGAGTAGGACGCCTTGAGCAGTCGCACCGATTGCATCGCCGTCTTGACGTAGTACACCGCAGCCGCAGCGGCGGGAGCACCCTCCGCCGATATCTTGTCCGACACCTTATCAAACTGCTCAAGCATCATGACCGAGGAGTACAGCACCTCGTCGATGATGACGCAGGCTGTACGGTAGCCACCCTCGATCTCGGCAGGGGCTGCACCGTTGTGCAATCTCTTTAAGAGCGGCTCCTTGCACTTTACTTCCTCATCGATCAGACGGAGGAAATATGTTCTGAGCGTTTCGAGATCCTGTGCCGCCTTTGCGACAGCCGGATCACCGAGGTCACTGCTATTGACTGCAAGCAGAGCAAGTGCCGTAGCATTGGCTGCTGCCTCTGCCGCAACGGAGCCTATGCCGTATTCGGCTGTCTTCTCCGAAAGTGCCTTATTGCATACGCTGACTGTCTTCTCCGAGAACAGCACCGCCTTCATGCGAGTAACGTCGATTTTTTCTGCCATAAATACCATCCTTTCCCGCTCCGGTTGACACGGAGCCTTATTGGTTTTATAATTCCTTGTGAATTATTTTACAACATTTGCGGAGCATATTCAAGTGCCCATGCTACAGGAGCAACACGAAAATGAAAATTCTTATCTGCGGTGACGTTCAGGTCGGCAAAAGCACCCTGATACGCCGTCTGCTTGACGATATGCAAACGCCGGTCTACGGTTTCATCACAAAGCGCTTACCCGAGGATCCGGACGGGGTATCGAGGGTCTACCTCTACGATGCCGCACACCCCGTTGAGCCACGCCGAGGCAGTGTTATTATCGAGCTCGGAGAGGACGGATACGTCGGTCATCCGGAGCTTATGGATCACCCCGGCTCCGACTACTTGCGTGGCATCCCCGAGGGCAGTCTCGTTTTAATGGACGAGATCGGAACTCTCGAGTCCGCCTCCCCCGAATTTCAGGCTGCTGTGTTTGATATCCTCGACGGCAGCTACGATGTTTTGGCTGCGGTCAAGGCACAGAACACCGATTTTCTCAGAGCCGTGCGTAAGCATCCCGACTGCGAGCTGTACATTATAACCCCCGAAAACAGAGAGCAGCTTTACGCACTTCTGTCAAGACGTGAAAATGCACAAAATTTGCCTTAAAATTTGTGCACCCGATTTCGGTTGCGTTTATGCGGAATTATGTTGACCAATCGTGATTTTGTTATATAATAAGCATACCTCATTTTTTAGACGGAGAAGACGATCATGATAAAAAAAGTTATTTCTGTGCTGCTTATGGCGGCACTGCTGATAGGTATATGTGCCTGCACCGGTGGTGAAGCCGGAAAGGTTGATAATGATAAGGGTGGCGATATGCTCAACGCACTCGTTCTGCTTACCGCCGCTCAGCAGGAAAGCGGTGAGAAGAAGGCAAGCAGACTGGTTTCGTCCACGGATAAGGATTTCGATGCCATGCTGCGTTCCTATCTCGGTCTTGATCCGGAATCCGTAGCCGACGGCTGCATTGCGCTTTCCGAGGGCACTGCGGCAAACGAGGTCATCATCCTCATCCCTGCCGAGGGTACTACCGTCAAAACGCTGACCGATGCCTTTGAGAATCACCGCACCGAGAGGATCCGGAGCGACGCAAACTACTTCCCCGAAAACGCCGCGCTTTTCGAGGCGGCAAAGATCTATGACAAGGGCGGCTATGCGATCATGGTAGTCGATGAAAACGCCGATGCCATATGTGCAAGCATCGACAGTCTGATAGGCCGTCACGAGGATGCGGAGGCTCTTGCGAAGAAGTACGAGGAAGCGGCTGCATTGGCGGCAATGGCATATGACTACTCAAAGCCCGTCCCCGAATCCGAGGCAAAGGACGCTGACTGGTTCTCCGATGCGATGTTTATCGGTGACTCGAGGATGAAGAGCATAATGGACTATGCTTCGAGAAAGGGCTGGTTCAGCTACGGAGCCGATCTTTCCGCCGTGAGCCTCACCGTCAGCAAGATCTACAGCGAAACGGTAAGCTACAACGGAAGCACTATGACCATAGCGGATGCGATACGCTCCGAGGGCAGCTTCTCCAAGTGCTATATCATGCTCGGTGTCAATGAGCTCGGCTGGGGAAGCGTCGATGCGTTCATATCCGGCTACCGCGATCTCGTCAATCTCGTCAGGGAGGCGCACCCCGATATTCAGATATACGTTATCGGAATAATGCCTCTCGGTGACAAGGCACTCAACAGCGGAAGCTGGCTCACCAATGACAGAGTAAAGGCATATAATGCACAGCTTTTGCAGATGTGTGCCGAGGAGGAGATATACTTTATAGACAACTTCGATCTCCTCGCTCCCGCCGGTAAGCTCGACGATGATGCGGCAGTCGACGGAATACACGTTGAGCCGAGCTATAGCAAAATGCTCGTCGACTTCCTCCTGACCCATACGGTAAAAGAATAAGTGATAATGAAAAGCACTTCCGAAAAGGAAGTGCTTTTTGCGTTATCGAAAGTAGCCGGAGATGCCGTCGGGGGCTTTGGGGTGGTTTGTCTCCGGCTTTTCGGTCGATCTTTTATCGTGCCCCGTTTCGACCGGCGGATGGGCTCTTTCGTCTCTTTGTTTTTTCCTCATGCTTAACCTCCAAGAACAAGCAGGATCAGTCCGTAGACGGTGGATGCTGCGGTGCCGTAGACAATCACCGGCCCTGCGATTATGAACATCTTTGCCGCCGTGCCCGTTACAAGGCCCTCGGTCTTAAACTCCAGAGCCGGTGCAGCAACGGAATTTGCAAAGCCCGTTATCGGCACAAGGCTTCCGCCTCCTGCGAATTTTGCGATACGGTCATACACGCCAAGACCCGTCAGCACCGCTCCCAAAAACACGAGCGTTACGGAGCACAGCGATGCCGCCTCCGTGCCGTCGGCACCGAGGGCGGTATACATATCGGTCAAAAGCTGCCCTATGCAGCAGATGAGTCCGCCCACCGAAAAGGCTTTCGGCATATCCCCTCCGAGCGGCGATCTTTGCATATGTCTATCCGAAAATTCCTTATACTCATCGTTTGTCATTTTCATCGCATCACCCTCTGCTTAATCACAAAAACTGCCGTCGAAAGCTCGGTATCTATTACAGCTTTTTCGACGAGCAAAAAAATACGGATACCCTGTTATCGGGTATCCGTTATTATTTGCATATGTGGCGTTTTTATTCTCAATCACGGCGACGGCCTGCGATAAGCACAACGAATCGCAACAGCTGCATGAGCGTTACGGCAAGGGATGCAACATAGGTCATTGCAGCGGCGGAAAGCACCTTCTTGGCACCGTTGTATTCCTCACCGACAAGGAGATTTGTCTCCTTGATGCAGCTCAAGGCTCTGCTGCTTGCGTTGAATTCCGTAGGCAGGGTGACGAGCTGGAACAGCAGGCACAGTCCGAAGCAGGCGACACCGGCGTATGCGACATAGGCGAAGAAGTCACTCACCGAAGCAAGCAAAAGACCTATGAGGATAAGCGGAGTCGAGAGCTTTGCACCGAAGTTTGTTATGGGAACTATCGCCGTTCTGATCCTTATCGGAGTGTATCCGACAGCGTGCTGGATAGCGTGTCCCGTTTCGTGGCAGGCAACGCCCACCGCAGCGGTGGAGGTCGAGCCGTAAACGTTCTCCGACAGTCTGATGACCTGAGCCTCGGGATCGTAATGATCCGTGAGCTGACCTGCGATACGCTCTATCCCGATGTGCGTCAGACCGTTTCGGTCGAGTATGAATCTTGCAGCGGCTTCTGCGGTGATACCTCTGCGATTATACTGACGGGAGTATTTTTTATATGTGCTGTTCACATGGGAAGATGCCCACATCGCAAAGAGCATTGCAGGTAAAACGAGTATGATATATGTCCAGTCGATGCCGTAATAATAGCCCATTTGGCTTCCTCCGATCACTCTATCTTCAAATTGTCTATACCGTTCTTTTCGAATTCTTCCATATACTCATCTATGCGATCCGCAAGCTCCTCCGTCGGTGCTCCCTCGCAGTTTAAGTCACGTCTTGCAAGCTCCTCCGCAAGTATATCGAAGAATACCGCATCCTCATAATCGGCTATCGCCTCATGGATACCGCCGTCCTCATATGCCCTTGAGGGGTAGCACTTACCGTCCCAAAACGAGACGAGGCTTTTCATCCCATGCTCCGGACAAAGGGAAAACAGTTTTTCTTGGATTATATCGTAATCATCGAACCTATCCTGTATACGGGTGGAATTGAGTATCCAGTTGCCGATATAAACAAGGTCGAGCAGTCTGCGAAATTCAAGTTCAGTGAGTTCGATCTTCATTGATCCACCGCCTTTTTGCATTATAAGATCATTATAGCACATCGTCTGTCCATATTCTACACAAATTTGTTCTTGTAATTCGGTTAAATATAGAATATTATAAGCTGATGGGAGTCGAACCTATGCCGCCTGTCAGCGTCCCTTTTCGGTGCTTTTCGCCCTCTTTGCCTTGATGGGCTCAATGTATTGTCAAGGGGTTTAACGCAGCATGAGCGGAAATCAGCACGCCAAAACCGGTAGAGATTCGGCTTCCTTCGGCTTAATTAGTTAAACATTAAAACATTGGAGACTGTCCCATGGATAACAGACCCATCGGCGTATTTGATTCCGGACTCGGCGGACTTACCGCGGTTCGGGTGCTGAGACGGCTCATGCCCAACGAGAGCATTGTATACTTCGGTGACACCGGACGTATGCCCTACGGCGGCAGAAGCGTTTCTCAGATACGACAGATAGCACGTCAGAACATTGAATATATACGAAGCTTTGATGTCAAGGCGATACTCGCAGCCTGCGGTACGATATCGAGTAACGCAGGTGATATACTCGATGCCGTTCCGGTGAAAACGGTCGGCGTTCTGCTCCCCGGTGTAGGTGAGCTTGCGTCAAGCGGCAAAAAGCGTTTGGGCATAATCGCCACCGAGACGAGTATTAAAAGCGGTGCATTCCAAAGGGCTCTTGCCGAAAAGCGTCCCGATGCCGATATAATGGCGGTCGCCTGCCCCAAGTTCGTTCCGCTCATCGAGAGCGGGCACTATCTGCCCTCCGATCCCCTTGTTAAGGAGGCTGTGGAGACCTCGCTTGCCTCGCTTCGTGATTTCGGAGTTGAGGCTCTGCTCCTCGGCTGTACGCATTACGGGCTCATTGAGGATGCGATAGCCGACTTCCTCCCCGAAACGGAGCTTATTGCAGCCTCGGCTGCTGCCGCAAGGGAGCTTTGCTCATACATGGAGGCGGAGGATCAAAAGGGCACGGGCGGTACCGAGCTGTACCGCACAAGCGGTGACACGGAGGCATTCATGGCACTGGCTCCGATAATGCTCGGCTATGAGCTCAAAAGCACGGTCGAGCACCTTGATCCCTTTCCCACGGAGGTTTGAGCATGAAGGTCAGAATAAACATAAATAACTGTCAGGATCTCGGCGGCAGTGAGGATACCCTGAGTCTCATGACCGAGGGCGTGTACTCTCGCCGCGACGATTCATGGGTGGTGCGATATCTGGAGAACGAAGCAAGCGGAATAATGGGTACGCTGACGACGATCGAGATATACGACGATCATATGGTCATCGATCGCAAGGGAACTCTCACCTCAAGGATGGAGTTCCGCCCGGGGACATCCAATCGCTTCCCCTACAACACCGAGTACGGAATGTCGGTGCTCGGTATCCACACAAGAAAGTATAATGCCGATTTCGGAGCGGACGGAGGCAGTTTGTCCATCCGCTACATGATAGACATAGACAGCGTTGTGTCGCTTGAGAACAGGCTTGATATGACGGTCGGAAAGATTTGAGGTAATCGATATGAATATGATACAGTGTGCAAAGCAGCAGATAGAGGAGCTCATAGGCAAGGCATACGCCAATGCCGCCGAAAACGGTGAGCTTCCCGAGGGCGTAAGCCTCCCCGGAAGCGTTGAGATACCCAAGGACACAGCAAACGGTGACTATGCCGCAAACTATGCCCTTGCAGGTGCAAAGGCAATGCGTATGCCGCCTCGCAAGGTGGCGGAGGCTCTGGTAAAGAATATAGACCTCTCCGGCTCATGGTTCGATTCCGTTGAGATCGCAGGCCCCGGATTTATGAACTTCCGTCTGGGTGAGAGCTGGTACTCCGACGTTATTCGCAACATCGAAGCCGAGGGTGAGGACTACGGAAGAAGCGATATCGGCAAGGGTCAAAGGGTCATGGTCGAGTTCGTATCCGCAAACCCCACAGGCCCCATGCACATGGGCAACGCCAGAGGCGGCGTTTTGGGCGATGCCTTGGCTTCCGTTTTGGACAGGGCAGGCTATAAGGTCTACCGTGAGTTCTACGTCAACGATGCAGGCAATCAGATAGAGAAGTTTGCAGTCAGCATTGAGGCTCGCTGTCTCCAGCTCATACACGGTGAGGACTCGATAAATTTCCCCGAGGACGGCTACCACGGTGACGATATCCGTGAGCTGGCAAAGCTGTTTTGCGAAAAGCACGGCAGTGATTGGGAGGAAAAGAGCGTTGAGGAGCGCCATGCTATGATGGCAGCCTTCGGTCTTGAGCACAATCTTCCCAAGATGAAGTCCGACCTCGAACGCTACGGTATACATTACGACAACTGGTTCTTTGAATCCTCACTGCATGAAAGCGGCTATGTTGCCGAATCCGTAAAGCAGCTCACCGAAGCCGGCTACACCTATGAAAATGACGGTGCCCTGTGGCTGAACACCTCACGCATACTCGGGGACAAGCTCCGCAGTGCCGGAAAGTCCGAGGAGGATATCGCAAAGCTCGAGCTCAAGGATGACGTGCTCCGTCGCAAGAACGGCTTCTATACCTACTTTGCCGCCGATATCGCCTATCATCGCAACAAGTTTGCGGAAAGAGGCTTCGACAAGGTCATAAACGTTTGGGGTGCCGATCACCACGGTCATGTTGCAAGGCTCAAGGGTGCAATGGATGCTCTGGGACTTGACGGTGAGCACAGACTCGATATCGTGCTGATGCAGCTTGTTAAGCTTCTGCGTGACGGTAAGCCCGTGCGTATGTCCAAGCGTACAGGCAAGGCGATATCGCTTTCCGATCTGCTTGACGAGGTTCCGGTCGATGCCGCAAGATATTTCTTCAACTCCCGTCCCGAATCCCCCGTTGAGTTCGATCTCGATCTTGCCGTAAGGCAGGACAGCGAAAACCCCGTTTACTATGTCCAGTATGCCCATGCGAGGATATGCTCCCTCATCACCGCAATAGACGCAGCCGTTCCGAATACCGAGGCTGCCGATCTCGGCCTGCTCAATACTCCGCAGGAGCGTGAGCTCATAAAGCAGCTTGCGGCACTTCCCGAGGAGATACGCCTTGCCGCAAGGGATTATGACCCCAGCCGTATCAACAAGTACGTTACGGAGCTTGCGGCACGCTTCCATCGCTTCTACACCGTTTGCAGGATAAAGGATGCGGAGCCCTCCTTGCAGTCCGCAAGGCTTCTGCTTGCCGACACCGTTCGCCGTGTCATTGCACTGTCCCTTGCAGTCATCGGCGTTTCCGCCCCCGAGAGAATGTAATACAAAACGCAGGTGCAAACGATTGCACCTGCGTTTTTACTTATTGCTTCTTATTCACTGCATTTTATTTGCACAGCAGCTTATCCAAAAACGCCGCGCAGCCTTGACTTATATCCTCGTATGCCGCAGCAAAATCGCCGGTATACCAAGGGTCTGCGATCTCACGGGGAGAGTCGGCGAAATCAAGCAGCAGGCTGACCTTGTTCATAGGATCGCCGCCGAATATCCGCAGGATCTCACGGCGATTTTCCTCGTCCATTCCGATTATATAGTCGTAACGTGAGTAATCATCCTTCGTTATCCTCGTTGCACGGCGATCACCGCATTCGATACCGTGAGCCTTGAGCATAAGCTCCGTACCGAAGTGGACGGGATTACCTGTCTCCTCGGAGCTCGTTGCGGCAGAGCGTATGAAGAATCTACCGTCAAGCTTTCTTTTCTTTACCATATGTCGCAGGACGAATTCCGCCATCGGTGAGCGACATATATTGCCGTGGCAGACGAATAATACACTTGTCATACACAAACCTCTTTTCTGATACCGATACATGATACCACTTATCCTCGGGAAAATCTGTATACAATTTGCCCGAAATATAAAAACACTTGCCTTTGTTTTTACTGCGGTGTATCATCCTATCGGGTGATATTATGATAAACACTACTTTGTGCTATATTCGCAGGGGCAGTGAGTACCTTATGCTGCACCGTGTCAAAAAGGAAAACGACTTGAATCACGATAAGTGGATAGGCATAGGCGGAAAGTTTTTGGAGGACGAAAGCCCCGACGATTGCCTTCTCAGGGAGGCTTATGAGGAGACCGGACTTAGGCTCACGGACTACCGCTACCGTGGCATAGTGACCTTTATAAACACAAAATACCCCTCCGAGTTCATGCACCTGTTCACGGCTGACGGCTTCGAGGGTGAGCTCAGAGATTGCGATGAGGGTGTTTTGGAATGGATAGATCGCAAGAGGCTTTTCGAGCTGACGCTTTGGGAGGGCGACAAGATATTCCTGAAGCTGCTTGAGGATGATGACAGGCCCTTCTTTTCGCTGAAGCTTCGCTATGACGGCGATGAGCTGCTCAGTGCCGTGCTGGACGGCAAGGTAATATTGTAAAGCTTGATTCTCATATCATTTACCGAGGTGATGATATGAGAATTTTCGTTGTGGGCAGGGGCGACAGCCTGTGCTCGATCTCACGCCGATTTTCGGTGTCGGAGGATGAGCTTGCCGATATAAACGCCATTTCCTATCCTCGGCGGCTTGCCATCGGTCAGGCGATAGTGATCCCCGAACGGGAGACTCCGACAAGGACAGTGGAGCTCACGGGCTCCGCCTATCCGTCTGTCGATGCAAGCACGCTCAATGCCGCATTGCCGCACATGAGCTGTCTTTGCCCCTTTTCCCATCGTGTGACATGGGCCGGTGAGCTTATCCCGATAAACGACTCGCAGCTTATGGCAGCGGCCTCGGAGCACTGTGCCGTGCCGCTTTTGTGTGTAACGAATATCGGTGATGACGGGGGCTACTCCGGCGATATCGCACACAGAGCTTTGACGGTGGCAAGAGATCGCTTTATAGAAAGCGTCCTGCACCGTCTTTCCGAAAGCAGGAGCCGTGGTCTGCTGCTTATGCTTGAATATGTACATTCCTATGACAGAGAGGCCTTGACCTCTCTTTTGGCATTATTATCGGAGCATCTCCATTCACAGGGCTGTTATCTCTACGCCGCAGTGGCACCGAGATCCTCGGATGACGACAATTCCTTTGTCTCCTGCTCACAGGACTATGCCGCCTACGGTAGATATTGCGACAGAGTGGTTATAATGACATATGACTTCGGCTATGCATACAGTCCTCCGGCTGCGATCTCACCGATACAAAAGGTTCGAGACTGCCTGAGCTATGCAACAAAGCACATAGCCTCGGGGAAAATACTCATGGGGCTGTCATATCACTGCTGCAACCGAGCATTGCCTTGGCGGCAATGCGAGGCGGTACAGGTCATGAGCTGCTCCGCAGCGGTATCGCTTGCAGCCTCCGCCGGTGCCGAGATACGCTACGACACCGCAACGGCGGCACCGCACTTTGAATACCGTGACCCTTGCGGTGTAGCGCACGAGCTTTGGTTCGAGGATGCGAGAAGCCTCCGAGCAAAGCTTTCGCTCTTGAACGAATTTTCCCTCGGCGGATTATACCTGCCCACCCTCGGAGGAAGCACAAGGCAGCAATTTTATATAATTAATTCAATGTTTAACACGGAAAAAATCATTTGACCGCTTTACAAAAGCGTTGAAAAAGGGTATTATATCTTATTACAGAACACAGTGTCGGCAAACTCCGACCTTTTTCGACAGGCGGATAGCCGTTTTTTCGAGGTACTCTATCTATGGCAGATAACATGGGCAAAAGAGATTACAAAGAGGAGATAAAGCAGGAGGCATTCACACTGCCGAATCTGTTCAGCTACTTTCGGCTGATGCTCATACCGGTCTTTGTTCTTCTCTATGTAAATGATTATTACCTTTACGCACTCATAACCCTCATCGTATCGTGGTTGAGTGACGTTGCCGACGGGTTTATCGCCAGACGTTTAAATATGGTGACGGATCTCGGCAAGGTGCTTGATCCTCTTGCGGATAAGCTGACGCAAGCGGCAATGATAGTCTGCGTCTCCACCACCTACCACGCAATGTGGATACTTGTCGGCTTCCTCGCCGTCAAGGAGCTTGCCATGATAACCATGGGCTACTACGTCCTAAAGCTCACGAACGAGCTCAATTCCGCACGATGGTACGGAAAGCTGTGTACGGGTGCTCTTTATGTCGTTATGATGCTGCACGTCATAACGCCGAATATACCCGAAGCGGTGAGCTACGGCTTTATGATAGCCTGTGCAGTGCTCATGATGTTCAGCCTCGTCATGTATATGCTTATGTATATGAAAAAGATCAATGCGGCAGAAACGCCCGACGATAATAGCGACACAAGTAAATGACCGAACCCAAGGGCAAAGTCTGTGACTTTGCCCTTATTTGTTTTTTACAGATCACCAAGGAGCATCAGCATGAACATTTTGATTTTAAGCTACGGTATCGGCGGAAGATACAAGGCCGTTGCCGAAAATATCGGAGCCCGTTTTTCCGAGGAGGGACACGGTGTTAAAATAGTCGACACCCTCGATCTCACGGCTCCTGCCGCAGACAAGCTCAGACGCGGCAAGAGCTTTGCATTGCGACATATGCCGCATTTGCACGGTATAGCGGAGCTGATAACGCAGGAGAGCATGAGCACCGTTTCCGCAAGCTCGGTGACGGAGCTTGAGCGTATGATAGAAGCGAGATCGGTCGATGCCGTAATAGCGGTACATAGCCTCGGAGCAAGGCTGCTTTCGGAGCTCAAAGCCTCCGGCTGCGGCGCCATGACATTTTTCTTCTCAACGGATCTTTATTGCCCTGCCGACATCCGTGAGCTGAAGCTTGATCGCATATTGCTTCCCCATGAGGGGCTGAGGGATGAATACATCGCCTACGGTGCCGAGGAGGAAAGGCTCTGCGTCACCGGTATGCCCATCGCAGCAAGGGAAAGGGTCGCGCACACCGAGGCAAGGGAGAGACTGTGTGTAGCCGAGGGCGGCCGCATGATCCTGCTTTCAAGCGGTATGCTCGGTGCAGGCCCCGTGAGACGCTGCGTCATGGCGATCACCGATATCATGACCAAGGACGACTGCCTCCTCGTTCTCTGCGGTGAGAACAAGAGGCTGAAGCGTGAGCTCGATATGCTGTTTTTCGAGGATAAGCGAGTACGTACCCTGGGAGTTGCAAGGGATGTCGGCTTGCTTTTCGATGCCGCGGATATCCTCGTTGCAAACGGCAGCTCATTGACTGCTGCGGAGGCTGCGGATATCGCCTTGCCGGTCGTTTTCGTTGATGCCCTGCCCGGGGTCAATTCTAAGAATATCGCATTTTTAAAGCGTCGGGACAGCTTTGTTCGCTCCGGTGAGACAGCGGACGAGATAGTTGCCGGACTCGAGTTTGAGCTCTCCCTGCCGATATCCGTGCCGCAAAGCTTCGGCGGAGGTGCCGAGGGCGTTTACAGCAGCGTTACGGAGCTTTGCGTTCCGAAAAGGGCGGCGGCAAAAAAGCGTAGCGTCCTGCTGATCATGAATCCGGTGGCAGGCAAAATGGCAGTGTCGAGGCAGCTCGGCGGAATATTGGAGACCTTCTCGAAAAACGATTGCATTGCAACTGTGATGCCCACCGCCTCGGCAGGTGATGCGGAGGTCTTTGCCGAAAGCTATGCACAGGACTTTGACCTCGTAGTCTGCTGCGGCGGTGACGGTACGATGAGCGAGACCGCATCGGGTCTGCTTCGCTGCAAAAGGCGTGTTCCGGTGGGCTATATCCCCTGCGGAAGCACCAACGATTTTGCGGAGTATCACTCGATACCGACCGATCTTTGCGCTGCGGCAAAGCTTGCCGTCACAGGGGTTCCGGCTCCCGTGGACATGGGAAGGATAAACGGTCGCTGCTTTATAAACGCCGCAGAGTTCGGAGTGTTCACAAGGATCGCTTACGATACTCCGCAGAGGCGGAAGAATTTCCTCGGCTTCTACGCCTATTTGATCGAGGGCGTAAAGGATATCGCCAATCTCCAGAGCAGGTATATGCGGTTCACGGTGGACGGCGAGAGCATCGAGGGCGATTTCATATTCGGCATAGTCGCCGCCGCAAGCGATCTCACGGATTCGACCTTGGAATTTTTCGGTCAGCCGGTCATATCCGGTGACGGGCTCTTTGAGCTGGTGCTGATACGCAAGCCGAGCTCTCCCTTGGAGCTGGAGTGTATCGTTCGCAGTCTGAGGATGAAGGATCCCAATTCGTCGCTTGTGTCGTTCAGACGCGGTAAGCATATATCGGTGTCGCAGGAGGGCACGCTCAATTGGGTGCTCGACGGCGAAAAGCTCGAAACCACCGACAATTACGACATTGAGATGATCCACAACGGCATTGACCTCGTTGGTGTGTGAATAGTTAAATTGCAGAGTAAAACAATAAAACCCCTGCCGCATCTTTCAAAGCAGCAGGGGTTTTTATTTGCGTTTTTTCTCACCTCAGGCGGATGCAATAGTAGGCTTCGAGGTAGACTTTTTCGGAGGTGTAGTAATTCCAGATCTCGTCTGCGAGGTCTTCGGATTCTCCACGCTCTCTGAGCACCTCTCGGATCTCCTCGATGACCTCCTTGACCTCCGCATCACATTCCGCCTCAAGGTCATAGAAGCGATCGTAGTGCGTATAGGAGTAGACGATCAGACTGCGGTATTTGTCCACGGGCTCCGATGCAAAGCTCTGCTTCATCTCAATGACAAGATTATCGAGCCTTGCCATCTGAACGTGCTTTATCGCCTCGATCTTTGCCGCTGCGATACTCAGATCGTAATTCTCATCCTCGGGGGAGACTCCTGCATCCTCGAGCACCGCCTTTGCGACCTCGTAGTAGCTCATCTCACCCTTTAGCACCGCTTGGGTCGAGTCCTTGAATATCGAATAGTCCCAATTATCGGGATCGGTCTTGAGACTGTCATAGATGAAATCGTGGTAGTTTTCGGCGTAGCCGAGGATCTCCTCGAAGGAGTGGGAGTGGGAGATATTATATGCCTTGAGCAGATCGTACTGAGCCCAGACGAAGCCGCCCAGAGCTGCGGTGAGGGCAAGCGAAACGAACAGCAGCACCGTTGCCACGGTCTTGCCCTTGTTGTGCTTGGGCTTTATCGGCGGCATCTTTTTTGCCGCCTTGATCGACTCGGTCTGCGGAAGGACACCGTCATTCAGATATTTCTCATAAGCATCGCAGACCTCATTCGGATCACCGAACATGACCATGCGTCCCTTATCGAGCCACAGCACCTTGTTGCACTGCTTTCTGACGCTTCCCAGGGAGTGTGACACCATGAGCCCCGTCGTCTTACCGTCGGACAAGATCTTTTGCATATGCTCACGGCTCTTCTTTTTGAAATCGCCGTCACCGACTGCAAAGACCTCATCGAGTATCAGGATATCCGGCTCAACAAGACTTGCAATGGCAAAGGCTATCCTCGACTTCATGCCGGACGAGAGTGTGCGGAAGGGGTTGTCCTCGAACTCACGCATATCCGCAAATTCGATTATATCATCGTACTTGGAGTCTATAAACTCATGGGTGTAGCCCAAAAGAGCCGCTCTGAGGTAAACATTTTCCTTTACGGTCATCTCCTTGTCGAAGCCGGCAGACAGCTCAAGGAGGGCACAGAGCTTGCCGTTGCGGTGGATCTCACCGGCAGCGGGGGCAAGGGTTCCGGATATGGCCTTCATGAGAGTTGATTTGCCTGCGCCGTTTTTGCCGATGACGCCGAGCATATCGCCCTTTTCAAGCTCAAAGGAAACTCGCTTCAATGCCCAGAAGGCATTGGACTTTTTCTCACGGCCGAACAGGCGTTTTATTATCGATGCGGCAGATCGTGAATCCGCCTTACGGTATCTGACCGAAACGCCGTCTAAGATAAGAGCCTTGTTGTTATCCATTAGGCACCTCCTCAGACATACAGTGCTATCTTGTCACGGCAGATGCGATAGGTGCAGCCGCCGATGAGCAGACAGAACGCCGTCATCGCCGCAAGCATCAGATTATACGACAGGGTGGGCACGGAGGCGTGGATCACGACCTGACGGAAATAATCGATGCACATATACAAAGGATTGCATTTTAAGAGCCTGCGCATGATGTTAGGCAGTATGGATATATCGTAGAAAATCGCAGATGCGTACATTATCACACGGCACAGCAGAGGCCAGAGATAATTGATATCACGGAAGAAGATGTTCACCGTTGAAAGGAACATTCCGATACCGAGGTTTATGAGATAGAGGCATACCGTCGGATAAATAAGCGAGAAGAAGTTCAGCTTAAAGCTGATACCGTCGACGGCAACGAATACGAAGTAGACCGCCAGGGAGACGAGGAAGTTTATAAACTGAGCGGTACTGTGCGACAGCAGGAAGTAGATCTTGGGAACGGGCACCTTGGTGTAGATCGGAGCATTGTTATACAAAACGGGCAAGGCACCCTTTGTGGAGCTTGAAAAGTAATTGTACAGCAAAAGACCCGAGAACAGGTATATGGTGTAGTGAGCCATGTTTCTACCGAAGAAGGTACCGAAAACAAGGTCCATGATAAGCAAAAGGCACAGGGGTGAAAGGGCGGTCCACAGTAAGCCGAAAACCGTCCTCTTATATTTTTTTATGAAGTCACGCCGCACGAGCTCCCCCAACAGGAAGCGGCGGTTTTTCACATTGATCGGCATAGGCTTCTCCTTAAAAGAAAATGCTGCAATGACAGTTGTAATCATTATAGCATAGAGGATAATATTTTACCATAACAATTTTATTTCGGAAAATTTGTTTGTGAGATAAGTGCTTGCTTGACGGAGGGAGGGGACACGGTTATAATATAATTGTAAAATTGTATCATAGGAGGACTGTGCTCTTATGGCAGGAAAATATTCCGTTTTGCTCAAGACACTTGTGCAGGAGAGCAATCTTATGCCGCTGCATACCTCGGCGGATTACGACACAAGGCTTTTGACTACCGCCGACGTCAACCGACCTGCTTTGCAGCTTGCCGGCTTTTATAATTACTTTGACCCCCAAAGGCTTCAGATAATAGGCAGAGTCGAGAGCACCTATCTCGAGCTCAAAAGCGACGACGAACGCAGGGAATGTTTTGAAAACCTTTTCCGGTGGGACATTTCCGCTCTTGTCATCTGCCACGGTGCGGTAGCCTTTCCTGAGTGCATCGAGATGGCGGAGAAGTACGACCGCAACGTCTTTGTCACAAAGGAGGATACCTCCGATTTCATGGCAAGAGTCATAAGCTCCCTGCACTTTCACCTTGCCCCCAGAACGACGATGCACGGCGTTTTGGTCGAGGTACACGGTGAGGGGCTGCTCCTTTGCGGCGATTCCGGTATAGGTAAGAGCGAGACTGCTCTTGAGCTCATAAAGCGTGGGCACAGGCTCATAGCCGACGATGCTGTGGATATCCGAAAGCTCAGCAAAAACAGCCTCATCGGCTCGGCGCCGGAGCTCATACGCTATTATATGGAGCTCAGAGGCATAGGCGTTGTCGACGTTCGACATCTCTACGGTGTCGGTGCGGTCAAGCCCGAAAGTGAGATAGACCTCGTTGTGAACATGGAGGCATGGGACGACGATAAGGCATATGACCGTTTGGGGCTTGAAAACGAAACGCAGGACATTCTCGGCGTTACGATACCGAGTCTGACGATACCGGTATCCCCCGGCAGAAACCTTGCCGTGATACTGGAGCTTGCCGCGATGAACAATCGCCAGAAGAAGATGGGCTACAACGCAGCACAGACACTTGCAGACGATCACGACCGAGCCATCGATCTCGGAATAATATGACAGGAGTTTTATATGGAAGATCTCGAAAAAGCCGTAGCGCAAATCATTGAGCATATGCCCAAGCTCGAATATTACGAAAACGAGCCGATGAGCAAGCACTGCTCCTTCAAGGTGGGCGGAGCGGTCAACTTCTTTGCCGTCCCCCGTGATATATTCGAATTTTCAAAGCTTGCCTACTATCTGCACATGAACAATGTCGCACCGCTCATGCTCGGCAAGGGCACCAATATGATAATCCCCGATGAGGGACTTGACATTTGCGTTATATCCACCGAAAGGCTCACGAAGCTCAGACTCGGTGAGGACAATACGATATACGCCGAGGCAGGTGTGACCCTTGCCTCACTTGCGCGCTTTGCACAGCAGAACGGGCTTTCCGGTCTTGAATTTGCATCGGGCATCCCCGGCTCGGTGGGCGGTGCTCTGCTCATGAATGCCGGTGCCTACGGCGGTGAGATGAAGGACGTGACGGACAGTGTCGTTGTCTACTATTTGCCAGATCAGGCACTCACCGAGGTCAAGGGAGAAAACTGCGGCTTTGCCTACAGGCACAGTGATTTCGAGGGCATAAGCTGCACCATACTCAGTGCCGTGTTCAAGCTCACGCCCGACGATCCGGAGGCTATCGCAGAGAGAATGAACGAGATGAACGAAAAGCGTCGGAGCAGTCAGCCTCTTGATATGCCGTCGGCAGGCAGTGCCTTTAAGCGGCCTCAGGGCGGCTATGCCGCAGCACTCATAGACGATGCCGGACTCAAGGGCTTCACCGTCGGCGGTGCCGCTATAAGCGAAAAGCACGCAGGCTTTGCGGTGAATGTGGGCGGAGCCACCTATGACGATGTTGTGGAGCTGCTTGACAGTGTCCGTCGCAAGGTATACGAAAAATCGGGGATAACCCTTGAGCCGGAGATAAGGATCTATCCCAAGGGCATGATATTGGTCGATGACTGGAGGATACGCCGTCAGACGATAATGGATCAGATGGCGGCGTCGGCAAAAGCAAACGCCGAAAAGCAGGGGAGCTGATCGGCACCAGACGGGGGATACGGAGATATGGAGTTTTTGATAATAACGGGACTGTCGGGCGGTGGAAAGAGTCAGGCTGCGGATATCATAGAGGATCTTGATTTCTATTGTGTTGACAATATGCCTGCCGCTTTAATACCCAAATTCGCAGAGCTTTGCGCTGCGACCAAGGGTCGCTACGAAAAGGTCGCACTCGTTGCCGATGTCCGTGAGAAAAACGGATTTAAGGACATTCTCGGGGCTTTGAAGGAACTGACCGAGATGGACTTCGGCTACAAGATCCTGTTCATGGAGGCAAACGACAAGACTATCATAAAGCGATACAAGGAGTCTCGCCGTCCTCATCCTCTTGCCAAAAGGGGAAGCTCCATCGAGACCTCGATAGAGACGGAAAAGGAGCTCATCCGTCCCATAAGGGATATGGCGGATTATATCGTGAACACCTCGCATCTCACCCTCGGTCAGCTTCGGAACGAGCTCTATACCCTTTTTGCGGACAGCGATCCGCACAGGGGGATAACCGTGAACGTCATGTCCTTCGGCTTTAAATACGGTATGCCGCTGGATGCCGATCTTGTTTTCGACGTAAGATTTTTACCCAATCCCTATTACGTTGAGGAGCTTCGTCATCACTCCGGTCTGGATGCCGATGTCCGTGACTATGTATTTGATTTCGAGCAGACGAAAAGCTTTATGGATAAGCTTATCGACATGATAGAATTTTTGATCCCTCTCTACATAGAGGAGGGCAAGTACAGCCTTACGATAGCGATAGGCTGTACCGGTGGGCGGCACCGCTCCGTTGCCGTTGCAACGGCTCTCGGTGAGCATCTTCGTTGCATGGATTACAATGCCGCCAACATAAACCGTGACTTAAACAAAGGCGGTTAAGAAATGAGCTTTTCATCAAAGGTCAAGGCGGAGCTTTGCTCCGCAAAGCTTGACAAACGCTGCTGTGCGATGGCGGAGGCTTATGGGGTGCTGCTGTTTTGCCGCAGCTTTTCGCCCAAGGAAATATGCATCGTGACGGCAAGCGACGACTTTGCCTATCGCCTGCCACGGCTGTTCAAAAAGGCGCTCGGCGTTAAATTCGACAGTCTGCCCCCCGAGAACGCAAAGGGCAAGCGAAGCTTTATCATAAACGATCTCGACAAGATACGGAGCATTTACGATGCCTTCGGTCTCGATGTCGGAACGCTGTCGCTGCACATAAACCTCGGTGTGCTTGAGGAGCCCTGCGACAAGGCGGCGTTTTTGAGAGGTGCGTTTTTGGCAAGCGGCTCCGTTACCGATCCGGAAAAGCGGTTCCACTTTGAGCTTGCGACAACGCATTATTCCGTATCGAGGGAGACCGCCTCCGTTTGTGACGAGCTGGGACAGCCCTTAAAGTCCGCCACACGCAAGGGCAACTACCTTTTGTATCTCAAGCAGGCGGATGCCATTGCGGACTTTCTCATAAGCGTGGGAGCGGATGTGTCGTCAATGGACGTTGCATCGGCAAAGGTAGAAAAGGATATGCGGAACACCATAAACCGTAAGGTCAATTGCGATTCCGCAAACGCCGACAAGGTGGTTGCGGCGGCGGCGGAGCAGATGGCGGCGATACGCTTTATCGAGCAGAGCCGAGGCTTGTCGACGCTGCCCGATAAATTGCAGGAGGCGGCGCTTTTGCGTATAGCGAATCCGGAGGCTTCGCTTGCGGATCTTTCTCAGCTCAGCTTTCCCTCGGTGAGCAAAAGCTGCCTCAGTCACAGACTTAAAAAGATAGTTGACCTCGCCGCCAAGGAGCGGAACGGGGAATGATTTGTGTGGTGAGCCTATGAGCTTTGTACATCTTCATCTTCATACGGAATATTCGCTGCTTGACGGTGCCTGTCGTATTGAAAAGCTGCCCCAACGCATAAAGGAGCTGGGGCAGACCGCCGTTGCGATAACCGACCACGGTGTCATGTACGGTGCCGTGGCATTTTATAAGGCGTGTAAGGCGGAGGGCATCAAGCCCATCATCGGCTGTGAGGTATACGTTGCGCCGAGAAGCCGCTTTGACAAGGATCACAACGTCGATGCGGAATACACTCATCTCATTTTGCTGTGCAAAAACGAGACCGGCTACAAGAATTTGTGCGATATCGTGTCACGCTCCTTCACCGAGGGCTTTTACAATAAGCCGAGGGTCGATCTCAGGCTCCTTTCCGATCACTCGGAGGGGCTTGTGTGCCTGTCGGGCTGCATAGCCGGTGCGATACCGAGGGCACTTTTGAGAGGCGACTATGAGGCGGCAAAGGCAAAGGCCTTGGAGCTGCAAAAAATATTCGGTGAGGATTCGTTTTACCTCGAATTGCAGGATCACGGCATTGCGGCGGAACGCAGAGCCGCCGATGGGCTTTTGCGTATCCACCGTGAGACGGGGATACCAATAGCGGTGACGAATGACGCTCACTATATCGAAAAGAAAAACGCTCCGGATCAGGATGTTCTCATGTGCATATCCATGCAAAAGAGCCTGAACGATCCGGCAAGGCTCAAGTTTGAGACGGAGGAGTTCTATGTCAAAAGCGAGGAGGAGATGAGAAGGCTCTTCCCCGATTATCCGGAGGCGATCGAAAACACCGCCAAGATAGCGGATATGTGCAGCTACGACTTTGAGTTCGGTCATTATAAGCTGCCCAAGTTCAAGCTCCCCGACGGTGAGACGGACAGCTTCGAATACCTCCGCAAGAAATGCTTTGAGGGACTCACACCCCGTTATCCCGACGACGACGGCAGTGTTGCTGCCCAGCTCGAGTATGAGCTGGGCATGATAAAGCGTATGGGCTTTGTGGACTACTTCCTCATAGTCTCGGACTTCATCGCCTACGCCAAGGGCAAGGGCATACCCGTAGGCCCCGGCAGAGGCAGTGCCGCAGGCTCCGTAGTATCCTATACTCTCGGCATCACGGACGTTGACCCGATAAAATACAGTCTGTATTTCGAACGCTTCCTGAATCCCGAGCGTGTCAGTATGCCCGATATCGACATTGACTTCTGCGTCAATCGAAGATCGGAGGTCATCGACTACGTCAACCGCAAATACGGCAGTGACCACGTTGCGCAGATCGTGACCTTCGGTACGATGGCGGCAAGAGGTGCGATAAGGGACGTAGGTAGGGCGATGGATCTCTCCTTTGCCGAGACCGATGCGATAGCAAAGCAGATACCCTTTTCGATAGGCATGACTCTTGACAATGCGCTTAAAGTCTCCAAGCCCTTCCGTGATATGTATGAATCGGACGAGAACGTTCACACGCTCATTGACAGGGCAAGGGCGGTCGAGGGTATGCCGAGGCACGCTTCGATGCACGCAGCCGGAGTCGTCATAACCGATAAGCCGGTACACGAGTATGTGCCGCTTTCGAAAAACGACGAAAGCGTCGTCACCCAGTATCAGATGACAACGCTTGAGGAGCTCGGACTTTTGAAGATGGACTTTTTGGGTCTGCGAAACCTCACGGTGCTTGAAGCGGCGGCAACGCTTGTGCGTGAGGATGAGCCCGATTTCAAGGTCGAGACGATACCCGACGGCGATGCGGAGGTATTCAAAATGCTGTCGGCAGGCAAAACAAGCGGAGTGTTCCAGCTTGAAAGCACGGGTATGACCGGCGTATGCACAAGCCTGAAGCCCAAGAGCATCGAAGATATCACCGCTATAATTTCGCTCTACAGACCGGGCCCCATGGAAAGCATACCCCGATTTGTGGAGTGCTCCGCACACCCCGAAAAAATCAGCTATAAGCATGAGCTGCTCAGACCGATACTCGATGTCACCTACGGCTGCATCGTGTATCAGGAGCAGGTCATCGAGATATTTAGGAAGCTTGCCGGCTTCTCTCTCGGTCAGGCGGATATGATACGCCGTGCCATGAGCAAGAAGAAGCACAAGGTCATAGATGCCGAAAGGGTCGCCTTCGTCCACGGTGACGAGGTGAGGGGCATAGACGGTGCCGTTAAACGCGGTGTTCCCGAAAATGTCGCCAACAGCATTTACGATGAGATACTTGACTTTGCCTCCTACGCCTTCAACAAGGCTCACGCGGTGAGCTATGCTATAGTTGCCTACCGTACTGCCTATATGAAGTGCCGCTATCCGAGGCAGTATATGGCGGCTCTGCTGTCCTCGGTGCTGGATTCAAGCACCCATGTGGCGGAGTATATAGCCGAGTGCCGCAGTATGGGCATTGCCCTGCTGCCTCCCGATGTCAACCGCTCCGGTGCCGATTTCACCGTCGAGGGGGACAATATACGCTTCGGCCTCGTTGCGATAAAGAGCATAGGCAGAGGCTTTATAAACGAGCTTATCGCCATCCGTGAGCGTGACGGCGAGTTCAGAGATTTTGAGGACTTTTGCCGCAGAATGTGCTGCAAGGAGCTCAATCGCCGTGCCGCCGAAAATCTGATACGGGCAGGTGCCTTTGACGGCTTCGGCAAAAGCCGCAGATCGCTGCTTCAGGTCGCAGGGCTCATGATAGAGTCCATGACCCACGAAAGCAGGAACAACATCGACGGTCAGATGAATCTTTTCGGTGATCCCGAGCTTTCGGATTCCTCGACGACGGTGGATATACCGGAGCTTGAGGAGTTTTCCAGAAGCGAAAGGCTGTCCATGGAAAAGGAGACTACGGGCATATACCTGAGCGGTCATCCCATGGACGAATACCGTGAAGCCGCTCAAAAGGCGGGAGCGGTGCCCACCGCTGCGATACTCGAAGCCGCAAAGGACGAGAATCAAAGCAGCTTCCGTGACGGTCAATTGCTCACGGTGGCAGGTGTCGTCCAGTCCCTGCGTAGCCGTACAACGAAGAACAATACGCTTATGAGCTACATTGTCCTTGAGGATGACAGCGGCAGCATAGAGCTGATCGCCTTCTCCCGTGCCCTCGAAAGCTACGGTAAGTATATCAAGGAAAACGCCGCCATAGTCGTTCGGGGCAGGCTGTCACTCAGAGACGAAAAGGAGCCCCAGCTCACGGTGGAGCAGGTCAGACCCTTGACCTCGGTAACGGAGGACGATAAGCCTCGGCCGCCGCAAAGGCTGTGGGTCAAGCTTCCGAGCATAAGCGATCCCATCAGGGAGAAGATCGAGCTCATCCTCACCATGTTCCCCGGGGAGCAGCAGATAGTTATATACGGTCAGCGTGAGAACAAGAAGCTCTCCGCACCGTGCATCATCCATCCGTCCTTGGTGGCGGAGCTCAAGGAGCTTTTGGGCGATGCCAATGTCGTGTTGAGGTGAAGAAATGGAAAAGCTCATATGCCTTGAAGCCGTTGACTCGACAAATTCATATCTTCGCAAAAGCCCCACACTCCCCCACGGCACCGTGGTCATAGCCGATGGGCAGAGCTCCGGCAGAGGGAGAATGGGCAGAAGCTTTTTCTCGCTTGCAGGCAAGGGCGTTTATATGTCCGAGCTGCTGCATCCCGATTGCCCGCCGCAAAAGGCAATGAGCTTGACACCGAATCTTGCGGTGGCGGTGTGCAGGGCGATAAGCAGCGTTTGCGGTGTGATGCCCGAGATCAAATGGGTCAACGATATCTACCTCAAGGGCAAAAAAATATGCGGCATACTGTGCGAAAGCGTCATTGAGAACGGCGTTGTGCACAGCGTTATCGCCGGTGTCGGAGTCAATGTGTCGGCTCTTGAGGAGGATTTTCCTCCGGAGCTTCGCGATATCGCAGGGTCGCTGCTGTCGCAGACGGGAAAATGCGTTGAACGCGGTGTGCTTGCTCTTGAGATTGTAAAAGAAACGGAAAAAATGTTCGAGGTCTGGATGAATGATGACAAAGCGTACCTTGAGGATTACCGAAAGCTGTGCTTTGTTCCGGGGCATGAGATACGCATACTGTCCCCAAACGGCGAGGAAGCGGCATTTGCCGAGGGCGTAAGCGACGATTTCGGCCTCATAGTTTCGGATCCCGACCACTGCCAAAGCAGCCTCCGCACCCTCCGCTTCGGTGAAATATCCGTCAGGGTAAAATAAAACAACAGACAGACCGAAATCCCCGAAAAGAAAATCTTTTCGGGGATTTCAGCTTCTCTGTATTATCAGCTTCTCCAGTTATCGTCGAGGTATACCGAACCGTCCTTGCCGCTTTGAGCAACGCCGTAGGAATGTTCAACGCCATCGGCATCGGTGTAGCAAACAATGATGTTGCAGTAGACATCGGGAATATACCGTGTCACGCCGATGTATTCGCCGTCGTTCATAAAGCTTCGGTAGTACACAAGGTCTTTAAGTGCGATATAGCCGTTCATCATTACCGCCTCGTAGATTCTGACATCGTACACCGTTCCGTCGGCAGAAAGTCCGAAGGGCTGACCGTCGGGATTTATGGGGAAGCTTGCGACCTCATCGCCCTTGTCGGAAAGACCTATATCGCCCATTTCGCTGCGAGATGAGGGCAAATAGTTCTTATTTATATGCTCTTCAAGCTCGGAGTATGGTACTACAAAGCTCGGCATACCGGCAGCATAGCTTGCTATCTCATATTGCTGGGCAAACACAACAAGGCCTTCGTATGCGAAGTACCACTGCCCATTTTCCAAAAGCTTCGACACCTGCGAAAGATCGGGCTCATTGCCAACCACGGTATCGGCGTAGCTGCTCTGAATGTAGGACACTATGTACTGTGCAAACTCATCGCCGTCGGCAGAAAGATCTTCAACGGAAAGCAGCTCACCTGTCTTTGTATCGAAGTTATATGTCACTTGACCGGAGCTTCCGTGGGCACCGCCTGCGTAAGCGCTCTCGGCAATACTCAGGCTGATAACGCCCTCGTCTGCACGCTTTACATTTACCTGATAAGTATAGCTATACGGGGAATAAGCACTGCCGTCGATATGAGCGGAATAGGCGGATTCTTTGAATTCCTCGAAATACTCAACGGCATCGTTGTACGAATCCTCAAGCACCTTGTTTATCTCGGCAGCGGCCTTGACGCTTACGCCCTCCGTTACCTTAGCGGAGTTTATCATATAAGAAAAGTAGAGCCCGTCATCATCGTACATATCCGAGCTGTCGCAATCGTACTCAAAGGCAATGGCACCCGAACCCTTATCCGAGTCCTTGTCCTTGTCATCGTCCCTGTCACGGTCACTGCTGCCGCCGCAAGCACACAGGGAAAGCAGCAGCATTGCCGCCAAAAGAAGTGAAATAAAACGTTTCATATTATTATCCTTTCAATTTCCAACAATCTCAACAGAGTTTTCAACATTATTATGTAAAGCTCTGAACTTTCTGTACAAAGTTTTTTGCACCCGTATTGCAAAATTCCTTGAGTGCCTCTGCCATAAGAGCAGGATCCTCTCTCATGCCGTTTTCGTACCAAAACCGCAGCATGGTGTTGGTGGTGGATACAAGCATACTCCTGAGACATTCGGTGTGCGTTTCGGGTATGGGCGGTTTGCCGCCGAACAGCTCCTCGACATATCCGAAGGAGTAGTCGTATATTATGTTATACATACCCTTGGCATCGCCGTTGGGCCCGTAGAATACACCGCAGATATCCTGATATTCCTTGAGTATGCGGAAGTTCTCAACGGCGGTGAGACGTTGCACCCCCTGAGTCGCCTTCTGACTTGCAAAGGCATCCTTGAGCTCCTGCTCAAGATGCTGCTTGAGATCATAGGCATCGGTGTAATGCGAGTAAAACGTACCTCGGTTGATATCCGCCCTCTTGCAAATCTCGGTAACGCTGATCTTGTCAAGGGGCTTTTCGTCAAGCAAGGAGAGAAATGCCTCCCTGATAGCCAGCTTGGTGTACTTCACTCGACGGTCTTCTTTTCTTAATGTGTTCATCGGGATCACCTCGTTGAATACAAAATACCACAGCTTTTTTCAAAATTCAACACATTGTGCGAAATTTTTCATATTGACCGCTTTTGTCTATTGACTTCCGCTGCCCTTACCCTAATAATGGCAGTAAGCCGAGGGGTACCAAACCCCTCAGCTTAAAGAAACGGAGAGAGCTATGAAGAAACTCGGAGCATTACAATTGGGCTTGTCCTTTGCGGGCTGCTTCCTCGGAGCAGGCTACGTTTCGGGACAGGAGCTTTGGCAGTTTTTCGGGAGCTTTGGGGTCTTGGGGATCCTCGGGCTCTTTGTTGCGATAGCCTTGCTTTCGGCTGTCGGCGTGCTCATGCTGAGGCTGAATCGACTTACCGGCTTTGACGAAGCCGATAAGCTCATCGCAGGTGAGGGGCACGGTGCATTGCGATTTGCGGTGACGCTGCTGTCACTGCTTTTGCTGTTCGGGATAGGCACGATCATGACCGCAGGAGCCGGAGCCTTGGCCGGCGATCTGTTCGGGATACCGACATGGACGGGGAGCTTGGCGTTTGCCGCCTGTGTTGCGGCAGTATCGCTTTTGGGGCTGTCGGGCATGGTGTCGGTCTTCTCGGCAACGGTGCCGCTGCTTGCGATGTTCTCCCTCGCCTTCGGAGTCGTGGCTTTGAGCCGCTACGGCTTTGCGCCGAGCTCCGCATCGGCGGGTAACAATCCGCTCATGTCCTCGTGGATCGTTGCTGCAATCTCCTTTGCCTGCTATAATCTGTTTGCCGGCATCGCCGTCGTGGCACCTCTGGGACGGCATACAAAGGGCACGGGAAGCATAATCGGCGGTGTCGCACTCGGAGCCTCGGTGCTGCTCCTGACGGCAGGGAGCGTGCTTTTATGCGTATCCTCGGCACCGAGATTTTATGAGGCGGAGCTTCCTATGCTGAGCTTCGCAGGGAGCATAGCTCCGATATTCGGCATCATCTACGGTGTCTTGCTGCTGCTTGCGATGTTCGGTACGGCTGTGTCCGCATCCGTTGCGCTGACAAATTCGCTGAAGCTGAAAATGAAGCTCGGGGATAAGCTGCATAAGCCGCTCATCTTAGTGACGGCACTGCTCATGTTCTGCGGAAGCCTGTTCGGCTTTGGGGATCTCATCGGCCTCATCTATCCGATCTTCGGCTATTGCAGCAGCGTCTTCATCGTCCTCATGACCATCCACTACATTACTCTACGAAAAAAGAAAGCGTAATATAAACAGAAAAAAACAGGAGCGTGAAACGCTCCTGTTTTTCTGTTTAACTGTCAGCTTACTGCTCCGCCGGTTCGAAGTCTTCTGTGCCGTGGTGGCAGATGGGGCAGACGTAATCCTCGGGAAGCTCGCCGTCGCAGGGCTCAAAGTGATTGCAGACCTTGCAGATATAGCCTTTCTTCTTTTCCTTCTTTTCGGGAACAACGTGCTCGAAGTCCTCAACACCGTGCTTGCACAGGGGGCAGATGAAGTCTTCCGGAAGCTCGCTGCCCTCGTGGAAGTAGCCGCAGACCTTGCAGACATAGCCCTCGGGCCTGTCGGATGCCGGATTCTTCTTGGGCTTTATGTGAGCATGGTAGTAGGCATAGGTGCAGCTCTTGTCATTTGACAGAACCTTTGCCTCGACGACATTTGCGATAAACAGCATTTGCGTGTCGAGATCTCTTACGTCGATGACCTCACAGGACAGCACCGCATTGGTGTACTGAGGTATATAGCGGATGCCGTTTTCGGTGCGGACATCGTAGGGCACATCGGCAAACTTATCGACATCCCTGCCGGACCGGAAGCCGAAGTGCCGGAACACGGAATAGGGTGCTTCCTCGGTGAGTATCGAGATATTGAACTTGCCTGCCTTCATCACCATGTCGCAGGTGTTGTTCTTCTTTATGACGGAGATGGTCAGCTTCTTGGGATCGCCTGCCGCGACCTGACCTGCGGTATTGATTATGCAGCCGTAGTCCTTGCCGTCGACCTTGGTAGTCAGGACTTCGACACCGTAGCTGAACTTATTGAACGCCGCATTGTCGACATTCTCGGCAACGCTGCGGCTCTCGCTAACTGCGATGACGGGACGCTGCGGTACGATATCGGCGGCGATCTCATCCGCAAGAGCGTAGAGAGTCGAGAGCTGGGACTCCTTGATATCGGACTTTATGGAGAAGGTCTCACCGATGAATTCGGTATTGCGGAGCTTGGAAAGGCTGTCACGCATCAGCTTGCCGGAGGTTGCCGCCCATGAGCCGTTTTCCAGAATGGCGATCTTTCTGCCGCAGATATTGTGAT